>DJVY01000005.1 GCA_002440885.1 Bacteroidales bacterium UBA6244
ACTGCAACAAAGCTGGCCAAAGGAGTGCACCTGACCGCTGAGATTCCGGGATGGTTTTCAGATAACTACTTTGACGTACCACCGGGCGACAGTGTGCGGGTGGTATTTTATCCTGAAGCACATGAGCCAAAAGCAGAACATTTTAAAATCGCGCATGTTTACAACGACGTGTGTCGGTAAATCATTTCGAGTAATTTTTCTTTGTTTACAGGCTTGGTGATATAGTCATCGCAACCGGCATCCAATGCTTTTTCCCTATCTCCTGGTAGGGCATTGGCGGTTTGGGCAATAATTTTTACTGTGCTGTTAAACTTCCTTATTTCCCGTGTGGCTGTTGCGCCGTCCATGTCAGGCATTTTTATGTCCATGAGTATCAGGTCGATGTCAGGATTATTTCGGGCTAAATCGAGGGCTTCGTTCCCGGAATGAGCCATCAGTGTCTTTCTTGCATATTTTTCGAGTACGATGGAGAAATACATACAGGCTGATTCATCGTCCTCTACAATTAAAACTTTTAGTTTGCGTGTTGGAACATCTTGTTTTTCTGCCACTTCCTCCTCTTGACTCACAGGTGCGGATTTGGTGACAGGTAAGGTAAAATAAAAGGTAGAACCTTGTCCGACCGTTGATTCTACTCTGATTTTGCCGCCAAGCATTTCAACGTAGGATTTACTTATCGAGAGCCCTAAGCCTGAGCCCTGTAAGGCCATTTTATCGGCAATGTCAGCCTGAATAAACCGATCGAAAATAGCTTGCTGACGGTCGTTTGGAATTCCGATACCCGTATCATTCACATAAAACTCCATGAATTTCTCTCCTCTGTTGCAGCCCATGTGTATTTCACCCTGATCAGTATATTTAATGGCGTTTTTTATCAGATTCGTCATTATTGAAACAAATTTAACCTGATCTGTCTCTATCCATTCCTCATTCAGGCTATCCTGGTTATCGAGAACAAATTCCAATCCTTTTTTATCAGCCTCACCTGAAAAGAAGTAAAACAAATCGGTCATCACATGAATGACATTGGTCGGGGCAATTGTTTTGGTTACCTGTCCGGTTTCAATCTTCGAAATCTCAATGATGTCGTTCACCGTGTTAAGCATACGGTTTCCACTTTTTTGAATGATTTCGATGTATTTGTCTTTCTCTTTACCACTCAGCCGGGGCTCGGTAAGCAGTTCGGTGAAACCGAGGATTCCATTCATGGGTGTTCTGATTTCGTGACTCATGTTGGCCAGAAAAGCTGATTTGAGTCGATCGCTTTCTTCCGCTTTTTCTTTGGCTTCGATGAGGTCTTCCAACATTTTTTTCTTCTTGGTGATGTCTTCTTTCACGCCAACGAAGTGTGTAATCTCATTCTTTTCGTTAACAATGGGCGATATAACAACAGATTCCCAGTAGAGTTCTCCATTTTTCTTTTTGTTCATCACCTGTCCTTCCCAATCTTTCCCGCTCAGGATGGTGTTCCACATTTCTTCGTAAAAGCTATGAGGCTGGACTCCTGATTTCAGGATGTGCGGATTTTCACCTTTCGCTTCTTCAAAGGTATAGCCGGTAATGGCTGTAAAAGTAGGATTAACGTACTCAATAATGCCATCCTGGTTGGTAATCACAATTGAAACAGGATTTTGTTCTACCGCACGGCTAAGCAGCTTAAGTTGTTTCTCGGTAGTGTTTTTTTCAGTGACATCGCGGATAAAGGCTCCGATTCCGGTTTTGTTATTGCCCAGATCGATAGGGAATTTAAGGGTTTCAAAAATCCGGGCTCCCCAAACTTCTTCACACGTGCATACCTTGCCCGATTCGCGAACCAGCTTGTTGGATGTCTCACAGGCCTGAGCCAAATTGGGTGGAAGCAGCTCAGAGATGGTTTTGCCTTGGATAGCTTCGTCGGGAACATCCAATAGATTTATAAAGGTCTTGTTCGCGAACAGCAATTTTCCTTTTTCATCTTCGAGCTGCACAATATCTGAAGTTGAATTTAAAAACGATTTAAACCGCTGTTCCGACAGTCTCAGGTTTTGTAGGTTTTTAATGCGTTCGATAAAAATGCCTATGTTGGCCGCAATGATTTTAAGGGTGTTTAAATCGTCATTAGAATAGGCGTTTTCGTTTGCATAGTCCTGAATGGCAATAACGCCAATCACAGCTGAAGTAGACGAGTCGATGAGTGGAGCACCAAGCCATACACTGGATCGTGTGCCTACAAGTTGAATGTTCTCGAGCTGGTGTAGCCTGTTCTCAATTTCTTGCGTAATAAGTTGGGCTTCACCCGTTTTTCGAATGTAATCGGTTAGGGTGTTTTTCAGTGAAATTGAATCTGTATTGGTAAAATCTTCAAACTCATCCACATGATAGGGCAACATGTATTTATCAGTTTGCTGGTCGTACAACGCGATGTAGAAGTTGTCGGCTTTGAGAACTTTTTGCAGTTCTTTGTGAATGGCTTCGAGGTAATCCGACAAGTTTACACTGTTGAGAGAAATTCTGGATACTTGATAAAGAAACTGTTGTGTTTTTTCGATGCGTTTACGTTGGGTTACATCGCGTATGATGGCTGTAAAAAACTGACCTGCCGATGAATTCCAACTAAATAAGGATAAGTCGATGGGAAACAACCGACCTTTTTTATCTACAGCTTCGAATTCTACCGTTCGACCCCTGAGTTTCATCGATCCACTTTGAACAGCTTGACTTACAAATCCGGCGTGCTGATTTCGGTACGTTTCCGGGACGATGAACTCAACATTTCGGCCAATTACTTCCTGTTCGTGGTGTAAAAACATGACTTCAGCGCCTTTATTCCAACTAACAATTTCGCCCTTCTCGTTGATGGTGACGATGGCATCGGTGGCCGAATCGATCAGATTGCGGTACTTTTCTTCGCTTTCACGGAGTTGTTTTTCTATTTTTTCCCTTTCAATCCTGGCCTGAAGTTTTTCGAGCGCCTCCATTACAGCAAAAGGAAGGCGTTTGATTTGTTCTTTGATTACATAATCGTTTGCACCGGCTTTCATACATTTTACGGCTGTTTCCTCGTTCATTGAGCCGGTGAGCATGATAAATGGGATAAAACGGGACAACGATCTGGTGATTAACAGGGCGCTCATGCCATCGAAGGCCGGCATGGCATAATCTGAGATGATGAGGTCAGGAGTAAAATCAGTGATTTCCTTTCTGAATCCCTCTTCGGTGTCAACCACGCGATAGTCGAATTGAATGCCTCCTTTTCTAATTTCGTGTAAGGCCAATTCCACATCGGTGGGAATGTCTTCGGCAAAAAGTATGCGTATAGGTCTTTCGTTGTGGTGCATAGTGTTTATATTTGCGATAATAACCAGTGATGGTTTACGGCCTAAAAGTAATTATTTTTATTCGTTATTCCGTATGTCATTTATATGGGGAATGCCTTTTCGCAATTCAAGGGAGTTGATTCAGTAGCAGCCAGTAAAAACCAAGGTCGCGCACCGCTTCTACAAACTTTTCAAAATCAACTGGTTTAACGATGTAGCTGTTAACCCCAAGTTGATAACTTTCGATGATGTCGGACTCCTCCTTAGAAGAAGTAAGCACGATTACCGGAATAATTTTGGTTTCAGGATGGCTTTTGATTTCTTTCAGTACCTCGAGTCCGTTAATTTTTGGGAGTTTGAGGTCGAGTAAAATTATTTTTGGTCGTGAGTCTTTATTTTTGGTCGCATATTGACCCTTCTTGAAGAGGTAATCCAGCGCTTCCTCTCCATCTTCTACCACCAGTATTTTATTGGTTAGGTTGTTTTTTTTAAAAGCCCTGAGTGCCATTTCGGCATCGCTGGGATTGTCTTCAACTATCAGAATTTCGACTTGATTAATTTCGTCCATGTTTATGCGGTTTTAAAGTTAAACTTAATTACTGTTTTGGTAATGCAAAATAGAACCGTGCGCCCTGATCAACTTGTCCTTCGGCCCACACGCGTCCGCCATGCCTGATGATGATTCTCTTTACAATGGCCAGTCCCACACCAGTGCCCTCAAACTCATTATCGCGATGCAGGCGTTGAAACATGCCAAAAAGCTTGTCCTTGTATTTTTCATTAAAACCGGCACCTGAGTCACAAATTTTATAAACGACCTCGTCTTTAGAGTCTTCGGCTGTAATTTCAATATTTTTTACACTTGCTTTTGAACTGTATTTAAGGGCGTTGCCAATCAGGTTTTGCCAAACCTGGGTGAGTAAAGTAACGTCACCCTTTATCGAAGGCAAATTTTTAATCTCAAAATTAAAATCCTGTTTTTCATTTGTTGTGGCCATATCCTCAAAAGCGCGTGTGGCCATTTGTTTCATATCAACCGTTGTATAAACCAGATCTGCTTTGGTAACGCGCGACAAACTGAGTAAATCCGTGATAAGTTTATCCATTTTAATGGCATTTTTCTTAATGGTGTCCAGGTAGCGTCTTCCTTCCTGATCCAGTTTGTCGGCGTAGTCTTCGAGCAGGAAGTTCGAAAACCCGTTGATGGCGCGCATGGGAGCTCTTAAATCGTGCGAAACGCTATAAGTAAAGGCTTCCAGTTCTTTGTTCGAGAGTTCAAGTTTGCGGCGTTCATTTTTAAGCTCAGAGGCAATTCTGTTCAGGTCTTCCACCATGTAAAGCATGGCCTGTTGACTTTTGTCGAGTTTTAGGACTTTCTCATTTAGCTCAGCAGTACGTTTTTCAACAGTCAGCTCAAGCTCTTCGGTTAGTTTTAAAAGCTCCTTCTCTGTTCGTTTTTTATCGGAAATATCCCAAAAAGTGACCACAGCTCCAACAACCTGTTCTCCTTGTTGTATGGGATAGGAGTAATACTCCACCGGAAAACTGCTCCCATCTTTTTTCCATAAAACTTCCTTATCGATATGCGTTTTCTTACCTGCGATAAAAGAATTGTAAATTGCGCATTCATCAATAGGATAGTTGCTCCCATCGACTTTTGAATGATGGATCAGGTGATGCACATTTTTTCCTATGATCTCTGAGTCGTTATCGTAACCAAGTAACTCGATGGCCGATTTGTTGATGAGCGTGCAATTACCATTTTTGTCGATGCCGTAAATTCCCTCGGCGGTGGAGTCGAGCAACAGTCTGATCTGGTCTTCGGATGCAGCAAGTTTTTCTTGTTTCAACGTTAGTTCATGCCAGGTGTTTTTGTGGTTGGTAATTTCGTTTCTGAGCCTTCGGGTTCTTCTTTTAACTTCTTTTCTTAAGACAAGCACCCAGAGGACAACCATAATTATCACCAGCGGAAAAAAGATAAACAGAGCCACCCTCACGACATCCTCAGTGCTCAATTCTTCTTTAATAACAGGTCCAAACCATTTAAAATAAATGTGCTGGTAAGTGTCGTTGGCTATTACCACCGACAGCCCCTCATTTAGATGATTAAGCAGCTCCTGATTTCCCTTTTTTACCGCAAAGCAGAAGTCTTGCCTGAAATCAGGCAGGTTAATGTCGAGTGGTTTTATCGTGTTAATTTCCATGTTTTCAAGAAGACGCAACCCCATAACCCGTTGGGTAATAACGGCATCACCTTCGCCGTTGGCCAGCATCTGAAACGCTTCTTCGAAAGTGTTGGTATGGATAATTGTCTTAGCAAGCCTTGCCCGGTCTGCATACTCATCTGCATTATCTCCTTTCATGACAATGAGTTTTTTTTCGGTCAAGTCTTCCAGTGAGAGGATGTCTTTGGTGTCCTTCCTTACGAAGATAGCTCCATGCAATTTAAGATAAGGCAAGGTGAAATCGAATATTTCTTCGCGTTCAGGTGTTCGTCCAACCAAAGGGAGAGCGTCAATTTTTCCGTTAGCCAGTTCGTTTTTTATCACCTCCCAGATGCCGATTTTTATCTTTACCTGAAGCCCGGCGGCTTTAGCTGCTGCCATAAAAAGTTCTAATGAAAAACCATCGGGTTGGCCATTTTCATCAACAATACAATAAGGAGGGTAATCAGGTTCTGAGCCAATGAGTATGGTATCGAAGTTGGGGTAACCTTTCAAAAAGTTATGGTCGACCAAAGTGTCCGGATGACTAAAAGCAATTAAATGTGCCACCATCAGCAGGGCAAGGGTAATTATCCGGAACTCTAGATTGCCTTTATTTTCGCTCATGATTTGGATGCTTTTAGTTTTTCCTTCAACACCTTGATTTCGTTCCTGAGCTCTTCCATGCGCAGCTCGCGTTCAATGGTCACATCGTAGAAGTGCTCCAGTTCGGCGATACGTGCATTCAACTCTTTGGTTTTTTCGGCAACCTGCATCTCAAGGTGGTTCTTCAGGTTTCTTAGCTCCGTTTCGGCTTCTTTTCGCTCGGTGATGTCCAGCACGATGGCTGCAAAAAGCTGTTCCTGATCATCGGTGATAAGTTGCAGTTGTACTACTGCATCGTACCATGATCCATCTTTTCTAAAATGTCGTGTTTCGAAAGATGTTTCACCCTTTTCTCCCAATAGTAGGGGGTTGATTATCCTTGTAAATTCATCCTCCGACAAATTGAGTTTGAGGTGCAATGGAGTCATTTGTTTCAATTCGTCCAATGAATACCCCGTGTTATTAAGGGCAGCGGTGTTGGCATCAATAAACCTGTGATAAATTGTATCGAACAAATAAATTTCATTCAGCGAATGCTCCACGATGCTAACAAGTCGGTTAATCCTGACTGCGGCTTGTTTTTCTTCAGTGATGTCATTTACAAAACCAAGAAATCGGGTTTGACTCAGCTTAACAGCTCTAACAGTCCAATAACGCTTTTCTCCATTTTTTGTAATGAAAGCAAAATTGCCGATAGCCTGACCTTCTTGGACAACACGTGTAAAATGATCAAAACCTGCGGATTGGTGTTCTGGAGCTGTAAGGTTTGAAATGCTTTGGCCAATAATTTCCGAATCGTTGTAGCCAGTAATCTGGCAGGCTTTCGAGTTTGCTTCCAGGTATTCCCCTCTTTCATTGACCACGAAAATACCATAGGGCGCATTGTCGATGTACTGTTTAAACTTGTTTTCTCCTTCTCTGAGCTTAATATTCGACTGCCGCAGTTTTCGGGTATTTGACCGTACTTGCTTTCTCGACATAAGGATAGCCATCAATGCAATCAAGCCGATTCCAATGAATAACAGTGTGATTAATTGGTAGTTGACTCTGGCGGGGGCGAACAATGCATTTTTTAAATACTGGTTAAGGGTTTGATAATACAGTGAACGCGGTGTGTTTTTCCAGTCATACAGATAAGTGTCAATGGCTTGGATAAGATGCTGATGGGTTCCTTTTTTTACTCCGAAATGCAACGAAGCAGGGTTAAATATGAGGTTGGTTTTTTCGAGTTGAAAAGCCTCTCGGTAAGTTTCACCAAAGGAGTAGTTTGCGAGGGCAATGTCGGTCGAGTCGTTGTGAACCATCGAAAAGGCTTGTTGAAAGGAATGCGTAGGCACTTCTGAATAAGGAATGTTAAAACCCCTCATCAGCTGGTTGAAAGTTTTTTGCTGTATGCTTCCTTCCACTACGGCTACCCGCTTATGCGCTATATCTGGTAGACGTTGTATGTCCACACCTTTTCTAGCATAGCCTTGCGACCAACTTTCGATAACGGCCTGCTCGCTGAAATCAATTTGGCTGCTTCTTCCTGCCGTGAAAGCCACGTCGGGGAGCAAATCGATAACGCCTGTTTCCAGATTTAACAGACATTCGTTCCAACTGGCAGGAACGTAAGTTAACTCCCAGTTTTCGTTTCTGGCCATTTCGGCGAGTAAATCGACAAATATACCTTTCGGAACACCTTCTTCATTTATCCAGACTTTAGGCGGATTTTGATAAATACCTACCCTGATTTCAGTTTGCGGCTTTGTTTCCTGGGCAACTGAAGGCATACAAAAAAAGCCAACCGACAAAAGAAGAAGTATAATACACGACTTAAAAATTGGTCTAAGATTATTCATGCCTCAGCTTTTTTAATTGATTAACTTCTTCAATCAGCTCTTTTATTCTGAACTCACGTTCGATGGTGGCATTTCTGAATCGTTCCAGTGTTTCGATGCGGTTGTTGAGTTCTTTGGTCTTGCTGTAAACCTCATTTTCAAGGTTTTTTCTGATGTGATTCAGTTCATCTTCCGTTTTTACCCGATCGGTGATATCAACTATTGTGGAGATGAAATAAATTGGTTTATTCTGATCATCGAGCTTCACGGCAACACTCACGTCTGCCCAACGAATACTGCCATCCTTATGCAGGTATCGTTTGTTAAAACGGGTTGCTTTGGTTTCACCTTTGAGTAATGGATGCAGCAATTGGTTAATTGCCTCAATGTCTTCTGCCGGTGTGATTTCCTGCCACTTTTTGTGTTCCAACTCTTCACGACTATAGCCCAGCATGGTGCAAAAAGATTGATTTACAGTTATTTCTCCCGATAGCTGAGTAATTGATTTTCCTGCATTGGCGGCTTCAAACAGGTTTCTGAACATTCTTTCTCGATCAATAAGTTCGTTCTCTGCCTTCACTTGGTCGGAAATGTCTTTAACAAATGAAAAGGAAAGTAACTGATTACCATAATGAAAATAGTTTACCGTAACCTCAACCGGAAAAAGTGTTCCGTCTTTTTTTCGGTGTTTGGAAATGAAAGTTCTGTTTCCTTCTTTTCTGGTCTGTTGTCGGTGTTCTTTAAAGTTCTCCGGATTAAATGTAGGGTCGATTTCAAACAGCGACTTACCCCTGAGTTCGGTTAAGGAGTAACCTAAACTTTGCGCTGCGTATTTGTTTGCATATAGGATAGTGCCATCTTCTTCCACCTGGTACACTCCCACAGCAGCGTTATCGATGCCGAATTGGGTAATTTCGAGTTTGGTTTCAAATAGTTTTCGTTCGGTAATGTCGGTATGAGATCCGATAAAACGAAGAGGTTTGCCTTTTTCATCACGCCTGATGACCTTGCCGCGGTCCAAAATCCAGCGGTAGGTTTTATCCTTGCACAGAAGTCTGTGTTCGTTCAGGTAAACCGAGGTTTCCCCCGCCAGGCAACGGTTTACTTCCTGAAGTGTCTTTTTTTGATCGTCAGGGTGTAACCTCTTCTGCCATTCATCATATGTGTTTTCAATTTCGTGTGGTGCATAGCCCAGCATGGTTTTCCACTGGTCAGAGAAGTAAATTTCGTTGGTCTCCAAATCCCAGTCCCAAATGCCGTCTCCTGCTCCTTCAAGGGCAAACTTCCATCTTTCTTCGCTCTCTTTCAACGCCTGTAGCGATTTTACCTGGTTGGTAATCACTTCAGTATAAACAATGAGGCCGCCAATGCGGCCATCAGATTCAAACCAGGGGCGGCATTCCCATCTTGTCCATTCGGTAGTGCCATCTGGTTTTGTAAAAGGGTCACTTTCGGAAGACCACACTTCTCCCTTCAATACTTTTTGATGGACGTCCCGCCATTTTTGTGGCAAATCAGGAAAAATTTCATAGTGATGTTTTCCTAAGATGTGGCGATCTTGTATGTCGTATTGTTCAAGGTATTGCTTGCTGACGTAGACGTAGTTCATATCTTTGTCGTGAACGGCCACTGCTCCATTAGCGTGCTCAATAATGTATTGCATCAGGTTGTGCATCTGCAAGAGCTTGTCGTCAATTTCCTTTTCTTGCATTTGTTTCAGCCTCGCTATTTCAACTTCTTGATTAGCAATTTTCTCCCTGAGTGTTTGGTTTTCCATCCGAAGATCCTGATCGGTAAATCTAGTAGTCATGGGAGTAATTTTTTGAAGCTTTATGTCCACAAATATACACTATAAAAAGCTCAGTGCAAAATGAACCGCATTAAAAATTGTAATCAAAGTCAGTAAGGTTTGCTTTATTTCTAATTTTACGGGCTTTTGAAGAAAACAATTTTATGGAAGATATCTTAAAAAAAGTATACAGCCCTGACCTGTTCAGGCAGCAGGGCCACGCTCTGGTCGATTTGCTGGGGCAATACCTGGAAAGTGCACAAAGTCAAGCTATTCGGGTAAACAGTGTTGTTAACCCGGAGGATCAATTCCGGTTTTGGGAAAACTTTGCAC
>DJVY01000070.1:0-223 GCA_002440885.1 Bacteroidales bacterium UBA6244
ACAACACAAGATGAGCTGTATAAAGCATTGACAATTAATAAAACTCACATGTCACCAGAGATTAAAGAAGTTGTAAATTACCGTAAAGCAATTCTTCAAGGATATGCCCTTGCAAAAAAGCAAGGTTTTTTAAGAATTAATGATATTGTAAGTATTCAACAGGAATTGGTTGATAATACTGCTGGAATTAGAAGCATGCCTGGGACTGTATTGAAAAATGACA
>DJVY01000070.1:271-420 GCA_002440885.1 Bacteroidales bacterium UBA6244
CAATATTGCATTATCAGTTTGAGAGCATTCACCCTTTTTATGATGGAAATGGCAGGACTGGTCGGATTCTAAATATTTTGTATTTAATACTAAACGAATCAATTGATGTTCCTATTTTGTACCTAAGCTCTTATATCATTGCCAATAAG
>DJVY01000070.1:427-12138 GCA_002440885.1 Bacteroidales bacterium UBA6244
AATGGATAATGTTTATGCTTAAAGCTGTTGAGAGTACATCAAAAGATACCATCACAAGGATTACAAATATCAAAGACCAACTAGATTATACAATAATAAAAGTTCAAGAAAAAGCTCCCAAACTTTATCGAAAAGAACTGATTGAATTGTTATTTGAACAACCATACTCGAAAATCGAATTTGTTGTAAATAAATTAGGGGTAGAAAGAAAAGCAGCTTCCAGATATTTAAAAGAACTTGAATATATTGGGATTCTTGAATCTCAAAAAGTTGGGAGAGAGACTTTGTATATAAATAAAGAACTGATTGAAATACTGAAGCAATAATGCACCAAAGCGTGATAGATAGAAATATAACCGACCTTCAGCGCCCGACCAAACCCCGATTGCCATCTGGGGTTTCGACAAGCTCAATCCACCGCCCCACCGGGCTTCAGGTTAAGCAAAAAAATCCAAATAACCACCGATTTTATCCCAACTCAACCCGTTGTGCTTCCTGATTATACGCTGTAAATCAATNNATTCTATCCCTTGAACTATGGGGCCAAAAATGAAGCGGCAAAATTAAACATTTTTTACCAAAAAAGCATTGCCGGGTTTTTGGGTTAAATCCCGCGACAAATGGGCTCTTATCTGTCACCTGGCCTTGTTTGTTGTGGCCCGTGGCAGGAAATCCGTAAAATGGGCTGGATCTGTTTTCCCGGATCGGGATTATTTCTGTTTTGCATCTCGAATTTTTAAATCAGGCGGAATAAATCCTGGCCAACCGATGTCCAAAGGGCACTGAGAATGCAAAAAGCTTAATTACATTATCTTTGCCACCCTTTAAAGAATTTAGATAAATGAGACCATATATATTCATTGTTGTTTTTTTAATGTCCACTTTACTTAAGGCCGTTGTGCCCGACGATATGCGGTTGAAGGCCACGCTTTACGGTGTGGTTATTGATTCCCTGTCGAAGAATCCTGTGGAGTTTGCCACGGTTGCACTTTTTCACCACGACTCGCGCAAGCTTGTCGATGGCCTGATTACCGACGTTACCGGAAGCTTTCGTTTTAAGGGGCTTGAATTCGGGACTTATGACTTGCAGATTACCTTTATCGGATACAGTGATTTTTACCGGAGTCGCATTCAAACTTCATCCGATCAAAGGGCTGTCGATCTCGGGAAAATAAAACTACAGCGGAGCTCGCTCAACCTGGATGAAGTGGAAATTGTGGACGGAACGCCTGCCGTTGAATACAAAATCGATCGCAAAGTGATACATGTCGATAAGCAAATCACTGCCATTTCAGGCACGGCCATCGACATTCTTCAATCGGTTCCTTCTGTTTCGGTTGATCTGGAAGGAAACATTACACTTCGTGGTAGTAGCGGGTTTACTGTTTTAATCGATGGAAAACCCTCGGTGCTGGATCCGTCGGATATTCTCACTCAAATACCGGCCTCCTCTATCGCCGACATTGAAATCATCACCAACCCTTCAGCCAAATACGATCCTGATGGTACGGCCGGAATCATAAACATTAAAATGAAAAAGCTTAAGCTGGAAGGGTTTAATGGTGTTTTTAATGCCAACCTGGGTCAGTTTGATGCTTATGGTGGCGACTTCCTGCTGAATTACAAAAAGAAAAACTATAACGTCTATCTCGGTGGTGATTACAACAACCGGAGACATCCTGGATACATGACCCGCGAGCGCACCACTTTTTCTGATGACACCACTTTTTTCTCCAACTCTTCCGGCGACCGCGAACGAAGTCGTTTAAACAAAAACCTGAGAATGGGCATCGAACTCAACCTTACTGAGCTGGATTTTGCCAATTTCGGAATTACTCTTGGGTCACGAGGTCATAACAGCCATGCGGTTTCTAATTATGACGAATGGACGATTCCGGGCGGAAACCACAATCTGTACACCAGCATCGAAGACGGAGAGAGAGGCGGAAACTATTACACACTGAACTTTGATTTCCGTCATCAGTTTGGTCATCCTGAACATGAACTGGCTTTGCAGGTAATTTACGATGGTCGTTATGGTGATGAATCTTCGGTAAACGAATTAACCGACACCACCGGTACCATCGTTAGCGGGCAGCGTTCTACTGAAACCGGACCAATGAAACGTGTAAGGATAAAAGCCGATTACACCCGGCCAATCCTTGAAAACAACAAGCTCGAAGCTGGTTTTCAGTCGTTATTGGCCCGATCGAAAGACATTAACACGGTGGAGAACTATAACCTGAGCAGTCATCAATACGACCTCATACCAGAGTATGGCCATACTTCTTTATACAACGATGACGTATACGCTTTGTACGCCACTTTTTCAGGTGAAGCCGGAAAATTTGGCTACATGGTGGGCTTGCGGGGCGAATACACCAACAGAAAAATGGAGTTGGAAGGCGAAAATACAACCTATATGCTCGACAGGTTCGACTACTTTCCTTCGGTACATTTGTCGTATCAGTTGCCAAAAGATCATCAGCTTATGGTAAGCTATGCACGACGTATCGAACGCCCACGGGGTTATTTTCTCGAGCCTTTTATCACCGTTCAGGATGCTTATAATGTGAGGCAGGGAAATCCTGAACTTTTACCAGAATACATCGACAGTTATGATTTAGGCTATCAAAAGAAGTTCGGGAAAAACTTTATCTCTCTCGATGCCTATTACAGGATTGTTCACAACAAAATACAACGGGTGAGCAGTGTTTACGATAAAAACATCATGCTAAGCACGTTCGAAAATGTGGGCACTGACTATAGTTTGGGGGTCGAGGCCATGTTAAGCCTGGATCTGATAAAATGGTGGAAGTTAGAACTGATGGGCAATGTTTTCGATTACCGTATCGAAGGAACTTTGTACGACGAACCTTTTAAACAAACCAGTGTGGATTGGAGCTCCAGAGTAAACAATACCTTTATGGCAGGCGATTTTACCAAAATTCAGGTTAAAGGGAATTACAACAGTCCTTCGGTGTTTGCACAGGGCACACGCGAAGGTTATTATGTTTTAAACATGGCTGCAAGCCGTGACTTTTTTCGCAGAAAGCTAACCGTGGTACTACAAGCCAACGATTTATTATCAACAGCCCGTTACGAAACCACCCTTGAAACCCCTGATTTGAAACAATATCTGCTTTTTGAGCGGAAGTCACCCTATTTCATGGTTACTTTGACCTATAAGCTCAACAACTATAAAATGCAAAAATCCGGAAGAGAATCGGGAGAGTCGTCCGGCTTCGAAGGAGAAGGCGAGATGTAGCTCACGAAAATAGTAGTATCGCATTGCACTTCGAAAGATTTACTCCACATAACGCTAACGAACATTTATCTATGACTGAAATTCCATCCCCCTGCATTAAAATCTGTTACCGCGACAGCAACGGCATATGTTTTGGCTGTCGTCGAAACATCGAAGAAATTGGTAACTGGTCGCGCTATACCAACGAGGAGAAAAAGGCTGTAATCGCCAAAACCTTGCAGCGTTCCAATGTAAGAGGCGAGACGCCACCCCATAGTTTTTTAAGGTAGAATGCCTGATGAAAGGTTGTGTGAATTAATAAAAGCATTAATTTTGCCAACTGATTTCGGGGTGTAGCGCAGCCCGGTTAGCGCGCGTCGTTCGGGACGACGAGGCCGNNTTTTTTTATTGCCTTGGTCTTATTTCCTTTCTAAATTTTAATCTAACCCCGTATTGGTGCAGATGTTTTAATGCTGAATCTTATAAGCTATCCGTTATTCTTCTTCATTTTTACTAATTTTGCCGCACTTACAAAAACAGGGGGTTTTTCTCCTGGTTGTAATACCGAATTTTAGCTTATGATTAGTTTATCTGATGCCATCGATTTGATACTTGATACGCCGACTTTGGAAAGGCAGACGGAGTATGTGCCCCTAAAAAAGGCCATCAACCGTGTGCTCGCTGCCGACATCATAACCGATATGGATGTTCCATCGTTTAATAAGTCGGCCATGGATGGGTACGCTATGCGTGAGCAGGACTTTTTGCAGCCTCTGCAGGTTGTTGAAACAGTGGCTGCCGGTAAAAAGCCCGAGAAAGTGATTGGTCCGGGGCAATGCGCCAAAATTATGACAGGCGCGATAATTCCTGCGGGAGCCGATATGGTGGTGATGAAAGAGGTGGTAAGTTTGGTGGATGAACACACCATTGTAATTAATGCCGCAAGATCTGCGAAAAATATTCTGTATCAGGGTGAAGATCAAAAAGAAGGCGATCTGGTGCTCAATGAAGGAGTTAAGTTGAATCCGGCACATCTGGGCATTTTGGCTATGGCTGGATGCACGGTTGTGCCTGTTTACAGAAGACCCGTAGTTGGGTTATTTTCTACCGGCAGCGAGTTGGTTGACCCTTCTCAAGTTCCTGTGCCGCCGCAAATACGAAACAGCAATTCAGTGCAAATTGAAGCCCAACTGGAACAATGGGGTGCTCAGGTTATCAACCTGGGCATTATTTATGATGAACTGGATACCATAAAGGGAGCTATCGCGCAGCTGCTGCCTCTTGTGGATGGAATTGTTTTTACCGGAGGTGCTTCTGTGGGTGATTTGGATTTTTCTTCCCGGGCGCTCGCTTCGTTGGGTGTGGAAGTCAAATTCAATAAAGTGGCCATTCAACCCGGAAAGCCTGCTTTGTTTGGTACGCTGTCGTCGCGATGGATCTTCGGTCTGGCCGGCAATCCGGTCTCCAGCTTGTTACAGTCTGAATTGTTTATCAAACCGCTCCTTTTAGGTGTTTATGCCGGACAAAAACTTCCTGCCCCACTCCAATTCCCAATTGGTCAGACCATGACCAGAAAGAAAGCTGAACGCGATTTGTTTTTTCCTGTGAAACTGGTCGGCCATCATGTTTTTCCAATTGAATATCACGGCTCTGCTCACCTCATGGCATACGGCGAGGCTTTCGGGTTGGCCTGTTTTCCTTTAGGGCAGCTGCAATTAAATGAAAATACCATGATCGATGTACGACAAGTTTAATCGAAATATCCGCTATTTGCGCATCTCCGTTACCGATCGTTGTAATCTCCGATGCAGGTATTGTATGCCGGCCGAAGGCGTTAAAACCATCCCGCACCAGGAGGTGTTGCGTTTTGAGGAGATTGTTGAGGTAGTTGAAAGAGCCGTCGACCTGGGGTTCGATAAATTCAGGATAACAGGCGGTGAACCATTGGTGCGCAAGGGAATTGTAGATTTGGTGGCAATGATTGCCAATGTTCAGGGGGTTAAAGACTTATCCATGACCACCAACGGACAATTATTAGAGGCCATGGCTTTGCCCCTGAAGGAAGCAGGACTTCACCGAGTGAACATCAGTCTGGATACATTGGATGCCACACGATATGCTTACCTCACGCGAGGAGGATCGGTCGATTCGGTGCTTAAGGGCATCGAAGCCGCACAGTTAGCAGGGTTTGCGCCCATTAAAATTAACTGTGTGCTCAACGAAACGACCATTCTAGGCGACAAGGAGGAATTGAAAGCCTTTTGCGACCACAATAATTTGCAACTCCGGTTTATTCACGAAATGAAACTGGAAACAGGAGTTTTTTATCCCGTGGAAGGAGGAAAAGGTGGTGTTTGCGCCCTTTGCGACAGGATTCGCTTAACTGCTAACGGAGATTTGGTTCCGTGTTTGATGAGCGATATGGGCTATAATATCCGTGAATTGGGAGTGGAATCGGCCTTGCTTCAGGCCATAGGAGACAAGCCCAAAACAGGACACCACAATAAAAGAAATGCATTTTACAACATCGGAGGATAAGATGAGTGAATTCAGTCATGTGGACGAACAGGGAAAGGCCAAAATGGTAGATGTAAGTGAAAAACCTGAACAGCGACGCGTTGCTTTGGCCGCAGGTAAAATTTTTCTCCATCCTGAAACACTGCAAATGATTGTTCAAAACCAGATGAAAAAGGGAGATGTGCTCACTGTGGCCGAAATTGCAGGCATACAAGCGGCCAAGCAAACAGCCCTGCTTATTCCACTCTGTCATACCCTGATGCTTCAAAAAGTGGAGGTGAAAACACGTGTAGAAAGCGATGGTATAGCCATTGAATGTCAGGCTGTTTCAATAGGGCAGACCGGTGTGGAAATGGAAGCCCTGACAGGTGTTTCCGTTGCACTCCTCACCATTTACGATATGTGTAAAGCCGTGGATAAGTCAATGGTTTTAGGCGAAATAAGGTTAGTAGAAAAAATAAAATCGAGTATAATATGACACAATCCATAACCGTAATATCAGTCAATATTTCAACCAAAAAAGGAACCATCAAGCATCCTGTTCCGAAGATAGACCTCAATTTCAATGGAATAGAAACCGATGCCCATTCCGGCAAATGGCATAGGCAGGTGAGTTTGTTGGGACTGGAAAGTGTAGAAAAATTCTCTGTTGAAGCCGGAAGGGCAATACAACATGGAGAGTTTGCAGAAAATATTACTAGTAAAGGGGTTACTTTGTATGAAACCCATCCGCTGGATCGTTTTGTAGGCGAGAAAGTTACGCTTGAAGTAACACAGATCGGGAAAAAGTGTCATGGAAGCAATTGCCAGATTTACAGAGAAGTGGGTAATTGTGTGATGCCAAAGGAAGGCATTTTTGCCCGCGTAATTACGCCAGGATCACTGCAATCAGGTGATGTGTTGACTTACGTGCCAAGGGTAATTCGTGTGGGCATTATCACACTTAGCGACCGCGCTTCCGAAGGGGTTTATGAAGACCTGAGCGGCAAAGAGATTGAACGTTATACCAAAGAACATTTTTTGGGTCTGAAACGACCTGTTTCGGTGAGTTATCACTTGATTCCTGATGACAGTGCGCTTTTGCAGGCCATGATCGAACAGCTGGTAGACGATCAAATGGATGTGATTTTTACCACCGGAGGAACAGGTATAGGGCCTAAAGATATTACTCCTGATGTGATTAAACCCATGCTCGACAAAGAAATTCCGGGTATTATGGAGTTGGTAAGAGTGAAATACGGTACTGAAAAACCCGCTGCGTTGTTGAGTCGGTCCATTGCCGGTGTTTTATCCAATACCCTGATATATTGCTTGCCAGGTAGCGTAAAGGCGGTAAAGGAATACATGCATGAAATTTATCCTACCGTGATGCACAGCCTATACATGCTGCATGGGTTGGATCTGCATTAGCATGCACCTTGTGATTGGCTGAACTACTTCCGCCCGTAATCAGCGGGAATTTCTCCCCAGATATCTGTTTTCCATTTTAGTATGGGTGTGGCGATGGTGTTTTCGCGCAACCAGTTCTGCGCGTTAATGAGCATCACGAAAAGTTGTTCGTTTTTGTGCGTGCGAACGAGGTTGGTGTTCACTTGTTTTTTCTTCACCCATGAGATGGCTGTCTTCGAGTCGGAGTAGATGGGATAGTTGAGCTTGTGCTTTTTACAATAGGCCAAGGCCAGAACCAATGCCAGAAATTCGCCAATATTTACCGTCCCCATTTCGTAGGGACCGCGTTCGAAAAGCGGGGTTTCGGTCATGGTAAAAACTCCTCTGAACTCAAGTGTTCCCGGGTTTCCGGCGCAAGCAGCATCTACCGAAATACTCTCCAAAATGGGCTTTTCTTCGGTAGTCAGGGTGTTCAGGTCTTTTTTGCCTTTTGCCCCGCTTATTTTCTCAAATGGATTTCCAAAAGCTTGTTGGGCTTCTTCATGACTTGCAAATGATTTGTATTGAGCGCCCTCAAATCCGGTAACCTGTTTTTTGCACGAGTCCCAGTTGTCGTATATCCCTGGTTTTAACCCCTTCCAGACCACATAGAATTTCTTTTTTGGTTTTTTTGACATGGTTTAATAGTGTTTTTTAAAAAACCGATCTGCACCCAGCCGTTGGTAAAGCATCACCATGAGCCACAGGGTCATCAGGCCGCTGCCAATGATGTAAACTGTGTTTTGGGTTGTGCCAAAATCTTCGGCAGGAGTTCGAATGTATCCGGTGTTATGCAGATAATACAGCAATACAGAGCTGCCATTGTTTACAAAATGCATGAGGATGGGAATCCAGAGGTTTTGGGTGAAAACGAATAAATAGCCCAATACCAATCCCATGTAAAACCTTGGAAGAAATCCGAAAAACTGTAAATGGAAAAAGCTGAATAAAAAAGCCGAAATAATGACAGCCCAGTGCACGTTGTTGGTTATCTGGAAAAATAGTTTTTGCAGTACTCCTCTAAAAAAGAGTTCTTCGCCCAAAGCGGGCATCAATGCCACCACCACCATGTTTACTGCCAACACACCTATGGAGTCGGATGCTAAGATGGCTTCGATAAGTACCCTGGCTTGCTCTTCTTTCTCGTGCATCCATTCCCCGACGCCCGCCAGTGAAGGTGAAAAGGTCACATTTTCGTTCAATTCGGTGAGAAATCCGTTAAAAGGCAACGAAACATAAACCAACAGGATGGTAATTACCACCGCAACTCCCGATGGGATGGTGTTTAGCGACAGGTTTTCCGACAGCCTTCCTTTGGTAAAATACATCAACACCATAACGGGCAAGATAAAAATGCCAATCTGGTTGATAAACTGATAAAACCGCAAAAAGGCAATCTCTTGATCTGAAACAGGATTTGCAACCATCTGCGCCAGTTCGGGCAACGACAAGTTAAGCCATACCACACCAACCAGAAGTCCTGAAAAGGCGCTGAGGATAGAAAACAATAACACCAATCCAATGAATAAAATTAATCTGTGCCAGGGCGATTGGATTTGAATGTGCTGCATAACGTGGATTCTCGATACAAATTTTTAGAAACGCCAAAATTAATACTTTTGCCGTTGCTTTACTGATTCAACTTTTAAACTAGATGGTAAAAATCCGTGATATAGACTTAGGCAGTTTCCCGCTGCTACTTGCCCCGATGGAAGATGTAACTGATCCTCCGTTTCGTTATGTGTGTAAACTTTTTGGAGCCGACATGATGTATACTGAATTTATTTCATCGGAAGGGCTTATCCGCGATGCGGCGAAAAGTGTAAAAAAGCTTGATTTTGACGACTTTGAACGACCGATTGGGATTCAGATTTTCGGCCATGATATTGAAAGTATGACCAAGGCGGCCCAGTATGCCGAAACCGCTCAGCCGGATGTGATTGACATCAATTTTGGTTGTCCTGTACGAAAAGTAGTAGCCAAAGGTGCTGGATCGGGAATTATGAATAATATTCCCAAAATGGTCGAAATGACCGCTGCCGTTGTCAAAGCCGTGAAGTTACCGGTAACAGTAAAAACCCGTCTTGGTTATGATGAGGATCACAAAGACATTGTTGAAATTGCCGAACGTCTGCAAGATGTTGGGATTGAGGCGCTAACCATTCATGGGCGAACCCGCCCGCAACGCTCAAGCACTCCTGCCGACTGGACACTGATTGGGGAGGTTAAAAACAACCCGCGTATGCACATCCCGATTTTTGGAAACGGAGACGTGGTAGATCCTCTTTCGGCAAAATATTTTAAAGATAATTTTGGTGTCGATGGGTTGATGATAGCCCGAGGTTCTTATGGTAATCCATGGATTTTTAGGGAAATAAAGCACTTTCTGGCCAATGGCCTGTTGCTTGATCCTCCCGACATCAACGAACGGGTGCGTATCAGCACCATACAACTTCAAAAGTCGGTAGAATGGAAAGGTGAATACCGCGGGTTAACAGAAATTAGAAAACACTGGGGAGATTATTTCAAAGGGTATCCACATTTTAAACCGTTCAGAATCAGGTTGATGGAAGCTACGACACTACCTCAGATAATGCAGGTGCTCGCTGATATTCAACAGGAGTATGCTGATTAAACTTTAGTGAGCCCAAACTTACTATGGGGCGCAGTTTTACTTGATGTCCAGGTCAGATTTTAAAATACCATCAACAAATAAGTCCCGCACGCGTTCCGGTTTCTGAAGCAGGTAAGTCTTGAAACCAAGCATTTGAGCTGTTTCAATATTGTCTTCGCGGTCGTCGATGAAGAGCGTTTCAGCAGGGTTAAGTTCATGCTGGTTGATCACAAACTCATAAATTTCAGGATTGGGTTTGCTTAAGTGCAAATCGAACGAGAAATATGCTTTATGAAAAAGGTCATCAAATTCCCTGTATCCAAAACGTAATTGCAGGTCGCGCACAAAAAGTTCGTAATGAATTTCGTTGGAGTTACTCAGCAGGAAAATAGAATAGTTTTTCCTGGCCTTTTTTATCACTTCAACTCTTTCGGCCGGAATGTCAAAAAGCAGTGCATTCCAGGCGTCATCAAGCTGCTGATCGGTGGCTTCGATCTGGAGAAATTGCCTCAATTTGTTTCTAAAAACCTCAGGTGTAAGGATGCCACGTTCAAATTTTGCAGCAATTTCCTCCATAAATTCCGGGGAAAGCAGTTTCTCAGTGTCCTTGAATCCAAGGTTAACAAATTCATTAAAAGTAAGTTGCGGGTCAATATCAAGTATTACACCCCCAAAATCGAAAATTATATTTTTTATATCCATTTGTTTAATATCATGCGCCATAAAAGTAGTAATTAATCTAAAACGTACAATTATTAAAAATCTTTCATCCTTACGATAAAAAGCCAGGTGAAAAGAAGGCGCTATATTGTGTTAAGTTTTTTGTCGGAGGTATAAATTTCTATTGTCATTACTC
Source organism: Bacteroidales bacterium UBA6244 (assembly GCA_002440885.1). GTDB lineage: Bacteria > Bacteroidota > Bacteroidia > Bacteroidales > F082 > UBA6244. Next base: position 11,090 of record DJVY01000070.1, read on the forward strand.
AAATTTATTAATTTTGGCAGGGTAAAAATGCTTTAAAAAAACTGAATCATGAAAAGTTCGAGAATTAAATTTGTATTGTTTTTGCTTTTTGCTGCACTGTTTTTTACTTCATGTGCGCCAGGAGGGCAAGAGTTTGTTGATCAACCTGCTGGCTTTTTTATGGGGTTATGGCACGGGTTTATATCATTTTTCACCTTCATAATCAGTCTTTTCAACGAAAATGTTGGAGTTTATGAGGTGAACAACAACGGCGGGTGGTACAATTTCGGGTTTATACTTGGGATTTCCATTTTTTACGGAGGCGGATCAAAAGGAACCTGTGGAAGACGTTAAACACAATTGCCAGAATCTTTGTTTTAACCATTCAGATGCAAAAATGTCCTGTGATAATTCTTAAATAAAATAATGGGAGAATAAAGATTTATTCTTAATTTTGCACTCCGAAATTGAAATCAACCAATTTCGAATTTGCTTTAAAAAGCAGGGTCTATAGCTCAGTTGGTTAGCCCCGATGGCTATCGGGGTGACTCATAATCAGAATTAAAATGGATTATGATAGACTAATTGACTAATAGTTCCAAACAACAGGGCCTATAGCTCAGTTGGTTAGAGTCCCTGACTCATAATCAGGTTGTCCCAGGTTCAAGTCCTGGTGGGCCCACTAACCACAAAACCGCTGACTACCAAGTCAGCGGTTTTTCTCTTATGTGTTATTGTTATATCTTACACAGCGAAAAACTTGACCGTTATTATATCGGGTCAACTATACTACAACCGGAGGAGCGTTTGAAGGCTCACCTGTCTGACTATTATGGAAATAGCAAGTATACAGCCAAGACGAAGGACTGGACACTTTTTTATTCTATTGCATGTTGTTCTATCGAACAGGCCAAAAAGGTTGAAAATCACATTAAAAGAATGCGGAATAAGAAGTACATTCAAAACTTGCCCTTATATCCCGATATAGCCGAAAAGCTTTTGTCAAAATATTCATAATCAGGTTGTCCCAGGTTCACCCCGAACGCTCCTAAATTCCGCATGTCTCCGCA
>DJVY01000169.1:0-481 GCA_002440885.1 Bacteroidales bacterium UBA6244
TTTTTTTTGTTTCAAACGATCAGGTGGTAATCCCGATAAGCGAGCTCCTGGCATTGAAACCCACTTCGACCTGGTTGTTTTACCTGCTTTATGATTTCGGCTTTCACCGCGAACAGCTAAAGTCATTGGCTGAGGCCATCGGGAAAGGACAGGTGGGTAAAGTCTTTGTCTCGGGCCGGTATGCTTTGCTCATCGACCGCGACCAGGTTATTATTTCCGAAATCGGGCAGTCCGAAAGCGTTGCTCCTTCAACCTTGTATCCTGAAAATGAAAGTGTTTGTAACCGCGTCAGGCTGACCATGGAAGTGATTCCGGCCGATCAGCTTTCGACCTGGAAAACCACTCCCGACCAGGCCCTTTTCGACTTCGATAAGTTAGAGTTTCCGCTTACCCTGCGCCCGTGGAGACATGGCGACAGGTTGGTGCCGCTGGGCATGAACGGGTCGAAACTGGTTAGCGATGTCCTGATCGACAATAAAAT
>DJVY01000169.1:563-7796 GCA_002440885.1 Bacteroidales bacterium UBA6244
TGCAACATTTAAATGTTAAAGGTTGTCAATAGAACCAAATATGGAATGGTGTCTAAATAATTGATGCTATTTTTGCAAACTTTGTAATTAAGAATTAATATAAATAGAAATGAAGGGACGTTTTTTTATTTTTCTTCTGGTAATCGGATGGATTGGTCATTTGCAGGCGCAGATATTAGAGCCTGTAAAGTGGAGTTTTTCGCACGAAAAAGTAAGTGAAACCGAATATGACCTTATTTTTAAGGCCGACATCGACATGCATTGGCATTTGTATTCGCAAGACATTCCCATGTCGCCACCGGCTACTACGTTCACCTTTAATCCCGGAGCAGGATTCTCACTCGAAGGAGCTGTTACGGAGGCCAGTCCTGTAGTGGAAGAATACGACCCCAACTTCGAGATGGTGCTTAAATATTTCGCTACCGAAGCCCTTTTCAAACAGCGTGTTAAGCTGGTAGCGGAAACGGCTACGGTGACAGGTTTTCTCAACTACATGTGCTGCGACGACACCAAATGTTTACCTCCCGAAGATGTGGAGTTTAGCTTTACTTTGGGCAGTGGCAGCGGTGGGGCGGCTTCGGAGCAAACCATTACACAAACGGATCAGGGAGCCGGCGATGAGCCAATTGACGACCTGGAAAAATACAAAACCATGTCGTTGTGGGCGTTTTTCTTCGTCGCACTCGGTGGTGGGTTTATCGCCCTGTTAACCCCTTGTATCTACCCCATGATCCCGCTTACGGTTTCGTATTTCATGCATGGAAGCGAAAACAAATCCAAATCCATTACCAAAGCACTGGTGTATGGCATTTCTATCGTAGTGATTTACGTTTTTGTCGGAACCATCGTGTCCATAGCCCTGGGCGAGTCGTTTACCAACTGGCTGAGTACCCACTGGCTGCCTAACCTTTTCTTTTTCATTTTGTTCACTGTGTTTGCAGCTTCATTTTTCGGGATGTTCGAAATCGTTTTGCCTTCGTGGATGGTCAACAGTTCCGACAAGCAAGCCGATAAGGGAGGTTATCTGGGCGCTTTTTTCATGGCCTTCACCCTGGTTTTGGTTTCTTTTTCGTGTACTGCACCCATAGCCGGGTTTATTTTAGCCCTCTCCACGCAGGGTGAAGTTATTTTGCCCATCGTAGGGATGCTCGGTTTTTCGTTGGCTTTTGCTATCCCGTTCACCTTGTTTGCTATTTTTCCGGCTGCCCTCGACAAGCTGCCCAAGTCGGGTGGATGGCTTAACTCGGTAAAAGTTGTTATCGGCTTTATCGAGCTGGCTTTGGGGTTGAAATTCCTAAGCGTTGCCGACCAAACCTACCATTGGGGCATACTCGATCGTGAAGTGTACCTGGCATTATGGATAGCCATTTTCTTCGTTATGGGATTGTACCTGCTGGGTAAAATTAAATTTTCGCACGACAGTGACCTGAAATACCTCGGAGTGCCTCGTATGATTTTGGCCGTAATTACCTTTAGTTTCGTGGTTTACCTCATCCCCGGCATGTTTGGTGCTCCTCTAAAGGCCTTGTCGGGATGGACGCCTCCGCAAACCACGCATGACTTCGATTTAAATACCGTGATCAGGAACAACGTAAAACTTCACTCCGGCACAGGAAACAGCAATACCGCTCAGCCCCATGAAATTTGCGACACCCCCAAGTACGGCGAGTCGTTGCATCTGCCCCACGGACTGGAGGGCTATTTCGATTTCGATCAGGCGCTGGCTTGTGCCAAAAAGCAGGACAAACCTCTGTTTATCGACTTTACCGGACATGGCTGTGTGAATTGCCGCGAAATGGAATCGAACGTGTGGTCTGACCCGAAAGTGCTGCAAATCCTGCGCGAGAACTACATCGTTTTGGCCATGTATGTTGACGACAAAAAAATTGTGTTGCCTGAATCAGAATGGTACACTTCTGATTATGACGGGAAATTAAAAAAGACCCTTGGGGAAAAGAATTTTGACTTCCAGAAATCCAAATTCGGCGTAAATGCACAACCGTATTACGTGTTGCTGGGCCATCAGGGCGATGTGCTGGCCAAGCCGCGAGCCTACGATCTCGACGTGAATGAGTTTGTGGAATTTTTGCGGACAGGAATAGATAATTTTAAAACCGGAAAAAGCTTCACCAAGCTGAAATAAACTAAACCCGACCCGCCGCAAAAAAACGGCGGGTTTTTTTTGTTTTTTAAAAAAAAGAAACTACTTTTGACAGTTGATATTCTATAAACTTAACATTATCACTATGAAAAAAATTTTACTTTTTTCCTTGCTCGTTGTTTTTAGCTCAGCCACTTTCGCCCAGAGTGCGATGATGAGTCAGAAAGAACGACTTCAAAAAGTCACCATGCAAAAGCAAGAAGCCGTTAAAGACGCTTCCACTTTTACTGATGCCGTTGTCAACACTTATGTAGCCAACGATCGTGGCGCTGATGTAGTTATCGGAAATACTGTGTATGATTTGCAGTCGAATGCCACTATGCAGCACCGCACTTACACCTTCCCCGATGGAACCAGAAACGCCGTTTGGACCATGGGTTTTAACCCAACTTCCTACCCTGAACGTGGTACAGGTTACAACTATTTTGACGGTACTTCCTGGGGTCCTGTTCCAACCGAACGTATCGAAGCAGAGAGAGTTGGTTGGCCGGCCGTTGCGCCTTATGGCGAAACAGGTGAAATAGTTTGTGTTCACACAAGTGCTGATGGGCTTTTGTTTAGCTGGCGTCCGGTAAAAGGCGAAGGGGCATGGAGCACATTTACACTCTATGGTCCTGCCGGTACAGGTGGTCTGACCTGGCCCAGAATGATTACGTCCGGTGAAAACAACGAAGTCGTACATGTTATAGCCACACTTTTTGATGAAGCTTTTGACGATCAGGATGCTCCCATTTACTATTCACGCACCAGCGATGGCGGTGTTACATGGGATCCGGAGAATGTAGTGCTCGATGGCATCGGCCCTGATTATTCACCTGGATACGGTGGCGATGAATACTGCTGGGCTGCCCCAATGGGTGAAACCATTGCTTTTGTGGCTTTTGGCGGTTTTACCGATGGAACAGTGATGAAATCAACAGACAATGGAACAAACTGGGAACGTTTCCCATTCTACCTGAGCCCTGAGCCATTTTTTGATGGAACGCAGGTATTGCCTCGTTTTGGTGGCGGTGATTCTTACAATGCTGCTGTTATTGATGAAACAGGAAAAGTACATGTGGCTTTTGGTCGTATGTTGCATGCTTCTGACGGCAGTGGAACTACTTCATATTATCCCTATACTGATGGGTTAATCTATTGGAATGAAGATATGCCCCCACTCGATAGCGCTATGATCGGCAGCGATGTTTTTGATTTAGACTACCTCGAAGCCAATGGCTATTTGTTGGCTCGTGTTCAGGAAAATGGTGAGGATACCATTGTGGGCGTAGCCACTTACCAGGCTTCTTTGACTTCCATGCCGCAATTGGTTTACAAAGACGGTTTCGTTTATGCTCAGTACTCAGCTGTTAGCCTTGGATTTGATAATTCTGAGTTTAACTATCGCCACATTTGGGGTACAGTTACCGAAGGTGATGGTATTTGGGCACAGGCAATGGATTACACAGGAGACGTTTTCCATATCTTCAGCGAATGTGTATTTCCTTCGAGCTCACCAACGGCTGATGGAGCAATCCATACAGTGTATCAAACCAGCAATATGCCCGGAATCGCCGAGCGTTATGCAGGACACGATCCTATCGACAACAACATTGTCGACCTGGCTATTCCTTTGCATGTTGGTGTAAATGAATTAAATACTACTACTTTCGAGGTTTCTCAAAACACCCCGAATCCGGCCATCGACAACACCGTTATTTTGGTGAATACCCAAAAAATCGGAACCATAAAGCTGGCTGTTTCAAATGTGCTTGGTCAGGTGGTTTATACCGCCTCCGATGCCGGTCGTACACTGGGTGCTCACGCGTTTACCCTTAATGTGTCTGATCTGGAAACAGGCTTGTATTTCTATACTGTTTCGGTTGGAAATCAATCGGTAACGAAAAAAATGCTTGTAAAATAATACATTGCATTGTTGTTAATTTAAGGTTGTCTTCTATGGAGGGCAACCTTTTTCTTTTATCCAAATTACTTAAGTCGAAATTATTTTTGAATCGTTTGTGGTGCTTATTAATTCATTTTTTCACTGTTTTAAAAAATTATTACTATGTTTGTGCCTTAAATATTTAATTATTCTATTGTTAACTTAATTGATTGAAACATGAAGAAAATTTTACTTTTCGCTTTGGTACTTAGCTTTGTAGGTACCACAGTAGCTCAGGTTTCGCAGTATGCTCCCAGAGCATGGTACAAAACTGTGAAAAAAACGGATAAAATGATGACAGAAGAACCAGCAATGGTTTTTACTGGTGAAATCAATCCTACCGTTGCCAACGACAGGGGCGCCGACATTGTTGTGGGTGAAACCTGGTACGACTTGCAGTCGAACTCCACCATGGCCAACAGAATCTATGCTTTCGAAGACGGAACCATCGGGGCTACCTGGACTCGTGGTATGACACCAACGGGCTACGCCGACCGTGGAACAGGTTACAACTACTACGATGGCAGCAGCTGGGGCGCATACCCAACCGAAAGAATTGAAGACGAAAAAACAGGATGGCCCAGCATCGCTCCTTATGGTGCAAATGGCGAAATCGTTGTGGCTCATTTGGCAGCTAACGGACTGAAATTCAGCTGGCGCGAAACCAAAGGCGAAGGCACATGGAACTACTTCACCCTGGCCGGACCTGCCGAAGCTCCGGATTTGTTGTGGCCAAGAATGATTACCTCCGGCGAAAACAACGAGGTGATTCATGTGATTGCTTGTGCCGGAAATCAGGTAACTTACCAGGATTTAACTATGGCTTTATTGTACTCACGCTCTTCAGATGGCGGACAAACCTGGGATCCACAAAACGTAATCCTCGACGGTCTGGGCTCAGACTATACCAATGGTTGGGGTGGCGATGACTACGCCTGGGCACAGCCAATGGGCGAAACCCTTGCATTTGTGGCTTTTGGCGGTATTGCCGATGGCGTATTGATGAAATCAACCGATGGTGGCGACAACTGGGAAAGAACTACTTTCTATGCCAGCCCTGATCCATTTTTTGATGGCAATGGCGGCGATCTGCCACAGTGTGGTGGTGGTGATGGCTACAATGCTGTTGTGATTGACGATGAAGGCCTTGTACACGTGGCTTTCGGCCGTCAGATTCACATGGACGACACCCCCGGTGATGAGACTTGGTCATACTATCCTTACTCAGATGGTCTGGTTTACTGGAACGAAACCATGCCGGCTTTGGATACCGCTATGATTCAGGCCGACATCCTGCCCGAAGACTGGACAACCATGAACCTCTACCAAAATGGCAACCTGGCTGCCTGGACACAACCTAACGGCGAAGACACACTCGTGGGCATAGCTACATATTATGCTTCACTTACTTCTATGCCTCAGCTGGTGGCTTTCCGCGATGGCAATGGCAACAAAATTATCCAGGTGTTTTACTCAGCTGTATCAGTTGGTTTCGACAACAGCGAAAATAACTTCCGCCACATCTGGGGTCGTTTTACCGAAGGCGATGGCATGTTTAGTGCTTTTACCGACTATACCGGTGACGTATTCCATATCTTCAGCGAATGTGTATTCCCCAGCGTTGCACAAACTACCCCCGGCGACAAATTCCATATCCTGTACCAAACAGATAACATGCCGGGAAACAGCTTGCAACCAAGCGATGGACCAAGCCACGATCCTATCCTGAACAATATGGTTTATTTGCCTGTTACCCCGCTGCCAGTGGATGTTAACGAAACTGCTGCTCAGGCATTGGAAATTTCACAAAACTACCCGAACCCGTTCAATGGCAATACTTACGTTGAAGTTACCCTGAACAAGGCGGCTAATGTAAGCGTTGAAGTAACCACCGTTACCGGACAAAAAGTAGTGATGAACGACTATGGCTTCAAAACCGCCGGAACACACAACGTGGTTATCGATGGAAGTCAGCTGACTACCGGTATTTATTTCTATACCGTAACCGCAGGACAAAGCAAAGTTACCCGCAAAATGATGGTGAACTAATTGCTGAACTTATTTTTTACAAAGAGGCCTGTCGCAGATGGGCCTCTTTTTTTTTTAATATTTTTTCAGGTATGCCTCGTTTTGAATAAATTGTATTAAGTTTGTTAGCAATAAGTTTATCATTCAGTACAAACTAAAAAAAACTACAATGAAGAGAACAATACTTTTTATGGCCCTGGTGGCTTTCTCGGTTTCAGCCATTGCACAAGTAAGCCAGTACAAGCCAAGGGCATGGTACGAAACGGTGTTGCAGACCAACAAGGTAATTGATGATGTGCCGGGAACAGCCTTTTTTACCGATGATAATCCAACCGTTACCAACTCAAGAGGAGCAGATGTGGTGATTGGAGAAACATGGTACGACAACCAGACCAACTCGGGCATGGGCAGTCGCCTACTGGCCTGGGATGATGGTTCATTGTCAGCAACCTGGATTCGGGGCATGAGCCCTACCACCTATGCCGACCGTGGCACAGGATACAATTACTACAACGGCACCAGCTGGGGAGCCTATCCCACCGAAAGAATTGAAGACCAGCGCACCGGATGGCCAAGCATTGCCCCTTATGGTGAAAATGGCGAAATCGTTGTGGCTCACCTGACTACGGGTTTGTATTTCAGCTGGCGCGAAACCAAAGGAACAGGAAGTTGGAATCATTTTACGCTGCTTGGTCCGGCAGAAGTGCCTGACCTGCTCTGGCCAAAAATGATAACCACAGGCGAAAACAACGATGTCATCCATGTGATTGCTTCGGCAGGTAACGCTGTTGAATACGAAGGCCTTACCAATGCCTTGCTCTATTCACGCTCCGCCGATGGAGGTCAGACGTGGGATCCACAGAATGTTATCCTCGAAGGTATGGGCTCAGATTATACCAGCGGTTGGGGTGGTGACGATTATGCCTGGGCACAGCCCGTTGGCGAAACCATTGCTTTTGTGGCTTTCGGTGGAATAAAAGATGGAATCGTAATGAAATCAACCGATGCCGGAGATAATTGGGAACGGATCACGTTTTATCAAAGTCCCGATCCGTTTTTCGACGGAAATGGTGGCGACCTGCCCAAATGTGGTGGTGGCGATGGATACAATGCTGTTGTC
>DJVY01000180.1 GCA_002440885.1 Bacteroidales bacterium UBA6244
AAAGCCAAAGCACCTCCTGTGCGGTAAAGAAGTCCTCCCCAAAATTGTTGTCTGAATATAAAGAGGGTCGATATTTCCACCACGGAAGGTTCGTTGGTCGTTTTACGAAAAACCCCGAAAGCCTGCATCTGCCATGATTCTCCCAAATCGAAAAGATAGGAAGAGAAAAACATAACTTCACGTTGCACCTTAAATTTGTAGGTCGATCCATCGTAGGTGTCATCAGAGCCAAACAAAGTAGGAATAGAAATGCCCAGGTTGAAACGGTCGCGGTTGTAATTTATGCCAAAGCCGGCATTAAAAGCCGAGCTGTTGAGTTTACTCAGGTTGTTGAGTAGTGGGTCGTTAGGATCAACGCCAATGCTGTTTCCGGTATTAACCGAGGCCTGAAAAAATGTACCCCAGGCACTGAAAAACAGGTACTGGTTGTCTTCTACCTGGAGTTTGTAGGTGAAACTGGCGTTGAGTTTAAAAGTGGAAAGGATATCTGTTTTATCCATCACCGCTTCTCCGCCGAGCCACACTTTTTGTTGGTAAATATTTCCAAAACCATTGGCACTGAATGTCCTGGGGCTGCCATTAATCCTTGTCCAGTCGTTGCGGTAATCCAAAAACAACTCGCTGTAACCTGTTAATCCGGCCAAAGTAGGTGTGAGGGAATACGGGTTTATGAGGTATTGTGTACGGTGAGGAAACTGCTGAGCCGAAACACCCATTCCGATGATGATAAGGACACTTGCAATATGTAGTTTTAAGTGCTTCATGTTATCTTATAATCGTTACCGGACCTTTAAAAGTGCTCCCATTATTGTCTTTAATCACATAGTAGTAAGTTGCCTGCGGAAGTGGGTTGCCTTCGGAGAGGCCACTCCAATCGTTTTGGTAATTGTCGGAGGTGTATACACTTCTCCCCGAACGGTTGTAAACCACTACTTTGATCGGAAAAACAACATCAGGGTTGTTTACCAGCCAGAAATCATTAAACCCATCGCCGTTGGGCGTAAACAGGTTCATGATCTCCGTGCCATCGCCGCCACCGCCACCTTTTTCAACGGCAAAAAATCGGGCTTGTTTGGCGCAGCCTTTGTTATAAACCGTGGCATTATAAACTCCCGCCTCTGTAATCGAGACCGAAAGATCTGTTGTTCCGTTATACCATACAACGCTGTCGTAATTCCCCTGAATGTTAACCGTCATCACCAAGGTTGTCCCTTTAGCGAAATAGGCGGTATCATCGTTGACAATAATTGAATCGCTGGCAGTAACGAAGGTGAAATCAGGGGCAACATTTATTGTCACCGGCTTGACGATGGAGTCGAAACAGCCCAAATCTGTCCACACCTTAAGCATCACGCTATAGGTTCCCGCATTCACATAAAAGTTGCTTGTTGTTTGAAACACATCCGATTTCCCATCGCCGAAATCCCAAAACCACCTGTTTTCGGTTCCCACGGCCACAAACGATTCATCGGTAAAAACGGTAGTTGAACTCTGGCACGTGTTTTCAAATCCGAAATCAACTTCAGGTAAAGATCCAACAGGAACGGCATTATAAACTACCTGCATGGGAGAGGATTTGAAGTACATGCGCATACCCGCCAAATGGAAACCTCCTGCCGCAAAAACATGCTTCACTGTGTCGCCCTCGGCATCATCAAATACGCCATCAGAATTCAGATCCCAGAGCACCGCAACGATGCTGTCGGTAGTTTGGGTAATGTTGTACAGGTGGGTGGTATCGCCAAAGCAAACGGTGTCGTAGGTAAAATCCATATTGGTTTCATAGGTCACTTCCACGAAAAAATCCTTGGTTACGGAACATCCCGCAATGCTTGAAACAACAACATTGTATTGGGTATTCACCACGGGAGCAACCTGAATATCAGGTTCTGTACTACCTGTAGACCACAGCACCGACACGTCTGGCTGAACTTCAACAAAGAGTGTTCCCTCATCCCCTGCCTTTATTTGAAGGGTGTCGGGTGAGGTACTGATAATTTCAGGGAGAGGTTCTACTTCCACCCATATGCTGTCGCGGCTTTCAATATCAAGTGTGTCAATCATATTCACCCAGAACCAGGCAGACACTTCAGGGGTAACCTCAATGGTTTGGGAGGTACCATCGTTCGACCAGAGGTAGGATACCATGTCGTTGGGAGCACTTAATGTTATCGATTCGCCGGAACAAATGGTGTCGAAAGTAATGGTGTCGCGGTTATGTTGAAAGGTTGTGGTTAAAAAACGGGCCGTGTTAGTGTTATCAGAAGTTGAGAAGCCAGAATCACCAGCGATAGCGATGTGGCTACAAAACAATAAGATAGAAAAAAACAACCCCGGTTTTACCATAATTTTATCTAACAATCGTTTATTTTCAGCATTTAGCACGTAAAAATAATGGTTTAAGCAAAGCTTTTGTAAGAGATGCTGAATTAGTTTTTCACAATCTGTTAAAAACCCTTTAGGGGCTCACTTTTTTTGGCGGACATCGCCGTTTTTATGGCCATGAGAATTTTTTTTTGAAAACAACAATTATTTATTTGCTGGTTTGAAAAAATATTTATCTTTGCACCTCGTTTTTAGGAACATTCCTCCTTAGCTCAGTTGGTTAGAGCATCTGACTGTTAATCAGAGGGTCGCTGGTTCAAGTCCAGCAGGGGGAGCTAAAAGAAAGGTCGGAAAAATCCGGCCTTTTTTTATACCCGATGATGTACTACATTTACATATTGTATTCGCCTGTTCACCAGAAGTATTACGTAGGCTACACGCACGATATTAAATTGCGTTTATATCAACATAACCATACGAAGAGGACTACTTTTACTTCGAAGTACAGACCCTGGGAGCTGGCCGCTTTGTTTTCCTGTTCGAAGGAAAAATCGGAAGCAATGCGCATTGAGAGATTTATAAAGCAACAAAAACGGGTCGCTTTTTTAGACATGATGATTCGATGTGATACATTTAGTGGTGTTTTGGCTCAGTTGGTTAGAGTCCCGCATTTGCGGGATTAATCAGAGGGTTCCCGCATGCGCGGGACAAGCGCTGGTTCAAGTCCAGCAGGGGGAGCTAAAAGAAAGGTCGGAAAAATCCGGCCTTTTTTTATACCCGATGATGTACTACATTTACATATTGTATTCGCCTGTTCACCAGAAGTATTACGTAGGTTACACGCACGATATTAAATTGCGTTNNAAATATAGTACATAACAGGCGAGCCTGAGCAGTTCTGGTTTCAGCGTTCACTATTCCATAAATTTTCGTGTAGCTCGTCAATATAGTGCTTCGGAATCGGCAATAAAAAAACCCTGAATGTAAACATTACAGGGTCTTTATTGTGTGGTACCACCCGGGATCGAACCAGGGACACATGGATNNTGGATTTTCAGTCCATTGCTCTACCTACTGAGCTATGGTACCAACTCAATGGGAGTGCAAAAGTACATCTTTTTTTTATTTCTCAAAAAAAATCATAAAAAATTATCAGGTCTTTGCTTTCGTGCTGTACATTTGCTCCGGTTTTATACTTTTACATGCAACTAATCATCGATTTAGGTAATACGAATACCAAACTGGCCGTTTTCAGGAAAGAGGAGCAAATTTCTTTGCTTACTGTGGATCAGCTTACTGTGGAGTATCTTAACTTCCTGTTCGATGAATATACCGAAATCAAGTCTTGCATTCTTTCACATGTTACCCATTACCCCGATGATGTGGATCATTTTCTGGATTCTCGCACGACCTTTCTTCGCCTTTCTCACCAAACGCCTTTGCCTTTCGCGTTGAATTATGAAACTCCGCAGACTCTTGGCAAAGACCGCATTGCTGCTGTGGCAGGAGCTATGACCCATTTTCCGGAAACGGATTTGCTGGTGATTGATGCCGGAACAAGCATAACTTATGATTTTGTTACTGCCAACGGACAGTATTTGGGTGGTGGAATAAGTCCGGGTATAGTTATGCGATACAAAGCGTTGAATACTTTTACAGGCAAATTGCCGTTATTGCAGCATGAACCTGAAAAGGAGGCTGAATTGATTGGAAAAAGCACAAATGCCTGTATAGATAGTGGGGTAAAAAATGGAGTACTTGCCGAAGTTGAAGGCCTCATTTGTCGCTATCGCGGATTGTTCCCATCACTTAAAGTGGTGCTGAGCGGTGGCGACTATAAATATTTTGAAAAATACATAAAAAGTGACATCTTTGCAACCCCGAATATTGTAATACAGGGGTTAAAAAAAATCCTTGATTTTAATGAGAATAAGTAAAATATTGATATCGTTTCTGTTGGTTCTGGCCAGCACTATAGGCTTGGGTCAAACAGGGATAAACTCTCCGTACTCGCTATTCGGGTTGGGCGAGTTAAGCAGCAGCAATGTTAACACAGCAGTTGTCGGAATGGGTGGCCTTTCTATTGCTATCGCCGATCCTACAACCATAAATCCCGCCAACCCGGCTTCGTATATGATACAGGATTCTTCGGCTTTTATGTTCGAGGTGGGTATTTTTGGAAATTCAACGACCTTTAAAACAACAAGTGAAACAGAGCGCGGTTCCGATTTCACCTTAAATTACGTCATGGCCGGATTTCCCGTTACCAAATGGTACCGCATGGCGATTGGCGTGCTCCCGTACAGCAAAATTGGCTATAACATTGAAACCGAGATTGAGGTGGAGAATTTTAGTAATGTGGTTCACGCTTTTAGAGGTGATGGCGGACTAAACCAGGTTTTCTGGGGGCATAGTTTCAGACCGGTTAAAAACCTGCGCATTGGATTGAATGCCACCTACCTCTTCGGGCAAACGAGCCGCTCAAGTATGGTTTACTTCCCCGATTCCACTTATATTTTTGGAACAAAAGTTGACAGCAGGGTCAAAGTGAGCGATATTTTGTTTGACTATGGTGTTCAATACGACTGGCATTTGGATGAAACACGTAAAGTTACTTTTGGTCTTACCTACGCCAATAAATTCATGATCAATGCCAAGCGCGATTATCTCTCAACAACTTTGCTTGGCGGATACGGTGAATTGGTTGAATATGTGATTGATACTATAGTTTATACTCCCGAAGAAAAAGGGAAACTTGTAATGCCTCAGAAATTAGGTGTTGGGTTTGCCTACCAGAAGTTTGACAGGTGGACCATTGGTGCTGACTTTGAATGGCAAAATTGGGAAAGCTATCGCTCTTTTGGACGAAACGACAGCCTCACCAATTCGTGGCGTATGGCTGTGGGTGCACAAATTCAACCCAAACACACCAGCATTTCAAGTCTCTTTAAACGAATGACTTATCGCGTTGGAGCGCGGTACAACAATTCTTACCTAAACCTGTACGATACCCAAATTAGTGAATATGGCATTAGTTTTGGTGTTGGTTTTCCTATGAAGAAGTCGAAAACCGGAATAGATTTAAGTGTGGAGATTGGCCGTCGTGGTACAACGAAGAATAATCTGATACAGGAAAACTTCATTAATTTCTCTCTTGGTGTATCTATTCAGGAGATCTGGTTTTATAAACGTCAATATCAATAAACTGTTAATATAAATAACTAATACAATGAAATCCAAAGTATTAACACTACTCTTAAGCATCGGTTTCGCCTTGGCTGTACGGGCCGAAACCCCGGTAATTGATAACAGGCCGCAAGATGACGGATCGAAATATGGGAGCGATAGCGTGACCTGTGTGATGAAGCTTTCCCTGTATCGCGAATTTTACAAACAATGGAAACAGAGCAACTACAAGAATACAACCATCAATGATGCCCTTAAATCATGGCGCTGGGTTTACCACCATTGCCCCCGTTCATCCGAAAATGTATACGTGGATGGGGTAAAAATGTACAATTTTGAAATATCCAAAGCCAAGGATGCAAAGAAGAAATCAGGACTTATCGATACCCTGATGAGTATTTATGACCGCAGGATCGAATTCTTCCCCAACGACTACAAACCACCCCACGATCCGCAAAGAGGAGATATCCTTGGACGTAAGGGCGTCGATCTGTATCAGGTAGACCCCGAACAGTATAAAAATGTTTATGATATTCTGGGTGAATCAATTAGTCTGGAAAAAGAAAAAACCCAGGGACCGATTTTTATTTACTACTTCCGCTCGCTTACCCGCATGGCCAAGAGTGGCGAAGCCGACACTTCTGCCGTTGTAGATGCCTACGACATGATTAGTGAATACGTTGATCACAATATTGAAAAATACACCAAAGCGCAGAAAGAGAAAAGTATTGAGCAGTGGGTAAACATCAAAGGCAACATCGAGAGTACCTTTGAACCTTTTGCCAACTGTGGCGATCTGGTTAGGATTTACAGAAAAAAATTCAACGCCAATCCAACCGATGTTTCTTTGATGAAGAAAATCACCAATCTATTGGATAAAAAACAATGTATCGATGATCCACTTTATTTCGAGGCTACCGTGGCGCTGTACAAGGCCGAACCTTCACCTGAAGCGGCCTATTTGATCGGGAAAATGTTGCTTATCGAAAAACGTTATGCCGATGCCATACCTTATCTGGAAGAAGCCACAAAACAGGAGAATGAAACCAGAGCCTACATGGCCATGATTTTTCTTGCCGAAGACTACATGAGCCTTGGCAGGTATTCCGAAGCACGTCAAATGGCCTATAAAGCCGCTGCACTTAATTCGCTCGAAGGCGAGCCTTATGTTATCATTGGCGATTGCTATGCGGCCAGTGCCAAGGACTGTGGCTCAGATGAACTGACCACCAAAGTGGCTTATTGGGCTGCTGTTGATAAATATGAAAAAGCAAAGCGTGTTGACTCTGATCTGGTTGAAAAGATGAACGC
>DJVY01000101.1:0-4980 GCA_002440885.1 Bacteroidales bacterium UBA6244
TTATGGGCAGGACGGATAGGCCGTTTATCGGAGAATCCACCAAATATGGAAACCACATCCGATTTTATCTCCCACTGCTCCGGCACAATAAGTTTCGATCCGCCAAACATGGTGAACACATCAATGGTACAGCCTTCGGGCGATAAACTGGCTTCACGCAAGTTAAATTCTGACCCACCAAAGATGGCTGTGATATTGCCGCCTTTAAAATTCTGCGATAGCACCTGCTTTACACCACCACCAAAGATGGCCACATCATCAAGATAATCAGATATGGCTCCGATATCTGCTTTAGTTCTGCCTAAATGTCTGTTTCGGGCATCGTTGCGCTTGGTAAGAATAATTATCCCTATTCCCATCAAAATGGCAGGCAGTATGATTTGGTTCAGCCTGATGTTGTAATCCACCAAACTGGGCAACCAAAAAACAACACCCAGGCCAATAAGTACCCAACCCGGTGTTTGTCTGTCTTTAACGGTAATTAAAATAATACCAATACCAATAAGCAGTGTTTTCCAATTAAAAATATAATATCTTAATGGCCAATCTGTTACATCGAAGGTGTCGAGTAACAGCAATCCGCCGGCTAACATTAAAAGTATTCCGGCAATTGTTTTTCTATCAAGTGATTTAGTTTCCATGGTCGTAATTTTTAATAATTTCAGCAAACATAACCCCTATTCACTGTATTGCGAAACAAAAATCGGTGAATGGCAACCAATTCTCGGTAAATGGGAGTTATCAGGTAAAAATCAAGCTCAGCGGATAATACACAGAGGCTATTAATGCCAATACGCCAAAAGGACGTATTAAATTATTCCAGGTTAAATTGTGGTGAGCAACAGCCTGGTAGGTGTGGTTGGCAGCACTTAGGGTCATGCTTAACAAAAACGTAAACAGCAGGGTAACATCAGCCCACACGCCCCAATCGACAATGTAAAGCCAGACAGACATCAGCGAAATGGAAAGGAAAAACAGTGCGGTTTGAATCTGATAAGCTGAATTAGCCCCATAGCCCTTGGCTTTGGCACTATCTTTACCAAAAAACAACCCTTCAACGGCACTAAACCCCATGATGGGAACAACAAGCCAGGGGAGCAGGAGGTGTATGATGTGCTCCCCGGAACCACCATAATAATAGGCCAGAAAAAACCCAATACCTACCGCTACAAAGCGTGAAATTTCAAATATTTTGACAATCATGATCTTAGAGTTTTTGTCAAAATTAACAGATTCAAACGATCTTTCCAAACGTTTTCAGTAATTGCTCTTCGCTACCAACTCACTGATATTCAGAAAACACTTTGGCCACGCCACTTTCATAATCATCAAGCGTATTGGTTTTTTTTATGCAGTTGAAAACTTTTACCGGATCTTCGAATCCGAACGAAAGATGCCGCCACAACTCTTTTAACACAGGAATCACCTGAGGCCGATCGTTCATTTGCTTGCGGTAAGTGAGGTACAAATCTTCGATAAATCGCTTGATTTTAAGCTGTTGTTCAGGCAAATTGTATTCAAATACCCCTTTTATTTTACATGGAAGCAAGGGATCGGTGAGCAGACCACGGCCAATCATCAGGGTTTTAACCTCCGGGAACATCTGCGTGAAGCGAAGGTAATCTTCAACCGAAAAAATATCGCCGTTGTATACAAAGGGAATCTTTAGGTTTTCCAGAATTTGGGGAATAATAGCCCAATCGGCTTGCCCGCCATACAGCTGTTTACCGATCCGGGTGTGCACAGTTAATTCACTGATTCCATATTCGTTAAAAACAGGCAACAAGTTAAAAATGTCCTGATCGTCCTCATAGCCAAGCCGGCATTTTACCGACAGCTTTATAGGTGAAGCCGGCATTACCTCGTCTAAAATTGAGCGAACCACATCAGGATAAGGAAGCAGTCCAGAGCCTCGTTGTTTGCGGGCAACCCGTGGATAAGGGCAACCCAGATTCCAGTTCACTTCACGATGGCCTCTTTCGTGGCAAAACTGAATAAAACGTAACATCTCTGCCCCATCTTTACTTAACACCTGTGGAACTACCTCAACCTGGTTATGCGATATAATTTCAAGCTCGCGGGCTTTTAATGCCACACCCCCGGAGGTTTGGACATTGGTAAAAAACGGAGTAAAAAGCTTATCGATACAAGGAAAATGTTTGCTATAAACCTCGCGATAGGCGAAAGTGGTAATCCCCTGAAAAGGGGCGAGATAAATAGCCGGAGGAATAGAGTTCATGCTTTTATTTTACGACATTTAACAGCTCCATCAGTGGCAATTTCAACTTAACCATGTTGTCGGCCACGGCTACAATTTTCCCCTCCCGATCGATGAGTACCAGATGTGGAATACGCTTAACTTTGTAATCTGCAACCACCTCAGAATCCCAGGCCAGGGTATCGATGACATGAAAAAAGCCGAGTCCTTGTTTAGCAATTCCATTTTTCCAACTCTCCGGGTTTTTGTCGATTGAAACACCCACCACTTCTAGTCCATAGTCGTGATACGCATCATAAGCGGCCACAACATAGGGATTCTCTGCTTCGCAAAACCCACACCAACTAGCCCAGAAGTCGAGTAAAACTACTTTCCCTTTCAGCTGACTCAGTGTAAACTCTTGGTTATCGACTGTTTTCAAGGTGAAGTCAGGAGCCATACCTGCCGGGGTATCCGGAGGAGCTGGCGTTGGATCGTTATTCGTGGCACACGAATAAAACAAGAGCAACAAGCTTAACAAAATATACTTAGCACTATTCAACAACATCGTGATAACGGTGTTTGTTTAAAAAATGGCGATAACACGAGAAACAACCTGCCGGAGTTTACCAACCCAACAAGTAAGCAAAAATCAGCGGGGCAACAATGGTGGCATCCGACTCCACAATAAACTTGGGGGTATTGATATCCAATTTACCCCAGGTAATTTTTTCGTTGGGTACAGCCCCTGAGTACGACCCGTAACTGGTAGTTGAGTCGCTGATTTGGCAAAAATAACTCCAGAAAGGCGTGTCGGTACGTTCCATGTCCTGATAGAGCATGGGCACAACACAAATGGGGAAATCGCCTGCAATACCTCCTCCAATCTGGAAAAATCCAATGCCGTTGTGGGCCGAATTGTCCGTATACCAATCGGCCAGGAAAGTCATGTACTCAATTCCCGACTTCATCGTCGAAGGGTTAAGTTCGCCTTTAAGACAGTAGGAAGCAAAGATGTTGCCCATTGTCGAATCCTCCCATCCGGGAACAATGATGGGCAGGTTTTTTTCGGCAGCGGCCAGCATCCAACTGTTTTTCGGATCGATTTCGTAGTATTGCTCTAACACCCCCGACAACAGCATTTTATACATATACTCATGCGGGAAATACCGCTTGCCACTATCCTGGGCTTCTTTCCAAATTTTAAATATGTGTTTTTGCAACCTTCTGAAAGCCTCTTCTTCAGGAATACAGGTATCGGTAACCCTGTTTAAGCCCTCCTCCAGCAAATCCCACTCTTCTTTTGGACTTAAATCGCGGTAATGAGGAACGCGCTTATAGTGCGAATGCGCAACCAAATTCATGATGTCTTCTTCCAGGTTAGCACCGGTGCACGAAATAATTTGCACTTTATCCTGTCTGATCATTTCAGCCAACGATTTTCCAAGCTCGGCAGTACTCATTGCACCGGCCAGGGTGATCATCATTTTATTTCCTTTTTCAAGCTGCGCTTCATAGGCTACAGCCGCATCGACAAGCGCTGCCGAGTTAAAATGCTTATAATGCTCAACGATAAAGTGAGAAATAGGTCCTTTATTTTCCATGGGTAAAAAATTTATAACTCAACATTTTATAATACAATTTCGCTGTAAGGAAGTTTGGCGCTTTGTAACCGGGTATCGGAGCCAGCTCCACCAGGTCGAAGCCAATTACCTCCCTCTGCTCAAAAATCATTTTTAAATAACGGATGGTGGTGTTCCAGTCGAGGCCGCCGGGTTCGGGCGTTCCTGTGGCCGGCATAATGGAAGGATCAAGGCCATCCAGATCAAAAGTAATGTATACCTTTTCGCCCATCATATCAATTGATTTCTGCATCCAATCGGTACGCCCATAGATATCTTCTGCAAAGAAACACTTGTCACGATGCAGGTAGGGTAGCTCACAATCGGTCATACTCCTGATGCCCACCTGAATCAGGTTGGTATTTAGGGATGCATCGTGCACAGCGCAGGCATGATTATAGGGCGTTCCCATGTAATCCTTGCGTAAATCTGCATGAGCATCCAGTTGCACGATCGTAATATCCGGAAATTTCTCGTAAATGGCTTTGATTGGTCCTATACTGATGCTGTGTTCGCCTCCAAAGAAGGTGATAAACTTGTTGGTAGCCAGCATTTCTTTGGCACGATAATACGACTTTTGAAACATATCCTCGGGAGAGCTGAAATCATCGAGCTGGGGTAAGATATGTACCCCTTTTTTATACACTTCGGAGTTTGTTTCAATATCATAGATTTCCATGTTTTCGGCGGCTTCCAGAAAAGCCCCGAACCCGCTGTCTGCTCCTTTTCCCCATGTACTTGTGCCATCATAGGGTATCGACTGCAACAACACAGCCGCTTGGTTAAAGCCAGCATACTCCGGCTCTATTCCTGCAAAAGTTCTCATGGTTAAAGATTATATCCTAAAATATTCAACATTTCGGTAACCGACTGCTCATTGCGGTATACATGATCGACAAAATTTCCGGTTTCATCGCGGTCAATAATCACATGCTTGGGAGAAGGAATCAAACAATGTTTAATCCCGCCATACCCGCTGATAGAGTCCTGGTAGGCTCCGGTGTGAAAAAACCCGATATACAACGGTTCTTCGTCTTCAGATTTGTATTTTGGCAACAAAATCTGCTGGTTAAAGTCTTCGGAGTTGTAATAATCTGAATGATCACAACTTATGCCCCCGATATTCACGCGGGTATATTCGTTGTTCCACTTGTTGATAGG
>DJVY01000101.1:5156-7137 GCA_002440885.1 Bacteroidales bacterium UBA6244
GTGGTTTCTAATGGGGAATCCACCACCGAGGTTAAGCGAGTCGAGCGAGTCGCATTGTTTTTTTAGCTCTGTGAACAGTTTAACCGCTTTTTGGAATTCACCCCAATAGTAGAGATTGTCTTTGATGCCCGAATCAACAAAAAAATGGAACATCTTGAGCTCGAACTTATCATTTCCTTTGATTCGCTTATTAAAGAAATCAATCATTTCATTGTGTCGGATACCGAGACGTGAAGTATAATAAGCCGATTGCGGTTCCTCGTCGATGGCCATTCTCAGACCAATTTTAATTTTATTTTTTCCGGCCAGTCGTTCCAGGCTAGCCAACTCAGTCGGGCTGTCGAGGACAATAATGGAGTTTTTAAATCCACGGTTCTGGATGTCAATAATTTTTGAGATATACTCATCTGTTTTATAACCGTTGTGAACGATAATGGTGGATTTATCAATTTCCCCTTTCTCGTACAAACTAAGAATCAGGTCGATATCAAAGGATGACGAGGTTTCCAAATCAACATCCTGCTTTAACGCCGCACTAATAACATGGTGAAAGTGACTACATTTGGTACAGTAACAATAATTATACTTACCGGCATAACTATTGGCTTTCATGGCCCGTTTAAAAAGATTTTTCGACTTTTTTATTTGGTCGGCAATCCGGGGCAGATACATCAGCCGGAATGGCGTTCCATATTTATCGATTAAATATTTTAGTGATACCCCATAAAAAGTGAGGTATCCATCACGCAGGTCAAATCCCTCCTGGGGAAAATAGTAGCTCTGCTCAACCAAGTCAAAATATGTGTTCTTCATTTGCTATACAGCCATAAAATTAAGTTTGGATTTATTTACGTGCAAAATAACACTTCTTTTCATTAGAAATGCATTTTTTGCAAAAAAAAATGGTCAGCTCTTTTTGCTTGTTTTCTTTTCACGGGCGAAAACGCGTCGCAGCCAGACTGGTAGGATGATTACACCGATGATTAGATAGGGATAATAAGAAATCAAGCGCCAGAAAATGGCCAGGGGGGCATACCATGAAGCGTTCGGAATGAAATCGCCAAGAAAATCAGAAAAAACAAATTCGGCCACACCGCTACCTCCCGGAGTCGGGCTGACTAAAAGGATGATCCACATACTCAACTGCCTACCCAGCACCAACAGGTGATCGAAAACACTAAATTGTTGCTGGACGAAGGCTAAGAGTAAAAAATTTACTACCCAATACCGCCCTACCCAGGCAAATACTGTTGCACCCATACTTTTTAGCCAGTAGCTTACAGGCTTGTTCCTGATAGCCTTTGAGGTATAAATGAGCTGATTGGCTGACTTTCGTGCCCTGAGTCGCCATCGTACGAGGATGGGAAAAAGAAATATCCATGAGATAACTGACTTAAAAAGCTGAGGATTAACAAATAACGCATAGGCCAAAAAGGCAGTATACACAAATATCAATCCGTAACCTATATAAAAGGCCGTTACAATCTGACTGTACGACAGTGAATCCGGAGGGAAGATATTGTTCCCGAAAACAAGAAAAACGAGTGGAATAGACAGGATAAAAAACAGTTCGTCGAGAAAGATTGCCGTTAGTACAACCGCTGTACTTCGTCCCCCGCTTAAGCCCTCTTTGTAAAGGAAAAAGATGGCTGGTCCCGTTCCCCCGACTACTGAGGGCGAAACCGCTGAGCTAAACTCCCAAAGCATGATCACGTTAAAAGCCTGTTTCCAGGAAAGTCGGTTATTGGTGAGCACTATAAGCCGGTACATGTAGCTAATATCGCGCACCGCCATCATCGAAAAGGCTAAAAAAAGATAATACAGGGTATGCCAGGTGAATTTAACAAAACTGAAAGTCTCGGCATCGAAATTGCGGTAGAGTAAAAAACCACTCACCCCCAAACCGATGAGGATAGGCCATATGATGCGGCGAGGACGTAAGCTGTTGATTATTTTATCCAAATCTACTAATCTCTTTCTG
>DJVY01000152.1:0-4117 GCA_002440885.1 Bacteroidales bacterium UBA6244
TAAAGAAATATACAGTAAGCGTCGAAGGCAAACACCCTGAAATCAGCTCGTCTGAGCTAAGAACTTTGTGTCGCCCCAAACCAAACAGCAAAACCGTTTTCTTCAGGGCCAAGCTGTACTACTATTTCCGTCACGAAAAGAAACCAACCAGGTTAAATACCTGGTTAAACAAACATTTTGGAGAACCTCCTGCTTATTACACCGTTGAAGAAGCCGATGCCGTGACCAAAAACATGATCAGATACCTTAACAACACCGGATTTTTTTATTCTGAGGTGAGTCATACCGTGTCCTACAGGAAAAAAACAGCAAAGGTTCATTTTCACATCAAACCGGCTAAGCCTTACCGGATTAAATCGATAAAATATGATATCCCCGACACCACCATTAGAAGGCTGGTATTCAAAAATATAGACAAAAGCCTAGTCAAGTCAGGCGACATTTATAACGCTTATACTTTTGACGACGAGCGCGATAGGTTAGTTGAACAACTTCGCAACCAGGGATACTATTTCTTTAACAGGAACTATATCCAGTTTGTGATCGACAGCAATTTCAATGATAAAAAAATGCAGGTGACTGTCCTGCTGAACAACATAAAAAAACCTGATCCGCTGTCTCCCGGCGACTATAATCAGGAATACCACAAACGCTACACCGTAAATAAAATATTTGTAAACCCTGAATACATACCGGGTGCACTTACCTCCTTCGACACCATCATCCATCAAATTGATTTCTGGCAGGATACCAATACCTACAACTACTATTTTCTTTACGGCGACAAGCTCAACATTCAGCCCAACGCTTTTAATTCGGCGTTAAAAATTAAACCCGGCAAATTTTATTCCGCCAACAGCGTGCAACAGACTTACCGCAAACTTTTTAACTACCAAATCATTCGCTCCGCCAACATCAATTTCGATACGCTGGGAACAGATCGGGCAGGTACTTCCGGTAAACATTATCTTAACGCCCACGTCATGCTTCAAGACAACAAGTTAAATTTGTTTTCGGCAGAGCTCGAAGGAACAAATGCCAGCGGTGATTTGGGCATCAGGGGGAATTTGGTTTTTATGAACCGGAATATTTTCAGGCGCGCCGAAGTGCTGCGCATCAGGTTAAAAGGTGGAACAGAAGCCCAAACAGTAAGCAGCGTCGAAAATGGAAACTCATTGTTTAACACTTATGAAGCAGGTATTGATGGGACTTTTTTCTTCCCGCGTTTTTTGTTCCCTTTTCGTCTCGACAAATTTAACCAACGCTACATTCCAAACACAAACATCAACTTCGGTTATAACTTTCAGTTGCGCAGCAATTATTCGCGCAACATTACCAACGTCGATCTGGGTTATTCGTGGAATTCGAGCAAGGTTGTAAGCCATATCCTTACTCCCATCAACCTCAATTACGTGCGGGTGATGCCCTCGCCCGCGTTCGACTCCATTCTCAATTTTGAAACAAACCGCCGCTTGCGCGAACAGTATTCTGATCACATGATCGCGGGCCTGAACTACAGCTTCATTTTCAACAACCAGAGCATGGTTTCATTGAAACACTTTAATTACCTGAGGATTAACATCGAAACCTCAGGAAATTTGGCTACATGGCTGTACGAGCTTTCGGGCACGCCCCGCAACGACAGTGGCTATTACAGCCTGATTGGCGTGAGGTATTCGCAATATATCCGCACCAGCATCGACTTCAGGCACTATTATTATTTTTTCGAGAAGTCGAATGCCCTGGTCTTCAGGTTTCTGGCCGGAGCGGGTATTCCTTACGGCAACTCCGATGAACTGCCCTACGAAAAGGGATTTTATGCCGGTGGAGCCAACGACATGAGGGGATGGCAATTCCGGTCGCTGGGACCGGGCAGCTACAGTGGGACGTCAACCTACGAGCGCATCGGCGACATCCAACTCGAAGGGAATATCGAATACCGCTTCCCCGTTTACAGCTTCTTTAAAGGTGCTTTATTTGCCGATGTAGGCAACATTTGGACCTACAACACTTCGACCACTTTTCCCGGTGGTCAGTTTAAAATCAATGAGTTCTACAAACAACTGGCGCTGGATGCTGGTGTTGGCTTTCGGTTCGACTTTCAGTTTTTTATCTTCAGGATTGATGCCGCCGCACCGCTGCGCAACCCGGCCTATCCATCAGGAGAAACCTGGCGCTTCAGGTATCTGCAAGTAAAAGATTTCGTTTTTAGTTTTGGCATCGGTTATCCTTTCTGATGCAATCTTAATCCTGATAACGAAACATGATGAATAAACTAAGTCTGAAATCACGTATCACCGAATATTTTGGCCACCTCCCGACCTACGATCAAAGCCAGGCCATTAAGCATTTAAGTGCGTTCAGCTTAAGCGAGAAGTCAAATCCGCTCTACATGCTCCGAGGATATGCAGGCACGGGAAAAACAAGCCTGATCAGTGCCTATGTAAAAACCCTAAGCGAGCGGAAAACACCGTTTGTTTTGTTAGCACCTACAGGCAGAGCAGCAAAGGTTTTTTCGCAATACGCCGGATTTCAGGCCCATACCATACACAGGTACATTTACTTGTTCTTTACCGATGCTGATGGAACAACACGCGTAATCCACGCCCCAAATAAATTGACCAATGCGGTGTTTATTGTAGATGAGGCGTCTATGATAAGCGACAACGCCAGTGAGTCGGGAAGCCTTTTCTCGAAATCGCTGTTAGACGATTTATTTAGTTATGTATACAAAAATGCCGGAAACAAACTTATCCTGGTCGGCGACACGGCACAGCTTCCTCCTGTGGGGATGGACATCAGTCCGGCGCTTGATTTAGCTCACCTGAAACGCGCTTTTTCAGTTACCGGCTTTGAATACCAGATGCGCGAGGTGATGCGGCAGTCGAACGAATCGGGAATACTGGAAAATGCCACAGCCCTGCGCAACAAGGTGGAACAAGAAGAAATTCAATTGCCCCTGCTGTCGATAAAACCGCAAACCACTGATCTGTACCGGATAAAGTCAGGTTACGAAATGGAAGACTTTTTAAATGATGCCTTTGGTAACCCCGGACAACAGGAAAGCGTCATCATTTGCCGAACCAACAAAAGGGCAAACCTGTTTAACCAGCAAATCAGAACAAGAATTCTCCAGCGCGAGTTTGAACTCGAAGGAGGCGACATTATGATGGTAGTTAAAAACAACTACTTTTGGCTCGACACCGACACAGAAGCTGGTTTTGTTGCCAATGGCGACCTGATAGAAGTGCTGCGCGTGATTAAATCAGAGGAAAAATTTGGTTTTAAATTTGCCGATGTGCAGTTAAAACTGCTAGACTATCCCGAGATGCCAGCCATCGAAGTAAAACTCCTGCTCGACTCCATTCATGCCGACGGTCCGGATATCGCCAGAGCCGAATCCGATAGGTTGTTTCATGCCGTGGAAGATTCGTACGGCGACATTCCCCAACGCAAAGGCAGGCTGGCAAAGATAAGAGTCGATCCCTGGTACAATGCCCTACATGTTAAGTTTGGTTATGCACTTACCTGCCACAAAACACAGGGCGGACAATGGAAAAACGTCTTTATCGATCAGGGATATCTTACCGAAGACCACATCAACAAAGAGTTTCTGCGGTGGCTGTACACTGCCGTAACCAGGGCTACCGAAAAACTTTACCTCATGGGATTCAACTCCGAATTTGTTAGCGAAGAGGATGAGGGGGATACCAAAGATTAATTGCTCAAGTTTCGGATGTAATTTTTTGAGCTCTTATATCTGACAGTCAATAAAATATGTTTCATTTTTAACCTTCGTGGCACAGCTAGAAGGCTATTACACGGAGCTGCACAAGGAAGTCACAGAGGTTCGCAAAGAAAACCTCTGAACAGGAAAGGAATCTGTAATTAACAGTAAATCAATGCCTTTTTTATTTGGTAAATAATTTAATTATCTGATTTTCACTAAATCGGTTTAACTACGAAACTTGAGTTAATTAGCACCTCAAAAAAAACCGGATTGTATTCTTTACTTCCCCATCCAATTAAAAAAAATAGTAGTTTTACCTCAAAACACGACCACCATGAAACACCTCTTCATTTTCATCATGCTCGCATCCGCGCTGGTGCTCGAGGC
>DJVY01000152.1:4167-45643 GCA_002440885.1 Bacteroidales bacterium UBA6244
ATCAGTGACCTGATAAATCAGCAGTCGGTAACGGCCTCCTATACCACTGAATTACAACTAACAACACAAGATGAAAGTCTTTTTGAGTCGATCATCTTCAACATGACCGTAACAAAACCGGGTGAAGGGCAGGCGAATTACAGAATATTTGTGCTTACAGGCCAACTTTACAAGGATGAATTCGATTTACCTGCTTTTGGGGGCATGGACAATGACATTGAAATCCGGTTGTTTTTCAATGCTTTTTGGCAAGACTAAGCTTTTTTAATCACCAATACCGAGGCATAGGCTGCGACGCCTTCACTTCTTCCAACAAATCCCAAATGTTCGGTGGTAGTAGCCTTTACGGAAATCTGATCGGGGTTAACTTGCATAACCTGAGCCAGGCGTTCCCGCATTTTATCTATATAAGGCGCTATTTTAGGCTTTTGTAATACCACTACGGCATCCAGATTTCCTAATGTATAACCCTTTTGCAGGATGAGATTAAATACTGAAGCCAGAATAATTGTACTGTCCAGGTCTTTAAATTTTTCGTTGTCAGGAGGAAAATGATGCCCTATATCACCCAATGCCAATGATCCAAGCAAAGCATCGGCGATGGCATGAATCAGCACATCAGCATCGGAATGCCCATCGACACCAAAAGCAGAGGGAATTAAAACACCACCAACGATCAGCTTGCGTCCTTCCACCAAGGGGTGGACATCGTAGCCAATCCCGATCCTGAAAGGCATTTATTTGGATTTTGCTTTGCCTACTCCGTCCAGGTTGAACAGCAAGGAGAAACGCAAAGTGTTTTGCAAAGGGTTTTGGTCAGAAGTAACCGGGATGAGATAAGAGAAATCCAGCCCGAATACGTTGTACCGCAAGCCAACACCGAGGGTTGCATATTTACGGTTACCTTTGGTAAGGTCTTCGTAATAGAAGCCACCGCGCAAGGCCAGCACATCGGTGTACCAGTATTCCGTACCTACAGCAAAGCTAAACTCACGGAGTTCTTCTGAAAATCCACCCGGAGCATCGTACCACGACTGAATCATCCCCTGAATAACGCTTACATTGGGATCCATTCCCTCTTCGATCACGCGACTACCATCAGGATTTACCAGGCTGTCGGAGTAAATAGGTGGTGTGGGAACAAGCAATTTGTTTACATCAAACTGGAAAGAGAGAGAGTTATAATCGTCGAGTTCGAGTGTGATGCGAGGCCCAATCCTAAAGTTGGTAGGGATAAAGTCTCTTTCGGTATTCGATTTAGAATAGGATATTTTATTACCGATATTTGAGATATTCAAACCCCATGCAAAAGTGGCCGGAGTAGAGGCAAACCAGCTTACTTCATCTTCCCAGTACAAGCTCACGTCGGCAGCTACCGAAGTTCCGGCGGTAGTTTCAACACCTTGCACATATTGTCCCTGGGTCAGGTTAGAGTAGATAAAACGTCCGGCTACTGCCAACGACAGCTTATCGGTTAGTATTCGAGAGTAGGCCGCATCGATGGCAAATTCATTGGGTTTATACGTACCCAGATTTTCACCTACTTCGTTGGTAAAAGTAATTTCACCCAACGAAAAATACCTTAAGGTAGCAGCCACCGTCGACACGTTATCTATTCGTTTGTAGAAAGATACGTAAGCCAGGTTGATGTCGTTTACCAAATTACGCAACCAGGGAGTATAGTTAAAGGAAAATCCCATGTCGTCTTTAATCCTCGAATACTTGGCAGCATTCCAGTGCATGGAGTTAACATCGGCTGACGAGGCTACGCCGCCATCACCCATACCACCGGCACGGGCATCAGGGCCAATCATTAATAGAGGTACAGCAGTGGTGATGGTATTGATGCGCTGTCCATTTTTCTCAATAATCTGAGCTGTCGATTCCAGTGCAAAAGCTGCCAGCAGGGCAACGAGTAAGATCTTATGTTTCATCTATCTGACTAGTATTTAAAAAGGTTTGCAAAACTAACGAATTAATTTAATTTATATTATTCAATTTAAAAATGAAGGGCGTTTTTAATTGTGGTTTATTTCAAAATCACCATATCGGATGGTTTGATTTTCGGGAAATCCGTTATCATTTATCAAGGTAATAGGTTGATTTTAAGAGTTTTTGTTGCCTAACGGTGATGTTGCCATTCGCATCGGTAATGATTACGTTATACAAGTACAGGCCGTCACGCAGCGGAGCGCCGTTGTCGTTTGTCCCGTCCCAGTATATGGGCTCTGCCATGGAGGTTCCTGTATTGCTTTTTTGATTGAGCGTAGCCACCCTGTTTCCAAGCAGGTCAAAAATTTCAATTGCTATATCTAAAGCAACTCCGGGTTTGTTGTGCCGTAACTCAAAACGGGTAGCATCACTAAAAGGGTTGGGATAATTCAGCACCTGACTTGCCTCTATGGGAGCACCATCGTTTACATAAAAATCGAGTGTAATTTCTGAAGAGTTGTTCTGTAAATCCCAGGCTTTCAGGGTAAGGCTGTGCAACCCCTGACTTAAACCGGATAAAGGGTATTGCACAATTCCTTGCTGATAGGAATCGAGGTCGATGGCGAAGTGATCATTCAACACCATCGCGTTAGCGTAATCCTCATCGAGGGTCAGGGTAATATCGCGGCCAATGCCATTGCCTGTGTAGTTCAGTCCAGAAGGATCGAAAATCCGGACATACAACATGGCTTCACTGGTTATTTCGTCGCCACTTTTAAAATCAGGGTCGTTCAAAAAAGCTTCAACGACAGGCCCTTCTACGTCAACGACAGCCTGCTGATTTTGTCCTCCGATAACCACTTCCTGATATCCACCCCACGCATCGTTATAAGTAATGGTGTCGAGCGCGTAGTAGCTTATCCTTCCCTGTCCATAGGCATATGAAATGTCCTTAGGAACCATAAAGTCAAAAGTAAATTCACCATTTACAACCGACACCTTACCTTTATACAGGACGCGGTCGAAAAGCTGAAAGTCATAGGGAGAGCTCGATCCCAGGTTGCCAAGGGTAGTATAATTTGTTTTTTTATCGTACACAACGGGATACAGAAACCCGTTGAAATCCTCGTCCTTCAGTCCGTTTTCATCGGCAACATAACCTGAAACCGAAACCGCGCTTAACGCCCTGATCGTATCGTTTCTGTCGTCGGGGCTTTGGCTACTTACCGAGGTAGTAACCACTTCAGCTTGCGGAAAAGCCAGTTGCAAGGCGGGATCGCCGAGGAGCACGAAATTAAGGTAATTGGCATTAGAGGGGTTTTTCGACTTACGTATCAGGTCACCCAACCGGGGATTTTCACCGTTCACCTTCACGAAAAGGTTGTCGTAAATCCTGGTGTTAACAATGATATTGGCATGAGCATAGGCTAATCGTGTGGTGGTGAGCAAGGCAATAGCGCCACCGTGTGGGTTGAGGTAAACATATTCGCCGGCAGAGGTAAATTCAGGGTCATCGAAACGGCTAAACTCGCAGGTAGCTGTAATAAACAACGGCAAATTATTCACGTTGGTAAAGGCATTAATGGTTGGCACATCCAAAATCATTTCTTCCGACCAGCCAATAAGTCCGCCATGTCCGGTATAATTAAGGATAACTGTACCTTTCTCCACCTGTTCTATAATATTTTTGTTCACCTCAGGGTAGCGGTAACCTGCCGAGTTAGATTGGACGACAAAAGCATCTGAATAGATTTTGTTTACATTAATACCGGCATTCAATGTGTCGGCAATGGCAGCCATGCCTTCGGCCTGTTTCAGGTGCAGGTTAGAGTCCTGGTCGTCGGCTACAAAGCAGATAGACGTACGCCAATCACTTGAAATGGCGGGCTTATTCAGCAAATAATCCTCCACTTTACCAACGGCCATCCATGCTTGCTCTTCTGTCGACACAGGGAATCGGCCAATTCCGATATCCAACACTCCGGAGGCGCTCCCTCCTTCATATTCATCCAGCAGTCCGAAATAATCATCCGTAACATAAGAGGCTGTTTCGCTAAGCGATTCCAGCGACTCATAAGTAGGTACAATGTTGGTGTTTTCGGCTATCCGGTGTTTATAATCAAATGAAGCATCACCAAAGAGTAACAAATAGCCATGTTTATCGCCGAAAGCTTCACGTTCGTATAACATGCGCATAAAATCGCGAATGGCCGTCACGTCCTGCGATCCCGAGGAAAACTCGTTATAAATTTGCTCCGGTGTAACCACAACGGAGTTCAGCCGATCCACTGTCAGGTGTAAATCGGCCAGATGCTGAGCTTGTTCCAAGAACATCTCAGGAGCAACGATAACCATATCGGCAGAAAAAATGGCGTGCAGGTTTTGGTTTTCAACCGGAACCACCTCAACCGGTTCCAGGTAGCTATTTTCACTAAACACAATAAAATCCTGTTCCTGGGCCTCTTCAAGTGAAAAACTCAGGGTTTGACCAGTGGTAACAGTAGAAATCTCGCGGGGAATAAATGCATTGCTGATAGCCCAAACCTGAACAGGCTCGTTAACACCCTCAACAGTAAAATGTGCAATTTGGCCTGGTTGGGCGGCATCCGGCTCATGAAACACCATCTGACCACCGGTATAATTCAAATCGCGCATGGTATTCAGTTCGATGTAGTCGAGCCACGCCGTAGCATTGGGATCGTCGGAGATATACCGAATTCTTACCTCCAACTGATCCTGATCGGCAAAAAACGAAGTCGATTTCATGGCCTTAAACGCATGAGAATGTGAAGTTGGGGTAACTTTGAGAATAAGCGCCGAATCGATAACCCTTTGATCGTTCACAAACACTTCAAAATAAGTGTATACGTAAGCCCTTGCGGCCATCTGAACTTTAATATGAACGGGGAAAGTTTTTACCAGATTTGGCTGGTTGAAAACAAATGTCCGCTCGTTGGTATCGCCCGAAAAACGTTCTCCAAACCATTCTTTGCCACTTGAGAGAATATTAATCCAATCGTTTTCATGACTTTGGGCATCCAGAAATTTCGTCACCTCAAGGGTTGGAGGCAACTCAGCGTAAGGCCATTTTTCGGGAGAAAGCCCTGTGGATTTATCTGTTGTCAGAAAATAATAGATGGTGTCAGCGTAGAGATTCGTTTCGTGGTTGTAACGGCGCTCAAACACATTATATTTAAATACAGTAGGCCCTTGAGCATAAAAGAGAATATAGTCATTTTGATCGAAAGTACCGTCTTCCATTCCTACGCGCTTAACCGCATTTTCCTGGAGGTCATCAGCGCGAGGCGAATAGTTCACTTCCGGTAACATCCCTGAATAATTACCAAACACGCCAATTTTCTGAGGATCGAGGGCTGCGGGGTCGATGCCGGCATTCTGAAAAAAATTGTAGCCAAGCCGATAAACTCCTGTTTCGACGACACCCATCTTGTACCAGCTCCCATCTTTTAATACAGATTCATCAGCAAAAGCATTGCTATTCATCCCAGTATTGACGGTGGTTTTAGTCTGAATTTCGCTGCCTGACTCAGCCCTTTGCTCCTGAGCAAAAGCACCAGTGGCAAGGGCGGCTATCAAGGTAAGGAAGAATATTTTTTTCATTTTCTTTAGTATGCGTTAGCTGTGGGTAAAAGTACCCATTCAGGACAAAATTATGTTGCAGTTATAAAAAGACAAAATTAAACTGTTTATCGTTGTCAGATAAAAAAAACGAGATTATTTGATATATAACAATTTAGACTGATCGTAGCCGGTTTGTCCATCGCTGTTGCGAACTACCAGATGACATACATAGAAACCACGACCAATTTTCCCTCCATTATCAGCGGTTCCGTCCCATTCCAGCGGATCAATCTGATATCCTTCAGCGTCAATTTTGGTATTCAGTGTGGTAACGAGCATGCCATTCATCCCATAGATATGTAAGGCGACATCCAATTCTTTTCCTGACTGGTTGTGTGAAAAAGTAAATTTTGTAACCCCAACAAAAGGATTCGGGAAATTGCGCAGGTTTTCAACAATTACATTTGCAGAAGACACCACAATAAAGGGCAGATAAGCCATCGATGAGTTGTTGTACACGTCCCAGACTTTCAGGCTGAGCACATGTTCGCCTTCATCAAGGTCGGCGAAAGGATAGCGGATAGATCCGCTGTTGAAGCTGTTTTCATCCGCTTCGTAATAGTCGTTCAACACGAAGGACTGATTTGGGTTTTCATCGAGTATTGACACAATATCATGCCCAATGCCGGCACCGGTGGTGTTTATTCCGCTTTCATCGCTGACCAGAGCAAGTAAAAGCGGATTTTGGTTTACGATATTGCCAGGGACAAAAGTCGTGTCGAACATAAAAAGGCTGATATCAGGACCAATGGTGTCTTCGATGGCCTCCGGATTAAAACCACCTACGATAAAGTCTTCATAATACCCATGACCATCGGTAGATTCATTTTTAAAATAGTAGCTTATTCTCCCAGGCCCATATTGATAGGCAATATCCTTTGGCATCATAAACTCAAAGGTGAAATCGCCGTTGTTTACCGAACACTTACCATTGAACAGCACGTTCTTACGCAGGTAAAAAGTACGTGGCGAGCTCTCATCACCATAGGTAACAATTTCGGTCATCTTGTCGTAAACTAATGGATACATTTCACCCTGATAGTCCGACATCGGTGAGCCTGTCTGGTCCACAATCCGGCCTTTGACTTGCACCATATCTAAGGCTCTGATGGTATCAGTAGGAACAGGATTATCATTAACGGTTATTTCTGTAGTTTCGGCTCTGTATTCGGGATAAGCCATTCGGCAGGCCGGATCACCCACCAGAATAAATTTGCGGTCGTTGCTTGAACCACGACGCTTTGATTTACGGATAATATCACCAAAAGTAGGATAAGCGCCATTCACCTTTTCAAACATATTGTCTTCATAGATGTCCATATTTAGCGCCAGGTTTGCAGAGGCAAAAGTAGCCCGCGAGGTCGTAAGCAGGGCAATAGCACCTCCTTTTTGGTTGAGGAAGACCTGTTCTCCGGCCGACACCCGCGAAGGGTCATCGTAGCGAGTGAACTCACAGGTAGCCGTGATAAAAACAGCCAGTTTATCAAAATTACTCCAGGAGTTGATGTCAGGGATCTGGACTATTTGTTCATGTCCCAAACCTATTTCGCCCCCATGTCCTGAATAGTTAAAGATGAGTGTTCCTTTATCCATCTGTAGGTTGATGGCCCGATTCACATCAGGAGCCTTCTGTCCTCCCGGTGTGCTTATCTGGTTATACGCATCAGTGTATATTTTATTGATGTTGTAAACAGGGTAAATTTCTCCCAGGAAATTTGAAAGTTTTTCGGCATCACCCATGTGAATGTTGCTATCTCCGTCGTCGGCCACAAAAGTAATCACGTTGCGCCACGCACCCATTACCTGATCGGTATTTACAGAGTAGTTTATGGTCTTATCAACAGCCGAGACAGCTTCTTCGGGCGTAGCCACTACAAAACGTCCGATTCCAATATCGACACGATCGGCTGTAGCTCCTTCAATGCCTTCACCATCATCGAGATAACCAAAATAATCGTCTGTAGCAATACAATTTACAATGTTTAAGGAGTTGGTTGAAGATTCCCAACAAGGCACAAAGTTTGAGAAATTCCCGAGTCGGCCTTTATAATCGTAGGAGGCATCGCCAAAAAGCAGCATATATTTAAGTTCACTTCCCGGATCACTGACATCGTAAAGCATTTTGGCCAGGTTACGCAACGCTGTGATATCATGCGATCCGGAGGCAAACTCGTTGTACACCTGATTTACATCCACCACTTCAACAGTCCATTGGGCATGCTCACGATGAAAGGCAGCCAACCGTTCGGCTTCTTCCATGAAGTCAGGATGGGAGACAATCAGGTAGTCGATGTTGCGAAGGCCATGTATGTTTTGGTTGGCCACCAGTTCTACAAATTCAACAGACTTAAATTCGGTATTGTTGAAGGCGATATATTCATTTACTTCACCTGTCACAGCTTTAAACTGAAGTTGATTTCCAGCAGATGAGGCCACTATCCGTTTAGGAGCCACGGGGACAGTGACATCCCAAATCTGCACTCCTGGCCCGGCCTCCGCCAAGGCATATTGTGCTACCAGACCTGGTTGAGAAAAGGCATTTCGGAAGGGCATCTGACTTCCCACCATGATGAGTGAACGCCGTGCATTCAATTCGATGTAATTGAGGTATCCCACGGCAGTGGTTTCTGTACGCAAAAAACTGGTCGAGATGATGATGTTGTCATCTTTAGGTAAAAAGCGGAAGTCGGTAAATCCCTCCTTGCCATAGTCGTAATAACTGGTAGTTAAAGGCATGCTCAGGGTGGCCATCTCTGTGCCGTTAACAGCGATTTTAAATGAGTTGGAAGTACCGGCCTTCGAAGCAAAAGCTCCTTTTAAATAACCGGCATTGGTGGTTTTGATTATGTTGGGAAATGAAAAAACAAAGTCGTGGGAAAGGGAAGACAGATCGTAAAGTTCGCCAAACCAGGTACGCCCCATCCCTGCGAGATTCCGTGTGTCGACTTCATGACAGGCATAATCGATAAAATCAGCTACCTCTACTTCAGGGCTACCTTCGGGGACGTTCATGTTTTCGATACGTTTCCCGGGACGCGACAAGGAGGTAACAAAGTAGTAAGCATAATCATCATAATAGTTGTTTTGATGATTAAACACCTGATCGAAGGTATTCCAATGCCAGGTTACCGGCCCTTGCGCATAAAAAATAATTTTGTCGCCCTGATCCATTTTTCCGTCACCGCCATCATCGACCAGAATCGGATTTTCAACCAAATCGTCATAGAATGGAGCATCATTTTTTTCAGGCAACAACCCTCCCCCATTGCCAAAAACAGCAAGTTGCGTGGTGGAAGTGTTGAGGTCGAAGCCCATAGCAGATAAATCACTGTAAGTAATTTGATGCATCCCGGATTCGCTCACCCGAACTTTGAACCAGTTACCAGCCGAAAGCACGCTTTGGGTGGTATAAGTCAAGCTATTGGATTCACGTTCAGGGACATCGGTGATTTCGATATGCAAATCAAAAGAGATCAACTTCTCGAAAGATTGGATGCTGTCATTCCAGCGAACCGGTACTAACCGCACCGAAACCCATGGCTCCTTGCTCATTGTAACAAGTGCCACTTCGGGTCGGATTTCATTTAATCTATCTTTATAAGGAATCAGTATCTCGTTTTCAGCACCCGTCATACGTTCGAAACGTAGCGATGAAACTACGGCGTGAGCCACCGCCTGGGTGGTGTGTACGGGATAAACCGCACTAAAAACAGGAATCTCCTGATTATTTTCGAACACAGCCTTTTCAAACACAGGGCGGAACATTTGAGTGCCATCAGGCAATTCAAGTGACTGAAGATGTAACCATTTTAGATTCTCATGAAACTGATAATCAATCGAAAAAAGGTTAACAGCATGCAGTAGAAACGCAGCGAAAGAAATAAATCGGAGATATTTCATGTTCATTTTTTAGTTAGCCAAATAACAAAAATTCGATATTTGAGTTATAATTATGATTAATAACGATGTTTCATTTGTTTTATTTTGTTTAAGTTTGCGGCAAAATTTTATTAATCTGGTTCATCAGGATTTTTAAAAAGGATAAAAGGTCGAATAACTGTGGTAGGAAAACCAAATTTATTAATTGCATGAGATAATGATCAGAGTATTCCGATTATTTATAATCACATTTTTTATTGCATCTTACGCTTCTTTACAAGCTCAAGATCCTGAGTTTTCTCAGTTTTATGCCAATCCGCTCTATTTAAATCCGGCAATGGCGGGGAGTACGGAGTGTGGAAGGTTAGGGCTGAACTACAGAAATCAGTACCCGAGTCTGTCGAATGCCTATGTAACCTATAATTTGAGCTACGATCAAAGTCTGCCCGGTATCAACAGCGGGTTTGGGCTTTTGGTAATGAGTGATGCCCAAGGCGATGGGGCTTTGGTTAGAAATTCGGTTTCCGCTTTTTACTCCTACAAGCTACAAGTTTCTGAACCCATATTGCTTAGCTTTGGTATTAAAGCCGGATACTATCAGGAAAACCTCAACTGGAACAAGTTTGTTTTTGCAGATCAAATTAATCCCACCACAGGAAACGTTAATCCAACCTCTTCGGAAACACCGCCAAATAGCACAAGTATTGCCGTGGTTGACTTCTCAGCCGGTTTAATCATGAGCTATCACGATCAGTTCTTTATCGGTGTGGCTGCCGACCATCTCAACCAACCGAATTTATCATTTTATGATGATAGCGACAGCAAGTGGCCGATGAAAATTTCAGCTCATGGAGGGGTGATGATTAATGCAACTCAGGGAGGTTTAGGAAATGCCGGAGGCGATGACATCCTCATTCAGCCAAATGTATTATACATGCAGCAGGAAGAATTTCACCAACTAAATGTTGGTTTGTATGTTAACAAATACCCCTTTGTTGTAGGGGGCTGGTTCAGACATAATTTCGAAAATCCTGATGCCGCCGTCGCCCTTATAGGACTAACATTCAACAACATAAGAATTGGATACAGCTACGACTTCACCGTTTCCGAAATGGGAGGCAAAGCCGGTGGCGCACATGAGGTATCCTTTGCGTGGGATTTTTGTGTGTATAAAGAGAGTGCCCGACGTCATATCAGGGCAATAAATTCACCTACTTTTTAGTTATTATCGAAACAGTTTTAAAAAATCAAACTAAAATGTTTAAAATTAATAAGTTGTTTTTAATCTTCATTGGATTGGCCGGACTGGCCGTTGTGTCGACTTCTTGTGGCCCGAAAGAGCGATCACGTACCACAGGTTGGGAGTATAACAATCCGAAAAACGGAGGTTTTGAGGTGGCCGCTGCCACGCAACAAATTACGGGTCCAGGGCTCGTGCTTATCGAAGGTGGTACCTTTACCATGGGAGCAACATCTGAAACCCCTTATTACGAATGGGACAATACCCCTCGAAAAGTTACCGTCAGTAGTTTTTACATCGACCAAACCGAAGTCAGCAATCTGGCTTACAGAGAGTATATTTTCTGGTTGAACCGCGTTTACGGCGAGAGTTTCCCGTTGGTGGTGCAACAAGCTCTACCTGACACCCTGGTATGGCGCGATAAGCTGGCTTACAACGAGCCCCTCGTTCAGACTTATTTCAGACATCCGGCTTATCAGGATTATCCGGTAGTTGGTGTTAGCTGGCTACAAGCCAACGACTATGCCTCATGGAGAAGCGACCGTGTAAACGAAGGCTTGCTCATAGATGCCGGCATTCTCGACTTCGACCCTGATCAAAAAGATGAAAATAATTTTAACACCGATGCATACCTGGCCGGGCAGTATGAAGGTCTGGTAAAAGAAGGAAAAGAAGACCTTGATCCGACAGGTACCGGAGTGCGCAGCGTTCGTTTTGAAGACGGACTGATGCTGCCTAACTATCGTCTGCCCACCGAAGCCGAATGGGAATTTGCTGCATTGGGTCTGATAGGCAACACGTTATACAACCGAGTTGTGGAAAGAAGAGAATATCCCTGGAATGGATCAACAGTCCGCACCGATGAAACAAAATACTACGGAAGTTTCGTGGCCAACTTCAAAATTGGAAGTGGCGACTACATGGGTGTAGCCGGAAACCTGAACGATGGGGCAAGCATCCCGAATGCCGTTGGCTCCTATTGGCCAAACGACTACGGTATTTACAACATGGCCGGAAACGTGAGCGAATGGGTACTCGACGTTTATCGTCCTATGACACCTGAATTTGTATCCGACTTTAACCCCTACCGTGGTAACATTTTCAAAAATGTTAAAAAAGACATTGATGGCAGCATTGCCCCCAAAGATTCATTGGGACGGATTGTTTACGAAGACATTACCGCTGAAGAAGCTGCCAGCAGAAAGAATTACCGTAAAGCCAACAACGTGAACTACCGCGATGGCGACTACCAATCAACCATACAAGCCGACTGGCTGGATGGAGAAGAAACTGTTGCCAACTCGAAAGGAATGTACGACTACGGTGAAACAACTTTAATCAGCGACAAAGCCCGCGTGGTAAAAGGTGGTTCATGGAATGATGGTGTATACTACCTGAGCCCCGGAACACGCCGCTTCCTTAATGAAGATGAATCGGCTTCAACCATTGGATTCCGATGTGCAATGATTCGTGTAGGAAGTCCTCTACCTGGTGGAAACTAGTTGACATAAAACGTATCTTTACCCCCACTTTCGCTGAAAGTGGGGTTTTTTTATTACCATGAAGACTATACAGGATTTATATCAACGCTACCTGGCCTCACCGAAAATATCGACAGATACCAGAGGTGATGTGCAGGACAGCTTGTTTTTCGCCCTTTCAGGGGAAAATTTTAACGGAAACACTTTCGCCAAACAGGCACTCATTAAAGGTGCACGACTGGCTGTTATCGACGACCCGACATTGGACGAACAAAACGGTCAGTATTTCGTTGTACCGAACGTACTCGAAGCGCTTCAAAACCTGGCACTTTATCACCGCGAGTCAACCAAGGTTACCGTGATAGGCATCACCGGATCGAACGGAAAGACTACCACGAAAGAGCTTATAGCCAAAGTGCTTGAAACAGAAAAGGAAATCATCGCGACGCAGGGAAATTTCAATAACCACATCGGAGTGCCTCTTACCTTGTTGCGCATTACTTCAAAAACGCAAATTGCAGTTGTGGAAATGGGCGCTAACCACCAGGGCGAAATTGCGGTGCTATGTGAGCTTGCACGACCTAATCTGGGGATTATAACCAATATCGGGAAAGCACACCTGGAAGGAATGGGCGGTTTTGAAGGCGTCATCAAAGCAAAAAACGAACTCTACCAATACCTAAAAACCAACAATGGAACTGTTTTAGTGAATGCCGACGACACTCTGCTCATGGATTTGAGCGAAGGAATGCATCGCATTACCTATGGTTTGGGAAGTGGTGAAACCAACGGGTTGATGACCAAGGAGCTCCCGGCATTAAAAATGACAATCACCGACCAGCACCACACCAAATTTGAAGTCAATACATCACTTTATGGCCATTACAATATTCCCAATATTCTGGCAGCGGTGGCTATAGGTCAGTATTTCAGGATAAAAAATAAAAATATCTCAAAAGCCATCGCAAGCTACATTCCTTCCAACAGCCGATCGCAGAAGATGGCAACAGAAACTAACTTGCTGTTTCTGGATGCTTACAATGCCAACCCGGTAAGTATGCGTGAAGCCATCTTAAGTTTTCACAAAATGAATAACACCAACCCCTGGTTTATTTTGGGCGACATGTTTGAGTTGGGTGAAGCGGCACACGATGAGCACAAGCAAATTATCGATTTATTGCTGCAGTTAAAAGCAAAACATGTTATTCTGACCGGAAAAAACTTTACCTCCTGTCTGGCCGAAACACAATTCAGGGGTTTTGAGACCACCGACGATGCACTCATTTTCTTACAGAACAGTCCCATAAACAACGCACAAGTTCTGGTAAAAGGTTCGCGTGGCATGCAATTGGAGAAATTGATACCTGCCCTGTGAAGACACGAAGTATAACGGTGTTGGGCGTGATGTCGGGTAGCTCACTCGACGGAATCGATCTGGCCTTGTGCCGGTTCTCCTATGAAGGCACTCAATGGAATTTTATAGTGGAGGCCACCTCAACCTACAGTTATTCTGCGGAATGGACACAAATGCTTAAAACGGCCCCGCAGCTACCAACCAAAGACTTGTTTGCGCTAAACACCAAATACAGCCAATACCTTGGCAAACGAATCGTTGAATTCATCAGCACCTTTAAACTACAACCGGATTATATTGCCTCGCATGGCCACACGGTGTTTCACGAACCCGCCCAAGGCTTTAGCTATCAGATGGGCGATGGAGCAGTTTTAGCTCAAATCACTAAGGTGGCCACAATAAGTGATTTCAGAAACAAAGACATAATTTATGGTGGTCAGGGAGCCCCATTGATACCAATCGGTGATGAGTTACTTTTTGGGGATTACAATGCTTGTCTTAATGTGGGGGGTATAGCCAACATCTCGTACCGGGAAGGTGATCATCGGATTGGTTACGATATCTGTGGTGCGAATCAATTGCTTAACGGATTGAGCGAAAAAATAAACCTGCCCTATGATGACGAAGGCCGTATTGCTTCAAAAGGCAATGTGATTCCAGAACTGCTGGGTCATCTCAATGAAAACGAATTTTTCCAAAAACCTTATCCAAAGTCGCTTAGCAACCAGTTTGTTCAACAATATCTGGTTAGCCCCTTACTGGATTACAATGCTGAAATACCTGATAAAATAGCGACAGCCGTTGAGCATATTGCCTTGCAGGTTGCGGCTATACTCGACAAGTTAAGCCCTGGTAATGTATTGGTGACGGGAGGGGGAGCAAAAAACCGCTTTCTGATAAAAACCTTAGCACAACTTACCCCACACAGGTTGGTGGT
The DNA here is from genome assembly GCA_002440885.1 of Bacteroidales bacterium UBA6244. Classification (GTDB taxonomy): domain Bacteria; phylum Bacteroidota; class Bacteroidia; order Bacteroidales; family F082; genus UBA6244. The sequence continues at coordinate 18,633 of DJVY01000152.1, forward strand.
TCCTCACGAAGAGTTAATCGATTTTAAGGAGGCCATCGTGTTCGCTTTCATGGGAGCACTTCGTGTAAATGAAAGCGTCAATTGTCTGGCTTCTGTAACTGGAGCCAGACAGGATAGCGTTTGTGGCAAAATCGACTTGCCATAAAAAAAGCCGCCCCTTAGAGCAGCTTTTTTCATTTCACCCATTTCCTGTGACCTAAAGATGTCCGGTGAGAAGCATCTGTACATAGTAGGTAGCAATCCCGGCAAAATAGCCTAACATCGCCAGCAAACTGATCTTTTTCATGTACCAGATAAAGTCAATTTTTTCAAGAGCCATTGCGGCAACACCGGCAGCTGAACCAATGATCAGTATGCTACCACCTGTTCCGGCAGTAAAGGCAAGTAATTCCCAGAAAATACCGTCAACAGCAAAATGTCCAACCTCGGCAATGGGATACATCCCCATAGCACCTGCCACCAGTGGTACGTTGTCAACTATGGAGCTGAGTAGCCCGATGGCCGTGTTAATCACATAAATGTTTTCATTGGTCACTTCATTGAGCCACACCGACAACAGGCCAAGCTGACCAGCTGTTTGCAAAGAAGCTACGGCAGAAAGAATTCCCAGGAAGAAAAGCACGGTTGGTATGTCAACTTTTTTAATCACACCTACCACGGTAAGTCTGCGCTTGTCTTCATAAACCTTGGTTCGGTGAAGGATATCGGTAAGCACCCACATCACACCCAAACCTAGTAACATGCCCATGTAGGGAGGAAGGTGGGTAATGGTTTTGAATATTGGGACAAATAACAGCGATCCTACACCTACAAAAAGCATCAGCTTGCGCTCGAATGAGGTGGTGAACTCACGTTCCTGATTTTCTGATAAATGTGGGCGGGTAATATTCCCTTTCATGGTAAACGACAACAAAACAACCGGAATGAGCATGGTGACCAAGCTGGGCAATATCACCATGATAATGATGTTCACTGCGGTAACCTGACCTCCAATCCAAAGCATGATGGTGGTCACATCGCCGATGGGTGACCATGCACCTCCCGCGTTTGCAGCCAGCACAACCATTGAGGCAAAGAACCAACGTGTTTGTTTGTCGCCAATAAGCTTTTTGAGCAACGTTACCATTACGATAGTGGTGGTGAGGTTGTCGAGTGCTGCCGACATGAAAAAGGTAAGAATGCTAACAATCCAAAGCAGTTTTACCTTGTTGGTGGTGGTGATTTTGTCGGTGATAAGTTTGAACCCCTGATGTTGGTCAATAATTTCAACAATGGTCATAGCACCGAGCAGGAAGAACAAAATTTCGGAAATCTCACCCAGATGCTCGATTATTTGATGATGAACAATAAAATCCAGATAAGTGTGATGAGAAATCTCAAAAGTAGATCCGGAAGCCGCAGCAAGAATTCTGCTTTCTTCAATAAAATGGTTCCAAGAAGCACTTACGCCTGAGGTGAGAATGTCCTCTGCTCCCAGAATAAAGGCTACCCAGGTTAAGGAACCAATAAGCAAAGCCGAAGCTGCTTTATCAATTTTCAAAGGATGTTCGAGGGCAATCATCAAATAACCCACAACAAAAATAATGACCATTAAAATAAACATACGTCGATAAATTTTAGTTTTTAATGGGGGCAAATGTAGCTAAAGATCAGATGTCTGAATCCCCAAAATATGCAAACATTTGCATATATTAAAAATTTATAGAGGTTCTAAATTATGAAGATCATGGTCACTAAAACACGGCAGGAAAGCACCAAAGCAGCGGGTCAGTCGCGGTTTTTGGCCTCTTCAATAATCTGTTTCAGAGTTTCTTCCGAAAATCGGAAGCTTTTTTTGAGCTTATACAGTGGAAGATTCCCACCGGCCCGATCAGGCATATTAAGCATTGTTCTAAGATAAGGCTCACCAATCTGGTTGGCTTTTGCGATTTCGGCGATGGTCATGGTACTGTCTAACACAGCAACATATTTTCCGGTTTCGACTTTGGATTGCTTTTCGGGTTCCTGACCACAGGAAGCGGCTAAAGTCCAGAGAATAACGACAGAGAGAAACAATTTAAAAAAGCGCATAGTATTTTAATTTAGAGGCCGGTTGAACACAACCGGCCTGCAAATTTACTAAATTACCAATTTGATTCCCTGAGCAAGTTGAAGTTCTGTGCCATAATTAACGGTATTCGTTTGCCGGCGCATGTAAACCTTCCATGCATCCGATCCGGATTCACGTCCACCACCCGTATCTTTCTCACCACCAAAAGCGCCACCAATCTCAGCTCCTGAGGTGCCAAGGTTTACGTTAGCTATCCCGCAGTCGCTGCCGGCACAACTCATAAAGATTTCAGCTTCGCGCAAATCTTTGGTAAAACAAGCTGAGGAAAGTCCTTGTGGCACATCATTCTGAATGGCGATGGCCTCTTCAATTCCGCCACGGTATTTGATAAAATAAACTATAGGCGCAAAAGTTTCTTCCTGCACTATGGAATAATGGTTTTCGGCTTCTGCAATACATGGCACCACATAGTTACCCGATTCAAAACCTTCGCCCTTGCACACCTGACCTCCAAAAAGTACCTTACCTCCTTCTTCTTCTACTTTTCTAACGGCCTCTCTGAATAAATCCACAGCCATATTGTCGATTAGCGGACCAACGAGGGTATTTTCATCAAGTGGGTTTCCGATTTTTGGAACTACACTTTCGTAAGCGGTTAAAAATTTATCGCGCACAGTCTCATAAATGTCTTCATGGATAATGACCCGGCGTGTACTTGTACAGCGCTGTCCGGCAGTACCAACCGTTCCAAAAACTGTTGAAGAAACAGCCATGTTGATATCAGCTTTGGGGGTAATAATCACTGCGTTGTTGCCACCCAGTTCAAGAATGGTTTTCCCCAGGCGTTTTCCAACGATACCACCTACCCTTTTCCCGACGGCCGTGGATCCGGTTACCGATAGCAGGTTGATGCGCTTGTCGGCAAGGAAATTGTCGCCCATTACCGACGATTTGGCAATAATTAAATTGAAAACCCCTTCTGGTATTTCATTCTCTATCAAGACGTCCCTGATAATTTTCTGGGTAGCGATAGCGGTCAGGGGCGTTTTTGAGGAAGGTTTCCAGATCACCACATCACCAGCGATGGCCGCCAGAGCCGTATTCCATGCCCAAACTGCAACCGGGAAATTGTACGATGTAACAATTCCCACAATGCCGAGCGAGTGGTATTGCTCCATCATGCGGTGGTTAGCCCGCTCCGACTGAAGATTTACTCCATTTATAAGTCGCGACTGCCCGACAGCAAAATCACAAATGTCAATCATTTCCTGCACTTCTCCCAGACCTTCCTGGTATATTTTCCCCATCTCCAGGGTAACCAACTGTCCTAATTCGTCTTTCTTTTCACGTAAGGCACATCCTATCTGGCGCACAATTTCACCTCTTACTGGAGCCGGCACTTTTCGCCAATATAAAAAAGCCTCTTGTGCTTTTTTCACTACCATTTCATAGTCATCGAGGGTAGCGTTCCTTACATCTGCCAATTTCGCACCATCGATAGGCGAATAAGAGGCCGTGATATCGCCCTGTGTGTCAATCCAATCTTTTCCGGTCGACAAGCCCGGATTCACTTCTTTTATCCCCAGTTTCTCAAGGATAGTTTTCATTTTTTGAACTCTGGTCATATTACATTTTTTCAATTGTTTTTAAATCAATTCGTTGCGAAATGCGAGGGGAAGCAATCCTTTACGTTAAATTCACTTAAAAAAACAGACATCTAATTACCTGTTTAAAGAATAGTGATACTTTTGCATTTCGTTATGCAAAACTAAACATAACGATTGAAGTCACAACTTAATTAGTTTTAAAAAATGCAAAAGAGTCTATTTTTTGTTCCCCCGGCTAAAAACGAGCCTGTTTTGAGCTACAAAGTTGGCTCACCGGAACGCGCCAATTTAATTCAGGCATTAAACAGTGCCAAAGCACAGGAAGTTGATATCCCTATGATTATCAATGGTCAGAAGGTATTCACCGACAAAAAGATAAGGATTAGTCCACCTCATGATCACCAAAAAACCCTGGGGTATTACAGTCGGGGCAACGAGGGTCATGTTAAAGAAGCCATTGATGCAGCCTTGGCAGCCCGTGAAAAGTGGGCATCACTATCGTGGAAGCAGCGAGCTTCCATTTTCCTCAAAGCAGCGGGAATGATTTCAGGTCCTTACAGGGCACGGATCAATGCCGCCACCATGTTGGGACAGTCTAAATCTGTTCATCAGGCAGAAATTGATTCGGCTTGCGAGTTGGCTGATTTTCTTCGTTTCAACGTGCAATACATGACCGAAATTTACAACGAGCAGCCTGAGTCGGATGAAACCATCTGGAACAGGATTGAGCAAAGAGGACTGGAGGGATTTGTGTTTGCTTTAACGCCCTTCAACTTCACCGCTATTGCAGGAAACCTACCATCAGCGCCGGCATTAATGGGAAATACGGTGGTGTGGAAACCCTCGAATGCGCAGATATATTCCGCAACCATCATCATGGAAATCTTCATGGAAGCGGGACTTCCCGACGGGGTAATCAATCTGGTTTTTGTTTCAGGTCCTGCCGCCGGAAACGTTATTTTCAGCCATCCCGACTTTGCAGGCATTCATTTTACCGGATCGACAGCTGTTTTTCAGAACATCTGGAAAGAAATCGGTAACAACATCCAGAAATACAAGTCATACCCACGCATTGTAGGCGAAACCGGGGGCAAGAACTTCGTGTTGGTACACGAGTCGGCCAACTCCAGCCAGGTAGCTACCGCTCTTACACGCGGCGCTTTTGAATACCAGGGACAGAAATGCTCGGCGGCTTCGAGAGCCTATATTCCGGATAACCTCTGGGAACCCGTTTTAGCAGAAATAAAATGTGATATGGACACTATGAAAATGGGACCGGTAGAGAATTTCTCTAACTTCGTGAATGCCGTAATCGACGAAGCCTCCTTCGACAAACTTGTTAGTTATATAGAAGGTGCGAGAAAAGATCCTGATGCAGAAATAATTTACGGGGGAAAATACGACAAAACGGTAGGATACTTCATCGAGCCAACCATCATTCTTACCAAAGACCCGCACTATGTAACCATGGAGGAAGAGCTTTTTGGACCGGTATTGACCATCTATATATACGACCACACTAAATTTGATGAAACAATTGAGCTGGTAGACAACACGTCCATTTACGGGCTAACAGGTTCAGTTTTCTCAAAAGACAGGTTTGTGATCGAGCACGTGATGAAAAAACTCACCCATGCGGCGGGCAATTTCTACATCAACGACAAACCTACCGGGGCTGTGGTAAACATGCAACCTTTCGGAGGGGCAAGAGGTTCAGGTACAAATGACAAAGCCGGATCAAAACTAAACCTGTTGCGTTGGGTAAGTCCCCGCACCATTAAAGAATGCTTTCTGCCACCCGAAAGCTATAAATATCCATTCATGGAAGAAGATAACTAATCGCTGGTTTTAAGCTAATTTAATCAGAAGGCTGGAATCGCTCACTAAACTGAGTGTTCCGGCCTTTTTTAGTTATCTCGCCCAAACCTGCTGTCTGTTCCAAAATCCCCACATCAAAAGACTCCGTGCCAGCATAAACATGTTGAGCGCAAACCACAAAGCGTGTTCAGGAAAACATGCACGACTCAAGTAAAAAACGGGGAAAAACACTACCAGTGAGGCGATGAGCATGGCGTTCCGCATCGGCTTTGTCTTGGTTGTCCCCACGTAAACACCATCCCATATAAAAGCGGCCACACTCGTAATAGGCAGCAAGACAATCCAATAGTGGAACTTCTTTGCCGATTCGATCAACGACTCATTGTCGGTCATGACTTGTAAAAGCACTTCAGTGCTGAAGTAATAAATCGAAGAAGCTAATACCATTACAGCAAAACTCCACTGAAAAATTCGCTTTATGGTACGTCTTAATAACAATTTGTCAGCTGATCCATACGCTTTACCAACCAAAGATTCGGCAGCATAGGCCAACCCATCAGCAAAATAGCTGAACAAAAAGAAAAACTGGAACAGCAGGGTGTTCACAGCCAGAACCGTTTCTCCCAATTGAGCCGACATGGCTGTGAAAAAGGATAGCGTAAGCAACAGAACCACCGAACGAATAAAGATGTCGGTGTTGATGCCCATAAACCTGCGGACTTCTCTGCTGTTAAGGATATCCCTCCAGGGCTGGCTATATACAAACCGACGATAGCGTGTCCATAAAAAAAGTAAACCCGTAAAAAGTCCAGCATACTGAGCGATTAAGGTTGCCCAGGCCACACCATCGGATGACAGATTAAACCCAAATACAAACAAGAAGTTTAACCCGATATTCAACACATTCACCATCACGGCAATAAACATCGGAATTTTGGCATTCTGCATACCCAAAAACCAGCCATACAGGGCATAAAGTCCCAGTGTGGCCGGTGCGGCAAAAATTCGGATTTGAAAATACGACGCTGCCAAATCTTCTACCTGAGGGGTGCTCTCAAGCAGATAAAACGAAAAAAAACGAATAGGATACTGTAGCACAATCAAGCCCAGCGCGAGAGCAAGTGAAACCAGCAGCGACCGTTTCAACACTAAGGCTATAGCCTCCTGATTATCTGCGCCAAAAGCCTGCGCCGACAATCCGGTGGTTCCCATGCGCAAAAACCCGAAAACGGAGTATAACACACTAAAGATAGTAGACCCTAAGGCGATAGCACCAAGATAGGCTACATCCTCCAGATGTCCCATCATGGCCAGATCGGCCATTCCCAAAAGGGGCACGGTAATGTTGGTGATTAAGTTGGGTAAGGCCAGTCGAAGGATTTCCCTGTTAAGTGAACCAATCCGTTTCATTTTTATCGCTGCTAATACAGGTCGGGAGCCGTCTGGTTTACCGCAAACACATTGAACTATTTGGCGTGCAGACCACATTCCTTGGTGTCGGGGTTTTCCCACCACCAACGTCCTGCTCTGATGTCTTCACCCGGCTCAATGGCACGCGTACACGGTTGACAACCAATGCTGGCAAAACCTTTCTTGTGTAGGGGATTTACAGGAATCCGATGTTCTTTTACATAATCCCAGGCTTGCTGCTCGCTCCAGTCGATGAGCGGATTTATTTTGAGCTTTTGGTTGTTTTCGTCCCATTCCACCACCTGCATGTCTTCACGTGTTACCGATTGCTCACGGCGAAGGCCTGTAATCCAGGCGTCTAATCCTTGCATGGCGCGAGCCAAGGGCATAAGCTTACGCAAACTACAGCATTGTTTTCTGTTTTCGATGCTGTCGTAAAACAAGTTGATCCCTTTTTGGTTCACCATTTTTTCTACCTCAGCGGCATCCGGAAAAAACACCTCAAGTCTGATATTATATTTCTTGGAGGTCGTATCCATCAAATCATAAGTTTCAGGAAAAAGCCGCCCGGTGTCGAGGGTAAAAACCCGCATCGACGGATCAATCTCGGCCACCATGTGAGTAAGCACCTGATCTTCAAGACCAAGACTCGTCGACAGGGCAATTTTTCCTTTGAATTTGTCGGCAAAGAACCGCAACACCTCTTGTGCCGGTTTGCCACTCAATTGCTTATTCCAGTCAGCAATATTTCCTTTATCTATCATAGACGGATATTTTAACGCAAAAGTAAGCGATTTTCTAAAACCAAAAATCCGAATGGAGTTTGGGTAAAAGCAGGACATTGTTTAACTAAAAATCCAGCTATGCGAAAAAACTTTGCATTGAGCTAATCACCTAGTCATCACCAAACATCGACTCAATGTTATGAAATTTGATGTTATAGTCTTTTATGGCCTCACGTATTACCCTGTGTGATTCTTCCACCCCATAAGTGTGGGTAATTTCGGAGTTTCGTTTGTCGCCGCCGGGCATATCTTTATAGGTAAGAAAATAATGACGCAGGCGCTCCACCACCATCTCAGGCAAATCGTCGATGCCCTTATACTGAGCATAAACCGCATCGTTGTACAACACGGCAATAATTTTGTCGTCTGCTTCATTACCGTCAATCATTCTAAATCCACCCAGCGGTCTGGCCCTGACAATGATGTTGCCATGTGAGATGGTTTTTTCTGTCAGGATACAAATATCCAGCGGATCGCAATCGCCCACGATGTCGTTTCGTCCTGTAGCTTCGCGGCTCAGTTCTGCCACATTTTTAGCACAATAGGTCTGCGGAATAAATCCATAAAGCGCGGGAATAACGTTTGAAAATTTCTGGGGACGGTCGATACGCAAGTATCCACTAGCCTTATCTACTTCGTATTTCACCGTGTCGGTAGGCACCATTTCGATAAACGACATGATGATTTCAGGGGCTTCCTCACCAACATCAATTCCGTGCCACGGATGCGATTTATACCGAAGTCCCATCAAACGACCGATCTGGTCCATAATATTACTTTTCATCAATTTTGTATTTTCAGTTAAACTTTGCCAGCTAAAGTAAGTGGTTTTAGTAAAAAATTTGACTGCAAAATTATTGATTTTCACTTCATCCTGAACGCATTCCGGCCAAATATAATTGAAAGTTAATATTTTTACCTGAAACCGATTCGAACTAACACCAATTTACCTGTGTTTGTTCTCCAAAACGGCAGCCTTGGAAACAGTTCAATAGCACAATATCATCAAGACTACTGACATGCCGAAGGGGCAATTCATTAACTTTGCCCGAAAAAATGAAACTGCTTTTCCTCACCACGGCAGAAATGCCCGAGCTGTTACCTTATGACCAAACGGTGATACAGCAACTACACACTTTTAAGGTACAAGTCGACATCATGATTTGGGAAAAGCTGATTACCACGCCATTGGAACAGTTAACGCCGTACAAAGCCATCCTCATACGCACCTGTTGGAATTACTATAAGAAACCTGAAGTCTTTGGGCGGCTGCTCGACTTTTGCGGCAGTCATAACCTTCCCTTGTTAAATCCTGCAGACATTGTCAGGTGGAACATGGACAAACGGTATCTGCTGGATCTGGAAAAAGAGGGCATTGAACTCATCCCCACAGCGTTTGTGTTTGAACACGACCCTTCCGTTTTTACCACTTCGGTAAACAGGGGATGGCAGAAGCTGGTTATCAAACCGATGATTTCAGGAGGATCGTATCACACCTTTGTAATTGACAAAGAAGATGAATCGGGGTTCGAAAAAATTGTTGGCAAATACTACAAAAATCGCCCCTACATGCTACAGGAATTTATACCTGAAATCAGTTCAGGCGAGGTTAGCACTTTGCGATTCTCCGATGGTTTCACTTACAGCATAGCCAAAGTTCCCAAAAAAGGAGATTATCGCGTACAATTTACCTATGGAGGCACATACCATATTGAAAAAGTACATCCGCAAATTGTGGCCCTTTGCGATCAAATAGCAGAACGATTTCAGGGAAGATTACTTTACCAGCGGGTAGACGGCGTTTGGCGCAACAACAGGTTTTTACTCATGGAAGTGGAGCTGATAGAGCCTGATCTTTATCTGGGCCATCATGCCGAAGCTTTATCGCGGTGGGTAAAAAATCTGGCCGAACTTGATCGTTAGCCCAGGCTGTTACTAACATGCTTTCAAAGTAGGTTATTATATAGGCAAGTCAGCCGAAAATTGTATCTTTGAAAGCCTAAAACACCGGTGTTATGAGCGAGCATTTAGAAAATCTGGTTGCCTTTAACCGCAGCTCTTTTCTCAATTCTGAGAATAAATTCACAACCATTGGCAATGGCGCTATTGGAGGAAAGGCGCATGGACTGTCGCGTGTAAATCAATGGTTAAGCAGCCCTGATATCAAGGAAAAATTTCCGGGCATCGACATTGGCATTCCAGCCATGACGGTGATTCGTACCGATGTTTTTGATGCTTTTATGAAACGTAACAAGCTCTACGACATCGCCCTATCGGGGCTTCCTGATGACCGCATAGCCCATGCTTTCCAGAAAGCCGCTCTCCCTATGGAGATTCTTGGCGACTTAAGAGCGCTCATTGCACAGGTACATACGCCATTAGCCATACGCTCCAGCTCAATGCTTGAAGATGCGATGGATGAACCTTTTGCAGGCATCTATGGCACAAAGATGACACCAAATAACCAGCCGGAAGTGACCACACGTTTCAACAAGCTGGCCGAGGCCATAAAATATGTTTATGCCACAACCTTCTTCAAGGCTGCCCGCGATTACATGAAAGCCACCAGACATAAAACCGAGGACGAAAAAATGGCTATCATCATTCAGGAAGTGGTTGGAAGCAGGCATGGCGAAAGGTATTATCCGGAGTGTTCCGGCGTAGCCCGATCGCGCAATTTTTATGCTTTCGGCAATGCCTCTCCCGACGACGGCATCGTGAGTCTGGCATTGGGACTGGGAAAAACCGTTGTGGATGGAGGGATGGTTTGGTCTTACTCACCGGCTTATCCCAAAGCTGATCCTCCGGCGGGCTCAGTTTACGACCTGATGAAAACAACCCAAACTGATTTTTGGGCTGTCAACATGGGATCGAATTTAAGCTACGATCCGGTGAAAGAAACGGAGTACATGACTCATCAGCACATTGAGGCTGCCGAAGAGGATAAAACCCTACGATGGGTAGCTTCCACACTGGACGCACAATCGGGTCGGCTGATCATGGGCACAGGGAAAAGTGGTGCCCGCCTGCTCAACTTCGCGCCACTGCTTCGCCTCGACGACATACCATTAAATGATTTAATAAAAGAATTGCTACAGACCTGTAATAACATTTACCAAACCGCCATAGAAATTGAATTCGCCGCCACCTTTACTCCCGGCGAAAAACCACGGTTTGGATTTCTTCAGGTCAGGCCGATGGTAGTTTCAAATGAAGAGGTCGACGTAAACCCCGGTGAGCTTCACGGAGAAAAAGTTATCTGCTCATCAGCCAGTGTATTGGGCAATGGCCTCAACGAGGAAATACGCGATATCGTTTTCATGCAGCCCGGCAGTTTTAATCCGGCTACAACGCAAAAAATCGCCTCCGACCTCGACAAAATCAACCAGCCATTTATCGCCGAGGGAATCCACTATCTACTCATCGGCTTCGGTCGCTGGGGCACCAGCGATGCCTGGGCAGGCATCCCTGTTACCTGGGGACAGATTTCAGCAGCCAAAGTAATTGTTGAAGCACCCCTCGAGGGAATGAACTCAGAGCTTAGTCAGGGTTCACACTTTTTCCACAATGTGACCAGCTTCAGGGTATTTTATTTTTCAGTGCCTTATTCAGGCGAATTTCCAATTAATTGGGAATGGCTTAACAGTCAGGAAGAAATATCATCTACAGAGCATGTTAAACACGTCCGCCTCAGTCGCCCCCTTACCATTAAAGTAGATGGCCGCTCTGGAAAAGGAGTTATTATTCACAACGAAAACACCTAACCATGACCAGCAATATTCCGCTCGATCAGCTGATGGCAGAGTTAAAAGAAAGAGCCAAAGAACTCAACTGCCTCTACGAAGCACAAGAAGTACTAAACAATACCAATCTGTCGAACGACGAAATTTGTCAGGAGTTAATCAAGGTAATCCCGCCGGGCTGGCAGTATCCTGAAATTTGTGAGGTTAAACTCACATGCTTTAACAAAACTTACGCTTCCGGAGATTTTACCGAAACAGAATGGGTGATAAAAGCACCCATCGTAGTGCAGGAGGTGCAAGCCGGCGAAATTGCTGTTTATTATACAGCCGAACGACCCTTCTCGGATGAAGGCCCTTTTCTAAAAGAAGAGCGAAAACTTATCAACACCATCGCCGAAAGGTGTTCACTGCTCATTCTTCACCAGAAGCTGAAATCGGTTTTCGATGCCAAAGCACCTGACAACCAAGACCAGCGCAGTGAGTGGTGGGCCATTCTCGACATGCTCAAGCATACGGATCCAAAATTACTGATCCGGCTGTCGCGACGCATGATCAACTACCTGTGCTGGACAGGTGTGGAAGAAGCCAACCATATGTTAGAGTATTTCTCCCCTGCTTTTAAAAGCAATGTCACCATTCCAACAGAGGTAAATAGCCCTTACCTCAAACATCCCGATGGAGACTTGCTGTCGGTAAGCTACAACATCTTCGATCTAGCTGCACAACACCTGAGTGAACGCGAAATCCTTCATCTCATCCAGAAATGGACCAAAGAAGACAGGTCGGGGTTTTTGGCTGAAATACTGGAGAATATGGGGTCGTCACTCTCCGACATCAGCGCTGCCGTTGAACGCTATCACCACCTGAGCACCCACATGTTGGAGCTCTCAGAACCCCGGAAAAAAAACATCAGAATTTCCCTTATCCGGCGTATTCTTACCGAGCAAAGCGATTTTATCGATATAGCAAAACATTTCTTAAAAATCGATGACTTCTACACACTGCTGCAATCGGTAGTGTATCCTGCCGGCAGTCATGGTCAGCTGGGAGGTAAAAGCTCCGGACTTTTTTTAGCTGAACACATACTTAAAAGACAGGAGAACAGCGAAACACTTTTTGGAAAGATAAAAACACCCAAAACCTGGTTTCTCACTTCCGATGGCCTGCTAAGTTTTATAAGCTACAACAACCTCGAAGAGGTTATGGAACAGAAATACAAGGACATAGCTCAAGTACGCCAGGAGTATCCGTATGTAATTCATGTATTTAAAAATGCGCTCTTTCCTCCTGAAATCCTCAAAGGCATCACCATGGCCCTCGACGATTTTGGCGAAGTTCCACTCATCGTGCGTAGTTCCAGTTTGCTCGAAGACAGGGTAGGTAGCGTGTTTGCCGGAAAATACAAAAGTCTTTTCATTGCCAATCAAGGCGACAAGGAAACCAGATTGCTGGCACTGCTCGATGCCATTGCAGAAGTGTACGCCTCCACTTTTGGCCCTGACCCGATTGAATACCGGGCTGAATACGGTTTGCTGGATTACAGGGAAGAAATGGGCATCATGATTCAGGAGGTTGTTGGAAAAAAAACCGGAAACTACTTCTTTCCCGCTTTCGGTGGTGTAGCCTTTAGTCACAATGATTTTAAATGGTCGGGCAGGATAAAAAGCGAGGATGGCCTGCTACGCATGGTTCCCGGATTAGGCACACGGGCTGTCGACAGGCTGTCAGACGACTATCCCATACTTATTTCTCCAGGTCAGCCCGACCTCAGAGTAAACGTAACTATTGATGAAATTGTTAGGTATTCACCTAAATACATGGATGTTATCAATTTGGCAACAGGGCAGTTTGAAACGATCGAGATTGAACTTTTGCTCAAGCGTTTTGGCCGCGATTATCCCTCTATAAGTAGGGTTGTTTCCGTATTAAAACAGGATTTTATCCAGCCGGCACGTCCGTTGGGGATGGATTTCACCAACGATTGTTTTGTTGTCAACTTCGAAGGCTTGATAAAACGGACAGGCTTTGTGAAAGAAATAAAAAACATGCTCGACACCTTACGTGAGCAATACAAACGGCCTGTAGACATTGAGTTTGCACACGATGGGCAGGATTTTTACCTGCTTCAGTGCCGATCGCAAAGTGCAGGACCAAACAGCAGCCCGGCTGATATTCCAGCCAACATACCTGTTGAGAAAGTAATATTTACTGCTCACAAACATGTGCCTAACGGACTGGTTTCCAACATTACTCACCTGGTATACGTAGATCCCGTGCAGTATGGGCTAATCACCAACCACGATGACCTGATTGCAGTGGGACATGCCATCGGGAGGTTGAATAACCTGCTCCCCAAACGACAATTTATCTTGCTGGGGCCAGGACGTTGGGGCAGCCGCGGCGACATTAAGCTCGGCGTCAGTGTAACTTACTCCGAGATAAAAAACACCGCTGTCCTGATTGAAATTGCCCGCAAGAAAAACGACTATGTACCTGATTTATCCTTTGGTACACATTTTTTTCAGGATCTGGTAGAAGCTAACATCAAATATTTGCCCTTGTACCCCGATGAAGAAGGTGCGTTCTTTAACGAAGGAATCTTTAACAACAACCCCAACGCGCTTTCTCTGTTGCTGCCCGACCTAAAACACCTGGAGCATGTGATCAAGGTAATCGACATTAAACTCACTTTCGACAACCAGGTGGTAGAGGTGCTGATGAATGCCGACCGCTCCCTCGCCTTGGCCATGCTGACACATGCGTCTGATATGCATCATGACGAAATTATGTCGGAGAGCCGGGTGGTAAGTACAGAAAACCTTGACTTCCACTGGCAGTGGCGACAAAAAAGTGTAGAACGAATGGCCGCATTGCTTGACGCCAAACGTTTTGGAATCGTGGCCTTATACCTGTTTGGAAGTGTTAAAAACGGCACTGCCGGTCCGGGCAGCGATATCGACCTGATTGTACACGTGAGGAACACCAGCACCCAATTGGCTGAGTTAAAAGCATGGCTCGAAGGATGGAGCTTGAGCTTGAGCGCAATGAACTACAGCCGGACAGGAGTAAAAAAGGAAGACGGGCTGCTTGACGTGCACTACATAACTGATGAGGACATTGAAAAAAGAAGCAGCTATGCCATCAAAATTGGAGCGGTATCTGATGCTGCCCGCCCGGTGGCTTTAGGAAGACCGGAAAGCATGCCATAGGGAACCTGAAGCCTATCACGATACAAACACCTGAACATCAGCACACGTATACCGAATCGATTCGCCTGATTTAATTCAGACAGGATGTTAAGGGATTCCTTTTTCTATCTAATTTTGCAAGTTCTCAATCCTGTTGGTCATGTCGCAAATTTTCAAACCAAAATTCTTCAGTTTACTTAAATTGGGTATATCCCGTTCACAGGTTCAGGCCGATGTGCTTTCGGGTGTGGTGGTGGGTATTGTGGCTCTGCCACTGGCCATTGCTTTTGCCGTAGCATCAGGTGTATCTCCCGAAAAGGGGTTAATTACCGCCGTGATTGCGGGTTTCATTATTTCGCTGTTAGGCGGAAGTCGTGTGCAAATTGGTGGGCCTACGGGAGCCTTTATCGTAATCGTGTACGGCATTGTGGAACAATATGGATTGAGTGGTTTGATGATTTCTACCGTGATGGCTGGTTTAATCCTGATATTGCTTGGCGTTCTGCGACTCGGTTCACTACTGAAATATTTCCCCAGACCTCTGGTAGTCGGGTTTACCAGCGGGATTGCTCTGGTCATTTTTTCAACTCAAATTCGTGATGCCTTTGGACTGGATATCGACAAAGTTCCTTCAGATTTTGTTGAAAAATGGATGGTTTTTGGACAACAGATGGGTAGTGTTAATTACTACGCACTAGGGGTAACGGCTCTTACCATACTTATTGTCGTTTTCACCAAACGTTTTACTGCACGAATTCCGGGGTCGTTTATCGCTATTATTGCAGGCACAGCTGTGGTGCAATTGTTTCAATTTCCTGTTTCTACCATAGCCTCATTTTTTGGAGAAATCCCCGTTGGATTTGGGTTCGAGCTTCCCGACGTTCAATTCATGGAGCTGGGGCGGTACATCCAGCCGGCGCTTACCATTGCCATTCTGGGAGGTGTGGAATCGTTGCTCTCAGCGGTTGTAAGTGACGGGATGATTAGTGGCAACCACCGGTCGAACACAGAACTCATCGCACAGGGCATTGCCAACGTGGTCACGCCGTTTTTTGGTGGAATTCCGGCCACTGGAGCCATTGCACGCACGGCCACCAATGTTAAAAACGGAGGCCGTACCCCCATTGCCGGCATGGTACATGCATTAACCTTGTTGCTTATCATGGTGTTTTTTGGTCGTTGGGCTAAGTTGATTCCCATGTCGGTACTGGCCGGAGTGCTCATTGTGGTAGCCTACAACATGAGCGAATGGCGGTCGTTTTTGTCCATCATGAAAAGTTCGAAATTCGATATCCTTGTGTTGCTCAGCACTTTCTTCCTGACGGTCTTGGTCGATTTAACGGTAGCCATCGAAGTGGGCGTGGTACTGGCAGCCCTGCTGTTTATGAAACGGATGTCAGACATCAGTGATGACTCACTTGTACGGGAGGTTGACAAAGATGTGATAGACGATTACAACGCCTTGCCTGAGGGCTTGTCGGTATTCGAAATCAGCGGACCATTGTTTTTTGGGTCAGCCAAGGAGTATTCCGAGATCATTAAATCTGTTGGAGGGTTCGGAAAAGTATTGATTATCAGAATGCGGCATGTTCCTTTTATCGACTCTACCGGCATGCACAACCTGAAAGGAGCACTCATCACCCTGCATCATGCTGGCATCGAAATAGTGCTTTCGGGTGTGCGGCCAAAGGTGATGGAAGAGCTGGAAAAAGGAGGAATTACACGGCTTGTAGGCGAAGAAAACGTATTCAACAAGTTTGATCTGGCCTTAGTAAAAGCCATACAACTGGCAGAAGCCAAATCGAAATAATGAAGTGAAATAATCGGTTTTGAGAAAGTAGGGTACGGGGTTGAAAGAAAATGTTGCTAGCAGCTGCGCGAAGGGAAAAATGGGGTTAGAGTGGTATGTATTTGATGCCTGGTTCTAAGGTGTTGGCATTTTATTCTTTAGGTAATATTTTTTTCAACCTAAGCATCTTCACCCCTTTTTTTGGAACTAGTTGATCTAAATTTAGTGTTTTAAATCTTTTGGTGGATATCAACTTAACCTTAGTCGGACAATGAGTAAACCGTTATGGTACAGTTTACTGAGTCAGGCACATAGGTAAACTCTCCATCCGTATTGTCCTTCGGATAGCAGAAAAAACCGTATTTACCATTCTTGTCTTTGTTTGCTGCTGCATGAAGGGCTTTTACATAACCTGTGTTTGATGGACTGGGGTTATGTGTATGATTCCAGTATTCCCATCCATTGTAGTTATTTGTACTATCAGTTTGTCCGCCAAAAAGCTGATTTCCTTTACTTGGAAGTGACTGAATAAATGGCAGGTAGCTGTCCGGAACCCATGGTTGGGTTATAGAGTTTCCCGGGTTTTCAGACCAAACTTTATTCGGGCCTATAATTCTAACCATCCCAACAGGATAACTGCTGCTGTTCCATTGGCATTTTACAATCTCCGGCCAGATGAGAGCGTCCCATGCATAGGCTGCTCCATTTACTGGCGGACTAAGTGATTTTAATTCTTCTTTTACTTTCAAAATGCTCGTTAACCCGTACTCATGACCTTCTACACATCCTGTATAGGTTCCTACATTAATAAATTTCAAGGTTACCGGGTATGAATACTCATCAATATAGGATAAATCTATGGTATAACTATTTGCAGAAGCATGGGTAGAAGGGTCATTATAATTATACTCCACAAAAGAATACTGAACCGTAGCATCAACATGATAGTTATATGGATCAGGCATAGCAGGCTTACTTTTATTGTTAAGACTATTGTTCAATTCCTTATCAGAGATATATATTCTTCGGGCAGCAACACTTGGCCTGTGGGCTTTCTGCATAGTCAGCAACAGTGTGCCACCTTTTCCGGCTTCCGCACTTTGTAATGGGTTTCCCCCGGTTACCGGAGAAACTGCTATGGCAGTATCTAAACTCATGTCCCAGTCATAAACATAAACTGGTTTTCCCGAGTTATTGACAATGGTTATGGTATTGTTGTTAGCTCCTTCTTCAGTAATTAACCCGGAAGTATCTTTGTCCTTTTTGCAGGCAGTCATTGAAATGACAAACAGGAGTGATAAAATGAGTATGGATTTTTTCAAAATTTTATCCTTTAGAAGTTGAATTAGTAGAGTGCAAATATATACTTGCAAGAATTCTTAAACTGTTAATAACATGTTAATTAACTATATTTAGCCATTAAACATAAAAACCAGTTTTCACCGCCATCCGAAGGTTTTATCAACATCATTTTATTGAATTTTAGGAGTCTGAATATCTGGATAACAGCCAAACAAACCGGTCTGAACCTTGAATTTGTCTAAGTCAAATTGTGTTCTGTCAGGGAGAAGTTGGAGAATGATTGAGTTGAAAATAGTCAGAGCGGTTTCGTGGCAGAAGGGGATGAAAAAAAAACGTGTTGGCACTTGCCTTAAGCATGAAACTAAGCTAAGAGTAGATCAGTTGAGGTAAGTATTCCCGACAGAAACTCTATTGTTCAAGAAAAGTCAATACATAGTTTGCAAAAGTTTCGGGAAGCTGATACATCAAACCATGGCCGGAATCCTGTACTTTTATCAGAGTGGCTGAGCTGATTGACCCGGCAAGAAATAATGAATTCTGACTTGGAACAACCTTATCGTTTTCACCACAGATTACCAGCACAGGCCTATTCAGCGAACCCAAATGTCCGGCTGAGCCACCACCCGGTTTCAGCCATTCCTGTATAGCAAAGTATTGCATACCAATAGTTTCATCGTTGTAAGGTTCCGTAGCCTCCGGCAAAAATGTCCATGGTTCGGGATGTGTTGCCAGCCATTCGTCAGGAAAAAGCAAACTGAGACGCTCCATTGGCGTGGCTGCCGGATTTTCGAGAATGTCAATTATTTCCTGAGAAGGATTAACAACGAGGGTATCACCGCAATTGGTAGCATAAAGTACCAGCTTATTCACTTTTTCAGGGTGGTTAACAGCAAACATCTGAGCAACATAGCCTCCCATTGACCAGCCAAGCACATGTGCTTTTTCAATACTCAACTCTGAAAGCAAGGCGTTAACATCTTCTGCCAGAGAGCTGATCGACATAGTGGAATCAGCGTTGGTGCTCAGGCCCATCCCCCTGTAATCGAAAACAATTACTTTATACTTTGTTTGCAGAATTTCAATGGCTTTGGTACTCCACAAATCCATATTAGTCGAAAAGCCAATGCACATAATCAATGGTTCACCTGAACCATAAGTTTTATAGGCGATTTTTGCATTGGAAATGTCGGCGTACATAACCACCCCATCTTTATCAGCGACCTCATCATTGCTTTTTTTACATCCGGATACCATAACTGTAAGAATTAAAGTTAACAAAATTGTTACCCCAAAAAATCCTGAGTATTTCATATGTGAAAAAAATAAGTTTTCCATTTAATGAAAAATCTCCCACTCATACCAAGCATGTTCTGCCAGTTAAAACTGGTATCATTTCAAAGCCAAATATATATTTTTTATTATTCTGATTTCTCATATTTCTTCCAGGTTTGTATTTTCTATAAGCTTCTCCTTATAATTGTATTCCTAGTGATAAATATTCAATTCTGTCCAGGGTCGTTACTGTGACAATTGCCATAAAAGCTATCGGATATTTATGCCCGGATGGCTGTTGAGAACATAGACGGGTGGGATTTACGAACCCCTTTCCATCGCCTTGCCAATCAGCTCAACGATTTCCTGTATCGCTTTTTCGGGTTGTGTGGCATCGATCCAGTTGAAGGCGGCATCGCGACGCAACCAGGTCATCTGTCGCTTGGCGTAGCGGCGGGTGTTCGTTTTAATTTTTTCCACGGTTTGCTCGTAAGTCCATTCTCCCGACAGGTAGGCAAATAATTCCTTGTAACCAACGGTGTTCAGCGAATTGAGTCCGCGATAGGGGTACACCGCCCGGGCTTCCTCCAGCCAGCCGGCCTTTAGCATTTGGTCGGTACGCTGATGGATGCGTTGGTTTAGTATGTTCCTGGGAAGGTGAAGTGCGATTTTCAAGGTGGCAAACGGTCGTTCCTTCGGTTCGGCCTTGCGCTGTTGACTAAATGGCACTCCGGTCTGCAAACAGACTTCGATACCCCGCATCAGCCGCATCGGGTTGTTGACATCAACCACATTATAATACGCCGGATCAAGGGCTTGCAACCATGTTTGCAGTCCACCAATTCCTTCAAGCCTGAACCGCTCCTCCATTTCTGCTCTCAGTTGCACATCCGGATCGGGAAGGGCATCAATCCCGTTGCAAACGGCATCAATATAAAGCCCTGATCCACCGGTCATCACTACAACTTTGTGTCTGGTAAACAGCCGTCCCAGCAGTGTCAATACTTCTTCTTCGTATTTCGACACATTGTACTCGTTGTGAATGCTCAGATGACCCACCAGGTGATGGATGATGCCGCCCCTCTGCCCTACTGCAGGTGCTGCCGTTCCTATTGGAATTTCCGAAAAAAACTGTCGTGAGTCAGCCGAGATAATCTCGGTTTTAAAATGTTGGGCTATCTGGATGGCGAGCGAGGTTTTGCCTGAGGCAGTAGGCCCTGCGATAACCACGAGCAGACCCTTTTGTCGGCTAGCTGTTGTCATCATGCGGCAAATCAGAAGGTAATCCGGCAACAGGAGCGGTAAGTTCCTTTTTCAGGTGAAGTCTTCTCTTTTTACCCAGATCGAGCAAAAAAGCATAAGCCTCTTCGAAATTGTTCGCGATTTCGCCGTCAAGAATGGCCTCACGTATAGCTGATTTCAAATCTCCTACCGTCTTTGAAGGGCTTAGGCCGAAAGTTTCCATAATCATCTCACCCGTCACTGGAGGTTGCCAGTTTCGAATCTTGTCTTTGGCTTCAACTTCCTTAAGTTTTTGCCTGACGAGTTGAAAATTATTCAGGTAACGTTTTACTTTGGCTTCGTTTTTCGAGGTAATGTCGGCATCGCATAGCATCATTAGATCATCGATGTCGTCACCTGCATCAAAAAGCAGGCGGCGTATGGCCGAGTCGGTTACAATTTCCTGAGCCAGCACAATAGGCCGCAGGTGAAGTTGCACGAGTTTCTGCACATAGCGCAATTTTTCGTTCTGAGGCAATTTCAGTTGTTTAAAAATACCCGGAACCATTTTTGCCCCGATAAACTCATGGCCATGGAAAGTCCATCCCACTTTCGGGTCGAAGCGTTTAGTAATGGGCTTGGCGATATCGTGCAGTATGGCGCTCCAGCGTAACCATAAGTTGTCGGAGGCGGCGGCCAGGTTATCAAGCACTTCGATGGTGTGGTAAAAATTGTCTTTGTGTGCCACACCGTTCATCACTTCAACACCCTTAAGGGCAACGAATTGAGGAAAGATTATCGCCAGAAGTCCTGTTTCCTCAAGTAGTTTAAAACCAACAGAAGGCTTTTTTGCCATGACGATCAAATTCATTTCGTCCATTACGCGCTCTCCCGAAACGATACGGATTCTGTTCTTGTTGCGGCTGATGGCGTCGAGCGTATTGGCTTCGATGGTGAACCCAAGCTGGGTGGCAAACCTGATGGCGCGCATCATCCGCAGTGGATCNNAAATGACCAAAATCTTTCGTCTGCAGGCTAAGCGACATGGCGTTGATGGTGAAATCGCGGCGGTTTTGATCGTCGGTCAGGTTGCCGTCTTCTACGATGGGCTTGCGCGAATTTTTTCTGTACGACTCCTTTCGTGCCCCTACAAACTCAATCACCCACTCCCCATTCCGTACCATAGCTGTGCCGAAGTTGCTGAAATATTTGGCCTGCGCCCCTGTTCCCAGCGCTTCAGCCACTTTGGTGGCCACAGCAATTCCACTTCCCAGCACTACCACATCGATGTCTTTCGACTGTCGCCCCAAGATGATATCGCGCACATAACCGCCAATTACATAAGCACGTACATTCATTTGTGCACATACAGATGAGATGGTTCTGAAGAACCCATGTTCCAGACGGTCGGCGTAATTTATCATGAATGCAAAAGTAATAAAGATTGAGCACCCTGCAATGTCGTTGTAGCAATTCAAAATCAGAACTGTTTATCAAAGGCTTAGAACAAAAAAGAGGGACGCATGACAGTATTATTTATAATGACTAAAAAATATGAAAACAGGATCAGATTTTCGATTTTGTATAAAGGAGAATTTCCTGGCGTTTGTATATTTGTCGGTTCATTACTAACGTGATAAATGATTCATTATGGCAAAAAGAACAATTGTAGCCTTACCTGGCGATGGCATTGGTAAAGCGGTTTTGGATGAGGCAATCCGGGTACTCGACGCGGTTGGGTTTGAAGCGGACTATGTAGAAGGCGATATAGGATGGGAATTCTGGAAATCAGAGGGCAATCCACTTCCTGAGCGCACCATTAAACTTATTGAAGAGCACAAAATAGGTTTGTTTGGTGCCATTACTTCCAAACCCAAAGACGCTGCTTTCGAGGAGCTTGCTCCCGAATTAAAGGAAAAAAATCTGGTCTATGCCTCCCCTATCGTCGGGCTTCGCCAGCATTTTAATTTGGATATTTGTATGCGGCCTTGCCACACTTATGTAGGCAACCCTTTGAATTTTGTCCGCCGCGGCGTTGGCGACACCATCGAAGAACCGGCTGTAGACGTAGTGATTTTCCGTCAAAATACCGAAGGATTGTATGGCGGCGTCGAATGGTCGAACCCACCAGAACAGGTGTATGACGCGCTGATGACACATCCCAAGTTTGTGAAAAACTTTGGAAAAACTCCCAAGGAAGAGATCTCTATTTCTACCCGCATCTTCACTAAAAAAGCCACCGAACGTATTTTAAGGGCAGCCTTTGAACATGCAAAAAACTATGGTTATAAGTCGGTTACGGTTTGTGAAAAACCAAATGTCATCAGAGAAACCTCGGGCATGATGTTTAAAATGGCACAACAAATGCAAAAAGCCGACTATCCTCAAATTGAACTCTGGAACACGAATATCGACGCCCAGATGATGTGGCTCACCAAGAACCCGGAAGATTATGGTGTAATTGTAGCCGGAAATATGTTTGGAGACATCGTTTCGGATGGTTTTGCCGGACTTATAGGAGGGTTGGGTTTTGCCTGCTCGGCACAATTCAACGATAACGGCATCGGTGTATTTGAACCCACACACGGCTCTGCACCTAAATATGCCGACTATCCCGTGTCGATTGTCAACCCGATAGCCATGATAGAATCGGCCTGTATGATGCTCGATTTTATTGATGAGAAAGAAAAAGCGGCCAAAATCCGCAAGGCTGTGGCCGAAGTGATAAGGGAAGGCAAAGTGCGTACTTACGACATGATGAAAATGCGGGGTAAAGCCGATGTGGTGGATCACGGTGCAGCTTCTACAAAGCAAATGGCCGATGCAATTATTGCCAAATTGTAAACCGTAAAAAAACATCATTATGGATAAAACTGTGCACCAACTTTGGCCTGAACTCGATTGGATTCAGGACGAAAAACTAAGAGAGCAAACGGCCCTTACCTGGGAAATTGCGCTGAGCAGAAGTGTGCTCACGGGCGATGACCTCAACAGGATTCCCTTTACCCTGCTGTGTGGACCTGATCTAAAAGTGACATTTATGGACCACAAACGGTCGGTAGTGCATATCGCCAAAGACGCTGGAGATAAAATCAACGACATGTATCATGGAGAACTTCCGGTAAATATTGACGTCCTGGTGGCAGGAGCTATACTCGCCGATGTAGGAAAACTACTTGAATATGTGCTGGATAAAAACGGAAAGGCTATTCAGGGCACTTATGGCAAATACCTGAGGCATCCATTTTCGGGAGTAAGCCTGGCCGAAGAAGCCGGTGTGCCTGCCGAAGTGTGCCACATCATTGCTACCCACGCGGGCGAAGGCGATATGGTGAAAAGAACCACTGAGGCCTACCTCGTCCATCATGCCGATTTCATGACCTTTCTGCCTTTTAAGGAAAGACTGATTGTTTAGGTTTAGGTTTAGGATTGTGACAATGAAAAGCCTGTAATTTATTACGGGCTTTTTTATATCTCCTTATTTACCACCAAAGTAAAATAATCTTCTGTAAGCGGTAAATATCCATGCTCATAACAAAAATAGTACACCCGGTTTTCTTTAGTTCGGTACACATGGGTGAAATACTTGAAGTTGAAACCATGTTGCTCGAGTACTTGCTTTTTTACTTTGGCCTTCCCTTCGGGGGTCAGGTCACGCAGGATATTCCGGTTTCGGCGTAAAATACTGTTGATGTTGCGCATAAAGGCTGTTTCGTCGCGGTTCAACCGATTGTGGTAGGCATTTCTACATTGATCGTTACAGAATTTTTTGTCGATACGACCATAGATTTCTTCACCGCATTCCAGGCATTTTGGGTTTGTCATGGTGTTTTTTTTTCAAAATTAAAAAATTATTTTGCTACAGCACGAAATCACAGGTCAATTTTGAAATAAAACCTCAAAAATCAAGCCCTGAAAATATCCATGTTAAAAAAGTTTCCCGATCAAACGAGGTGATTGCCGCTGGTTACAAAATTTTAGTCAAGTGTTACGTTTCAAAAACTTTCAATAAAAAAACCACCCCGAAACATCTGATAAATCAGTGTTTCGGGGTGGAAAAAGAAAAAACCAAAAAACCCTGTGCGCAATTATTTTTTAAGCCATTTTACGGTGGCAACTTGTCCGTTTTGTATCAAACGAGCAAAATAAATACCTGATGTTAAATCACTGACATTAACACGTACGGCCTCCTGCCCAGAGATCATACTTTTTAATTGTTTTCCCTGCATGTCGAAAAGAACGACTTGTGTGCCCTCGGGCGCAGAGATAGAAAGCACATCGCTTGCGGGATTTGGATACAACAGGATTTCGCTCTGGAATGAAGCGATATAAATGTTATCCAACTCATCTACAATGAATCCGTTCTCCAACACCAAATCATCCACATGGATGTCGTAAGCGCCAAGGGTCATATTGCCGGGAATAGCCAACTGAATGTTTAGCAAGGTGTTGCTCACCACCGAGATGGAGGAAGCCTCAAAAAACTCGGTCTCGTCGTCATGATTTACAAAACGAACTGAACTCACGCCTGAATTCCATTCGGTATCCTGACCTGATAAGGAAAACTCTCCCTCAAACTCCAAAGGCGCATGATCAGGATCAATGCCGGTAATTTGTGGGTTAAGTACCAACTCGTTAACGACCAGACTGGAAGTGTAAATCACATCACCACTGGTAGTTCCATTTCCGTTGGCCGCATTGAAAGCGGCATAAAATCTAACTGTTCCCGAATTAGGAGCAGTCCAGTTTACTGTCCATGTGTTGGAATTCCCGGTTGGCGTAGTTCCAGCCGATTGATGTGTAACTGATTTACCTCCGTTAGCAAGCTTGGTACGGGCTGGGTCGATAACGGCAAAGATGCCCGATTTCGAGCCAAAAATATCTTCAGCGGTAAGCTCAAAACCAAATTTTACCACACCTGAATGAATTCCTGTAGCTGTAATCTGGTAAGTTTGTCCGGGAGTATACCCTTCAGCGGGAATGGTTGAAGTGATCCAGTTCGATTGTGTTTGAGCCGTACCTGTATGGCAATCGGTGCATGTAGCCCCATTATCGCCCGGCGATCCAGTTTTTCCTCCTGGCGAACCAGATACATAACTATATAACAACAAAGTGGCCGGCAGTGCCAACACCAGCAAGTAAGCATAAAACTTTTTCATAGATTCTAATTTAAAATGATTATCAATAAGGTGTCAAAGAAACATTATTTCAGTTAATTACAAACACTTCAAAATAGAAATAACAAGTTTTTAACATTTCGGGTATTCCTACTGCACAAGGCCGGGATTTTTCACACGAAAGCGCTAAATAATTTAACCAAATCAATCCATGATATCAGTTAATTATCTAGCTTTGCCGTGATTAGGGCATGATATCTGCCGACACAGAATTTATTAAAGAACTACAGTAAACCCTTAGGATTGAGAGTAAAATCAGCAAATAAAAACACCAACAACATGAAAAAGTTTTCCATATTAATTGCCATTGCAGCCCTGTTATTCAATGTTGCAACAGCACAAAAGGTAAATCGCTACACCGTAAAATCAGGTCATGTAGAGTATAAACTCACCGGAAACACCACAGGAACCAAAACGTTTTGGTTTGATGACTATGGTTTAAAAACCTATACTGAAATCAAATCGAAAACCGTTACCAAGATGTTTGGCGTGAAAGACGAAACAGAGGAGCACTCGGTGGTAATCATCAATGGCGACCAAATTTATAACATCGACAAGCTAACGGGCACAGCCTTTAAGATGAAAAATGAGTTTCGTACCGGGTTTGAAGAAATGGCAGCCCAAATGACAGATGAAGAGCGCGAAAAAATGGGAAAGGAAATGCTGCAAAGCATGGGAGGAAAAATTATTGGTACTGAAAAGTTGCTTGGGAAGACTTGTGAAATTGTTGAAATGATGGGAACGAAAACGTGGTTGTACAAAAATCTTGTTTTAAAAACTGACAGCAAAGTGATGGGCATCGAGGCCAACGAAATGGCCGAACGCTTTGAGGAGAACATCACCATCCCGGCCAGTCGGTTTGAGCCCCCGGCTAACATTGAGTTTGAGGACAGAGACGAGCAAATGCAGGCCTATATGAATGGCGGAAGTTATAGTGATTACCAGGAAATGCTGGATGAGGAAGAAGAAGAAATTGATATCGTTCCGGTAAATTTCCCTTTTGAAGATTTTCAGGAGGCCATGAATAACTTTAACCCCGAGGGCTATACAAGAACCATGGTCATGAACCGTGACGGACAACATATAGCTTTGTACATGAATGGTTTAGCGCAGATGATTTCCATCATCGCCACCTCAGAAGAAAATGTGGAAGGGAATGAAAGTGAATTCAGTGAATTTGAGTCGTTCTCACGCGGAGGCAAGAGCATGCGCTACGGAACATTGGAAGAAGATGGCACCATCAGCGATGCCTTGCTCGTAAAATATCCTGAGCACGACATGTACATCATTGTAATGGGATTGCCTGCCACCGACCGGAACACTTTGGCCGGGTGGCATGAACAACTCGACTTTTAAGAGGGAATAGATATAAAGCAAAAGTCCTTTTTTGGCTTGACCAAAAAAGGACTTTTTTTGCGTAGCGGGATCGAGAATTGAACTCGAGACCTCCGGGTTATGAATCCGACGCTCTAACCAACTGAGCTACCCCGCCGTTTTGAGGGTGCAAAAATAAAAAAAAGATAAGTAAACCAACACCCAATTCTATTTTATTTTATCCGGGAGGCTGTTTTTTAATGAGACAACAACATCCTGAGCAGGGTTTGTGCAGACTTTTCCCGCTATGACGGGACTGTAAAAAGTTTTGTGTT
>DJVY01000027.1 GCA_002440885.1 Bacteroidales bacterium UBA6244
ACAATGGTATCCATAAAAACAACCTCAATACGGTAGTTGTCTTCTATCCAGGTTCCGGGATCTGGGGCACCCCAACCGGCAGTAATGGTAAAAGCTTCGCCAACGCCCCTGGTAGGCGTAATAAAAACCATGGTATCGGCCACCCCAATGCGTTGCCCGGTATCGTCGATGTAGTTAAAAAACAATTCGCAAACCCAGTCTTCCGTAATTTTATTCAGAAACCTCAATTCGCTCATTACATAGCGGGTTTCATTCACGTTGAAGGCCTTAAGGTATTTCCGTTCTTCCACGTCCAGGTCACCTTTTGGTGCTTCGTAGGTTCTGAAAGTAATGGCCTCGAAATAGGGATTTTCTCTTTCGGTTACACGGTTATAATCCTCAATGTAAAAGTCAGTCGTCCCTACCTGTTCACCTCCAATCTGAGCTATCCAGCGGTATTTACCCGGCTTCCAGAATTTCCCACGTTCATCATCGCCCCATCCAAAGGTGTAAGTGATGATGTTTTCCTCTTTCGAGACGGCAATTTTCTCCTCCTTAGCGCAGATTTCTTTTCCGGTTTTGCTGCCATTCATCGAAACAGCACGCAAGTTGATGGTGGCGTCCCAGTCATCCTCGTCGAATAGCTTG
The DNA here is from genome assembly GCA_002440885.1 of Bacteroidales bacterium UBA6244. Taxonomy (GTDB): domain Bacteria; phylum Bacteroidota; class Bacteroidia; order Bacteroidales; family F082; genus UBA6244. The sequence continues at coordinate 628 of DJVY01000027.1, forward strand.
TTGTAAAAGGCCAGCTCAACACTCAGGTAGTTTATTTCATTCTTATCGAACACCTTTCTAAACTTACGGCGACTGCCCATAGCCCGATCCCAGGCATAGGATTGCAAGCTTTTAAACTTGAAATTTCCTCCATCTTTCGATTTCCCAAAAAGCATTTTTTCCTTTATTAATTCGTGTTTTTTTTACGCCTTAAAAATACAAAAGTTTGCTTCGCACAGCGCAGTCTAACAAAGGAAGAAGCAATTTTTATTGGCCTTGTCAGGATAAAATTGCGTATTTTTGTAAGCTATACATTTCAGATGAAAAAAATCCTGTTTTTTATTGTTCTGCTCGTCAGCCTGAACGGGTTGTCGCAGGATACCCTTACTTACATGCAATACAATTTGCTCAATTATGGCAACACCACCAGTTATTGCACCGAACAAAACAACAACATAACCGACAAGGATCAGTTTATCAGTACGATACTGAATTACGTGCAGCCCGACATTTTTGCTGTAAACGAGGTGGGAGCATCGCGTGCCGTGCACCAGCATCTGCTCGACTTTGCTGTAAACAACAATGGATCTGACAAATACCGTATGGCAGATTTCATATTTCAGGCTTCGCCCTATCTGGTAAATCTGCTTTTTTATAACCACGAAAAACTGGTGCTGCATTCCCACGTCATTGCCCAAAGCTATATCCGCGATATTGATGTGTACAGGTTATATTATAAATCAAACGATCTTGAATATGGCGATACGGCATTTATAGTTTGTGTGGTAGGGCATTTAAAGGCTGGAAATTCAACGGAAGATGCCGCTACACGTCAGGTTATGGCCCTCAACACCATGACTTTTTTAACGGGATACGGAGAGCAGGAAAACTACATACTCTCGGGCGATTTCAATGTTTATACGAGCTCGGAAGCTGCCTATCAAACATTTACGCAATACGACAACACAGATTTACGCTTTTCTGACCCTCTCGATAAGCCGGGTAGCTGGAACAACAATTCAACTTTTGCTCAGGTACATACGCAAAGCACACACACCACCTCAAACGGTTGTGCCTCGACCGGCGGCATGGACGATCGGTTTGATTTTATCCTGATGTCGAACAGCATCAAATTTGGAACCCGGTCGGTGCGGTATGTTCCGGGAAGCTATCGTGCCGTAGGACAGGATGGCTTGCACTTCAACAAAAACCTTCTCGACTCGCCAACCAACACCACTGTCCCTGCCGATGTGCTAAACGCCCTTTACGAAAACTCAGATCATTTGCCGGTCATGATGAAACTCTCGGTTGAAAAAACACTGGCCCTCTCAGAGTGGCTGACCACCGATTTCGAACAAATTACCTACAACAATCCGGTTTCTTCCACCCTTTTCATTGATTTGATGGTGAAACAACCCACCTCTCTTGATCTAAAAATCTATAATTTATTGGGAAATGAGGTATGGCATCAAAACCAAATCAGCATCGAAAACCGGCATAAACTATCATTGAATGTGGAAAGCTTACAACGCGGGCTCTACCTGATTAAGTTCACAGATGGTAAAAACCATTCCGTTGTAAAAAAGTTGGTGGTAAAAGGCAATTAAAACCGGGTCTTCTTCTTTTTCTTGTCGTAGTAGTCCATGCCTTTTGGCGTGGCTATGCTGGTTACGAAATTCTCAAACATCTGGTCGAACAGTGTATTAAAAGAAAATTGCTCGGGAGGAAAACTTTCAGAATCATGAATGTCGAGTAACCTGCTGATGTACCGGCGCGAAACCAACTCAACACTCAAATCGTCGCGGTACATCCCCTGACTTATTCCTTTGCGCATGTTGATCTGGATTTTCTCGTTAATAAAACCAATGCGCAGGTCAAGATGATCCTGGTAAATATCAGGATAGCGGTTTTTGTACTCGTGTGTAACTGATGGGGTCAGGTTGCGAAATTTTTGCGACATCTCTTTGCTGACGGTGAATAAAATATCTATGGCATCATCATACCCATCGAAATTGTATTCTTTGAAAATAACCTCAAACATATGACGCTCATTCTCCAGAATCAACGCTACCAATTGCTTGTCGGTGGCAATACCATGATGTGCTACCTGATCTTTAAAATCCGGGTTCTCCTGTAGTTTTTCCAATGTTACCGAGTCAATTCCATGCTCATTGGCCAGATGTCGGACGGTAGAAATAAACTCCTTTAAACCCTTTTTCATTTGCAGTACTATATAGTATATTGCGGACAAAAGTAGAAAAATACTTTTTACTTGTTAATTTAAGTTTAAAAAATGTTCCGACACATAGGATTAATTGTCAAAATATCAACGATTAACGAGGTTAACATAAGATACCTGACATAAAGATAAAAAAGGAGAAACATCAGGTTTTCCCCTTTTTCAACACCCCTTGCGCACTATATGGCCACATCGCTGGCAAAAATTTTCACTCTTCCCGACACATTTTGTCATGTCAGACGCAAACCGACACTTATTTCACATTTTTCTGTTTACTATCTCCCCTGTTTAAGTCCGACACTTTGTAATAACTTGATTTAAGGTAGTTTTAAGCTATTCAAGGTCACTGATAAACTGCTCGGTGAGGGCTTTGTTCAGTCCATTGGCAATTACCGAAATCTCTTCCAGAAAAGGGGTCTGGCTGACCATCATTACATTTTCAACGGATTTAGAACTACTCCCCGACCAATAGAGTGAATTCTCACTTTCATCGAGTTCAACAAAACCCTCCGGCGATATCCAACCATTGTTGTTTCCGGTCAGTGTTTCGCTTTGATAGTAGGTGGCCATTGTGGGCTGTGTTTTCTTTTTTGAAGGAGCTAAGGTGAACAAATTGGCACCATATATACTCATTTCCGGGGTAGCACCTACTTTGGCCGAAGAGGCAAAGTATCCACCCGATCCGCCCATAACAACAAAGTTGGAAGTAAAAGTGTAGCTAACTACCAACGCATTCAACTCGTTGGCCAAGTTGAAATACACTTTCCATGGGGCAGATCCCTTGGTAAGAACGTCCTTTTTGGCATCGTTATACACCACAAATTTATCAGCCGGTCGCACCGACACAAACTTGTTTAAGCCGCCATCTCCATAGCGTACCGGATCAACCTCGCTGGCATTAGCCATTACAATTCTTTTTCCGGATTCAACTTCTTGGTAGAGGGTTGTTTTTTTTACTTCCTCCTCGGTAACGATCTCAAAACCCTGATCACGGTAATACTTTTCAATCTGCGCGTAAAGCTCAGCCACTACCTGCTGATAAGCATTGAAATCAACGCCCCCAAGGTTAACCTGCATTCGTGCAGTAGCAGTTCCCTGATTCATCCCGCCATAGGATGTTTTTGAGTATTTTGAAAACACCTGCTGATTGATCACCAAATCGGCAATATAAACGCGCTTTACTCCTTTGTACTTGCCCCTTACCGGTCCGGGGATCTTACCTTTTATCAAATCGGCAAAATCGTAAGCTGCCCAATCGGTAGTCTTCTCTTTTTTCTTTCCCCCTGCTTCAACAGTCAGGCTGATGCCCATCAGGGCAACCACTAAAATGGTTAAAATCAAAATCTTTTTCATGTCATTTTACTTTTTGATTACGGCTAATATAAATTACGTTAACTTTTATCCGCAAATCAAAGCCATAAACAGCAGGAAAATCCTAAGGGTATCGCCGTAATTTGTCTACGTAAAACACCCTATTTTTTATATATATTTGATTTGATACCTCTATTTTACAATCAGTTGCTTTTTACTACTTTTGCCGCATGGAAAAAAAGGAGATTGTATTAAGTGGCATCAGGCCCACAGGGAATCTGCATCTGGGAAACTATTTTGGTGCGGTAAAGAATTTTGTTAAGATGCAAGAGACCAACACTTGTTTCTTTTTTATTGCTGATTATCATTCGCTTACCACGCATCCCACACCGGGCAACCTGCAAAACAATGTACGTCAGGTGCTGGTCGAATACCTGGCTGCAGGGTTAGATCCTGAAAAAGCTACTTTGTACCTGCAAAGCGATTTGCCGGAAACAGCTGAACTGTACCTGTTTTTAAACATGAACGCCTACCTGGGTGAGCTCGAGCGCGTGACCACCTTCAAGGAAAAGGCACGCAAACAACCCGAAAACGTAAACGCCGGGCTGCTTACCTATCCCACGCTCATGGCCGCTGATATCATTATCCATAAATCGCATAAGGTTCCGGTTGGAAAAGACCAGGAGCAAAACCTCGAAATGGCCCGCACCTTTGCCCGACGATTCAATCACATGTACCAGGTCGACTTTTTCCCACAACCCTCTGCCTTTAATTTTGGTGAACAATTGGTAAAAATTCCGGGATTGGACGGGTCGGGAAAAATGGGGAAATCAGAAGGAGAAGGCAACGCCATTTTCCTGAACGAAGATCCAAAAGCCTTGCGAAAAAAAGTGATGCGTGCCGTCACCGACAGTGGCCCTGTGGAGATGAATCAAACCAAACCCGAAGCCATCGAGAACCTTTTCTCTTTGCTTAAAGCCGTTTCAGCACCCGATGTGGTGGATTACTTCAACGATCAGTACAACAATTGCAACATCCGTTATGGCGACCTTAAAAAACAACTCGCCGACGACATGGTAGCTTTTACCCATCCTTTCAGAGAGCGTATTGCCGAACTCAGTGCCGATCAGGATTACATTACACGCGTAATGAATCTGGGAGCAGAAAAAGCACGCGCCAGCGGTCGTAAAACAGTAGAAGAAGTACGTCAGATAATTGGTTTCAGAAAATACTATACCTTCACTTGATAGAAAAAAAACCCGCAGCAGATAAAGTCGAAAAGGCTGTTTTGGTTGGATTAATAACCAGAGACACCGACAAAATTAAGGCCAACGAATACCTTGATGAGCTTTCCTTTTTGGTGGAAACAGCCGGTGGAATCCCTGTGTTCCGGTTTATCCAGGCCCTCGACACCCCCCACCCAAAAACCTTCGTAGGGACAGGAAAACTTGAAGAAATCAGGGAGTACATTAAAATTGAAGAAATTGACCTGGTGGTCTTCGACGATGAGCTAAGTCCCTCGCAACTGAGGAATATTGAAAAAGAGTTAGAGTGCAAAGTGCTCGACAGAACCAACCTGATTCTCGACATTTTCGCCAAGCGAGCACAAACAGCTCACGCCAAAGTTCAGGTAGAACTGGCTCAATACCAATACCTGCTTCCACGCCTGACCCGCATGTGGACGCACCTCGAACGCCAGAAAGGGGGAATTGGCTTGCGTGGTCCGGGTGAAACCGAGATTGAAACTGACCGCCGGATTATCCGCGATAAAATCTCTCTGCTAAAAAAGCGGCTTACCGATATTGATAAACAAATGGCCACACAACGCAAAAACCGTGGCAACATGATCAGGGTAGCTCTGGTAGGTTATACCAATGTAGGGAAATCGACGCTGATGAATTTGTTGAGTAAATCGGATATCTTTGCGGAAAACAAACTTTTTGCCACCCTCGACACCACCGTACGTAAGGTAGTGATAGAGAACTTACCCTTTCTATTGTCCGACACGGTCGGTTTTATTCGCAAACTGCCTCATAATCTGGTCGAGTCGTTTAAATCAACCCTTGATGAGGTGCGCGAATCGGACATCCTTTTGCACGTAGTCGATATTTCGCATCCGGAGTTTGAAGATCAAATTCGCACCGTAACCCAAACCCTGGCCGAAATTGGGGCTGGCGATAAAAGTGTAATCATGGTATTTAACAAAATAGATGCCTATCAGGCCAATGTTGAGAAAACCGATGACCCGGAAAAAGCGGAGCCGCTTACCATAGGAGAGTTAATGCAGTCGTGGATGGCCAAAGAAAATCACCCCTGTATTTTTATTTCGGCGAAAACAAAGGAGCAATTCGAAGATCTTAAGACGCTCATGTACAACCAAATAAAAGAAGTGCACGCGGTAAGATATCCTTACAATAATTTCTTGTACTAAGGCCTATTTTTTATCGGTACAATATAAATTAACCGCTTTTATTGCTTCCGGATTACCTAATTCGGCCGCCTTATTCCAGTCGAGACAAGCCTTATCGGTTTGTTTGCTGTAATAGTAAGCCAGGCCGCGATTCATGTAGGCCTGATCGCTATTGGGATCAAGCCGGATGGCGGTAGTGAGATCGGCAATGGACTCGGCATAGTTTTTACTTTGTCCGGCCACAGTACCCCTGTTATAATAAGCCAAAGCGTAACCCGGTCCTGCTTCGATGGAGCGGTTATAATATTTCAAAGCGTTTTCAAAATCACCCCTGTTGTAGTAAATCATGCCTATCCCCAACCACGAAGCCGAATCGTTGGGATTTAGCCTTACAGCATCTTCATAGTACGAAAGAGACAGTTCGGGCTGACCTTGCATAGCGTATATCTTGCCGAGGTTAAAAAAGGCCTTGTCGTTGGTTTCATCCATTTGAAGCACCATTTTAAACGCGTTGATGGCCTCTGGATAGTTGCCTTCCTGGTAATACTGCATGCCATTGTTAAATGCTGTTTTCGCCCGACGCAATTCAAGTCTTCGTTCTTTTTCTTCCGGAGTAAGGTCGTTGTCGTTGCCCGAAGGAATGATGGTGTCGCGTGCCAGACCAATAGGCTTTGGCTTCTCCCCGGCATTTTCATCGGGTATAACAATCACAGCTTCATTGTTTTCGTTGATGGTTACATTTACCCCCGTTTCTTTTACGCCGGCATTTTCGGTATTAGTTTGATCGCTATTTTGGCAAGAGGACAGCAGAACCATGCCGACAAGAATAAAAAGCACCAGTTGTTTCATGTGATATTTTTTTGGCAAATATAGCAAGGATTAGCTATTTATGCTTAAGAAACCCGGATTCAAAAAACTAATCTATGTTAAACGAAGAAAAATCGGGGGGGGGGTATCATGTAAATTCACCAGTTGTAAGACAAAGCCTAATAACCAAATTACCAAGCTACAAACAACTTTAAGCATAAGGAAAGATATCCCCGCTACCGTTTCACCACCCTAACTTCCTCCACCTCTTTTCCATCCACCACGAATACCACATGGTAAATTCCTGAGGGCAGTGAGCGGTTGTATTCATCTTCGCCATGCCAATGGATTATGGATGTTCCGGCAATCGAAGTGCCATCCATCAATACTTTTACCCGCTGACCGGAGTTGTTGTATATGGCAAGTTGCATATGGCAAGCTGTATTGGTTTTTACCATAATCCGGGTGTCGGTACTAAAAGGGTTGGGAGCTACCATCAGTACCTTTTCCTTTTCAGGGATGATGGTTTGGTCTGTGCCCACGGTAGGGTTCCATTCGTAGGCTCCCATGTCGATGGTAGCACCATATACACGCGGATTTCCGGCTAAATCGGTTTCGGGGATTTCAATCCAATCAGGTATATCATTAGTTCCGGCATCGATACAGGGGGAATTTTCACTTAGGTTGTAAGGAAACTCAAAACCACCATAAAACGAGGGGTTAGTATCAATATTTGATTCATCGTAAAAAAGATTATTTATACCGTAAAGCAAGTTAATATCGTCTTTGCCACCATCAATAAGCGAATTGTTAATGTAAAGGTTACACTCACCGGCGTAGGTTTCTGTAAGCATGTAGGCGGAACCATACTGGTTATTATAAACTATTGTGTTGTATAAATGTACATCAGAGCCATATAAAACTCCAAGTGCAGCAGCCTGAGGGTTATTCGATGTATTGTCAGCAAACGTACAATTAATAACATAGGCATTGGGACCATCTAGTGTTTCTAGCCCTGTAGCACCTGCCCCATTATTTATATTTTTTGTATTATTTTCATCAAATAAACAATTTACTACCACACACTCATGTGTATTTGGTTTTGAAATGGATCCAACAATGGACAATCCTCCTCCTACATAATACGCGTCTGTTCCAAATGCAACATTTCTTTCAAACTTGCAATTTGTAACATATACGGTATCATAATAATCGAGATAATAATCACCATGTACAATGCCTAAAGCCCTACCATAATTATCGATAAAATCGCAATTGTCGATTCTAAAATTATTTGAAGTGGCTATTTCCCCGTTCGCCGTTCTTCCTCCGGAATTTGAAGTAAACAGTACATTCGTAATAGATGCATTTATATTTTTTTCCAGTATTAGGGAACCAAAACCATATACTGAATTTTTATTGCCATTTCCATTGGTAAGGGTCAAATCACAGATATTGTAGTTGTTGGCGAAATAAATACCATGCAAATGATAGATTTCATCTTCAGCATCCAATATAGTTCTATCTCTGGATGCTCCCCTGATTGAAATATCACTCTTTAAGCTGAGAGGAAATTTTTCCCCATTTGAAGGAGAATAGATGCCTTCAGCAAGGACTATCGTATCAGGGCTCAGACTATCGCTTTTCATTCGTAAGAGTGCGCTCCAAATGTTTTTCAATGGTTCCTGAGGACTAAGCCCACTATTGTTGTTATCACCAATATTTGATACGTATATGTTTTCTGTTGTTTGTTCTAATTTACCATGTAGAATATCCCATGAAATTGTATTCCCTGGCAAGTTGGAATCAGCTGCTGTTGAATATAAATAGTAATAATCAGGATAATTAACAGTAAAAGTGTCTACGATAATATGATTGTAAATATAGGGAGGCATACCATTAATGCAATGAACATCTGTACCAATGGCGGCAGTATTGCAATAGATGTTACACAAATCGATTTGATCAAATATGAGTTGACTTTCAGAGCCACATATACCACCACCCCATGTGTAGCTACTATTGTGTTTTATTGTTGTTCCTGAAAAAAAAATACTTGATTTTCTTATCCAAATGCCTCCTCCAGGACCGATTGTATTATTAAAGGAGATTATATTTTTAGAAATGGTTACAGCTGATTCATCTATAAATATTCCACCACCACATCTTGTTATTCCATAAACTCTTCCAACCCCGTTTACTAGGGATAAGCCACTAATGGAAACGAACGGACAATTTGCAATGTCAATACAGCTTCCTGTTTGATTCCCATCAATTACCGTATTATAGGCATAATCCATATTTCCTGTGGTCAGTGTCAGGCTGCCAAGGGTGATATTTTTATTGATAATTTCAAGGTTTTCCAAATAGGTACCAGGCCACACCAGCACAGTGTCCCCATCTATGGAGGCCTCGATGGCCTCCTGAATGCGGATGTAATCGCCTGTGCCGTCCTGCTTCACGGTGAGGATGGCGGCATGGAGGTTAAGATTGAGCATGAGACCCAACAGGAGAAATAACCTGACAGGTTGATGCGATACACTATTGAGATGTTTGGCAAGTAGCATGGCTTATTGTATTACAAGTTTTTCATTCATCGTTTGTGCACCTGCTTTTATCCTGACCATGTAAATGCCCCCCGGCAGTCGGTTGCCCTGTAATCCGAATAAATTCCATTTCAGGATTTGTTCTCCCTGTGATTCATTCCTGTTTGAAACCCGGGCCACAAGCTTGCCAAAAATATCGTGTACCGTTATGCTAACAGGAGTTGGTTCTCTTAATGCATATTGTATGAATAATTCGTTTTGTGCCGGATTCGGAAATAGTTTCAGTCCAATATTCTGATCGTCAACCAACTCATCGTTTTGGTGTTTTTCGCGAAAGGATACCTGGTAGTAATCTCTGCCTTCTCCCAATTTAATGGTTCGTTTTTCATGACGTTGGACGTTTTTGTTATAAACGAAGTATTCGCTTACTTTGATTTTTTGATTTGATTTGGTTCCGTAGTATTTCTCAAAGGAAATATCTTCGCCGGATGCCCCATCCAGGTAAGCCATTAAAGTTAGTTCTGATTCTTGCTCTGACACCGTGCACGCTCCAACACAATTGTCGCCTACAAAAACACCCAGTTCCAGGGGATGGTCGGCACTGTCCAGCTCCACCACAACAGGAGTGTAATCGGGTTGTTCCATATAACTGAAGT
>DJVY01000162.1 GCA_002440885.1 Bacteroidales bacterium UBA6244
TTGGAGATATGCAAAACACCGAAGGCTACTATATTAAAATGGATACCGAAGATACTTTAAGCCTTTCTGGTGCGAAAGTGAATTTACCTTTTGAGATCCCACTTCAAACAGGGTGGAACATCATGGGCTATCCGGTTCAGGAGTCACAGGATGCACTTAACGCCTTACAGCCCATTATCAACAGCGGTTCACTAATGAAGGTCATCAACGAATCAGGAGGTTTTATTCAAAATATTCCAGGTATGGGATGGCTCAATACCATTGGTGATTTTGAACCTGGCGAAGGGTATTATATCAAAGTTAGCTCAAATGATACACTTGCCATTAATGACCCGATTATTACAGGAACACTACATCATCAATTTATTGAGGAAGGAACCTTTTATCAGCGTGCTACCCAAGGCAACCCCTATCTCCCTATGCATATCGTGGCTGTTTTTAATGAAACTATCCCACTTGCTGAAGGAGACGAGCTGGCCATATTCGCCGGGGATCAATGTTTGGGATCCAGTCTAATTGAAGATTTCTCCGCTCCTGTAGCCGTTTTCCTTACCACGGATGACCCCACAACCGAAATCATTGATGGGGGACAGCAAGGCGATATGTTGACTTTCAAATTGCTTCATCAGGGCAAAACATATCTGCTGGAATGCCAGAACCACCAGTCCGTGAGCTATGAGCCTTTGGAAACTCAGGTCGTTAACTTTACAACCACCTGGTTAGATGTATCTACCACGGTAACTACCGGCTTTAAGGTAAGCGAGGTGATTCCTAATCCATTTTCAACCGAGGCCAGAATTTACGTAACAATTCCTGAAACAGGAAACCTTAAGATTGAAGTCCTGGATTTGAGGGGAGTGGTGATTAAAACATTGTTTGAAAGTGAGGTGCTTGCTCAAAAACTGGAGGTCAAAATTGAGGGGAAGGAATTGAGACAGGGAATGTATTTTATTCACGTTAGATATAATAATGAAAATACACAAGAGGAAGTGCTCAGAAAGGTAGTGATGCATGAAAGGTAAGGATTGGCTTACTCAAATTTGATTTCTTATAGTGCTTTCTGAATTTCTCGTCTGGCTGTATCTGTTAGCAAGCGGACATTGTCATGAAAAGCATCTGGTTCCAGAGCGGGTAGTATGGTCATGCGGATTGTGCTGGAGGTATTGAATATCCAGCTTCCTTTTGGAATGGTTTTGCCGGTACCTTGTATGGCAATGGGAAGAACAGGGACTTTTTTATCCAGCGCGAGTTTAAAGGCACCGCTGCGGAAAGTGCCCAGATCACCGGTCTCGCTGCGGGTGCCTTCGGGGAAGAAGGTTACTGACACGCCGTTGTCGATCCATTTTGATGCTTCCCGGTAGGCCTGGCTGATACTTGAGCGATTGGTCCGCCGAAGCCGGATGTGTTTGGCCAGCGACATGCACCATCCCAGAAATGGAATCCGAAAAAGTGAATCCTTTGCGATCCATTTGAACTGCATGCGGGTTTGAAAAAGCAGGACTATATCTGTCAGGGACTGGTGGTTTGCAACGATGACGTAAGTTCTGTTTCTATCCATGTTGTCGAGTCCTTCGATGGCCACCTTCCAGTACGGATTTATGCGGATGACACTATCAGACCACCAGAAACACTGTGCATGTTGTATTTTCCGTTTTTTGTCGAAAAGAAATGTTCCGACAGTAAGCACAAGTATATCCAGAAACAGCAGTATCGTCAGCAAGATGGAGGATGTCCAAATAATTACTGACATGGCCATTTGTTTCGGGGAGGAGGCTGTCATGGTTTCAAATGGTTAAATAATGAAAAGATAATCCCATAGGCCAAGCACATAGGCCAAACCGCCAATGATGAAATGAGAAAGACTTACGCCGACCAGGCTTCTCTTTTTGGCATATAAATATCCCCAGTATAGTGAACAGACAAAGGATGCGAAGGCGATGGCCACGGAGAGTTGGATATGCACCAAGCCAAAAAGAGCTGATGCGGTGAGAATGGCCCAGAGTGTGGCGTATGGTTTATTAAGTACAGACTCAATGGTTGTTTGTATCACTCCTCGGGCAAGAAATTCCTGCAATACCGCAACAGGAAGATATATTACTAAAAGCCAATTAAAATTCTCAATGACAAATACTTCGTTGCTCCTGTCTATACCCTGGTTGATGAAAAAAACTTTGAGTAAAATGAGTGCCACACTTAGCATAAGTGTGCCGGGCAGTACGATGCGGATGGATGCCAGGGCTCCTTTGAGTGTCACCCCGAGCAAAGAGAACGAGAAACCGCTTTTGCGGATGATGAAAATGCTCACCATCAGAAAAAGTGCTTCCACGAGGCGTGCTGAGTTCTTGAATTCGTAATTGAGTTTGGCGGCAAGAAAGATCAGAAAAACATAAAGCGAAATAGAAAGGAACAAGCTTACAAAAATAGTTGAAAACAGCTTGTTCTTTTTTTGCTCTTTCAGCAGTTCTGCATTTTGTGACTTCAGGTCTTCTATCGTTTTTTCCAATGCATATTCTCTGGCTTCCAATTTTACAGACATGAGACTGAGCGTTTGCAGAAATTGTGCTTCTTCGGGTGTATGTTTTTTATTATCCTGCATGCGATCCATCTCATCCGATTGGGAGTAGTCGCCTCGTATAATAGATGAGATTATGGCATCAAGTTGTTTAAACAGGCTTTTTTCCATGGTTAATTTTGCATTTCGTATTTAGGGCATTTAACATAATTAAGCATTGCCTGAGAAGAGGGGAATCTTCCGCAGTTGAAGTATTTCCAGAAGAGGCTGCCATAAGCCACGCACTGATTTTTGGATTTGTCCAGAAAGCAGCAGTCTAGCACAAATGTGCAACAGCGGTTGCATTCTCCGCAGCTATCTGCCGGCAGATTCCAGTGTTTGGTGATGCGGAAGAGGGCCGGGTCGGGGCGATCCATGGGAGGGGAGGTTAGGGGCAGCACTGTTTTTATTAATCCTTGTTCCCGGCGCAGGAGTGCCCAGATGTAGGAGGCTGAATAGAAAAAATATTTATGATAATATTTTAGGTATTTCCAGAAGCGGAGGTCGTTGAAAAAGAAATAGGATGTGTAGGGAGCGATCAGGTAGAGGAATATCCCGCCGGTGACCAGGTTGATCACCACAATGGTGTACGACATTAACCTGAAAAAAGCGCTTAGCATGATGTTGGTTTTTTTGTTTCTCGCTGATCTACGCTGATTGGTATCTCGCGGATTGGCACGATCCTGTAATAGTGACAACCGGATAAGCTGAAGCCATGGACAACACCTCTTCTTCTATTTTCCGTCTGATATACATTTGTGTGAATTAATAGTATGGCTACAAATATACACAAATACTAATATTTCTGCCTTTTCTAGATTTAAGTACCACTCCCAAAGGCAATTTTGGCTGTCAACTAAACGACAATACGAAATTTCATTACTTTCGAAATCCTAAAATACTGTTTAATGGACATCACCATCACCGCCGACAACCGCGAAAGAGCCTCAGGAATCTCCTCTCGTCCGCGTTTATAACGCGGATGGTTGCATAATTATCTTGGCATCCGCGTTGCAAACGCGGACGAGAATTAGATTAAAAACCCCACTCATCCCCAACCCTCATAGCTCCACCAGTCCGTGTTTTATGGCAAATTTAACAATGTCGACGGATGATTTCAGTTTTAATTTGGTTATGATATTGTTTTTGTGGGCGTCTACAGTGCGTACGCTGATGTCAAGACGGGCGGCAATTTCTTTGTTAATGTAACCCTCGGCCACGAGTTGTACGATTTCTTTCTCGCGTGCAGTCAGCAGGTTGACTTTCGATTCCGGTGTGGCAAGGGTTGTCGGGCGACTCATCATCCCTTTTAGTAATACCTCTGATATGTGTGGGTCAAGGTATAGATGTCCGTCGTAAATGTCGCGTAGGGCTTTCAAAAGCACTTCCTTCTCTGTGTCTTTTGGCAAATACCCTACTGCTCCTGAGCTGATGGCGTTGTGTATAAACTCTTCGGTGTTGTGCATCGACAAAATCAACACCTTGGTATTCGGAAATTTCTCGCTGATTATCCTGGTGGCTTCAATGCCATTCATGTCGGGCATGGCAATGTCTACAATGGCGATATCTGCTTGTGTTGTCTCCAGCTTCTCGAGCAGCTCACGACCCGAGGAGGCAGTACCAACCACTTCTATGTGCGCCACGCCGACAAGCAGCGAATTCACCCCTTCGCGAAACAATTGGTGGTCGTCGGCGAGGATTACCCTGATCTTTTTTTGATTTTTAATCATAGTCTGTCGTTTTTTTAACAAGGAATTTCTATGGCTATGCTTGTTCCTTTTCCGGGCTCGGAGCTGATGCCGAAATGTCCCCCGAGCAAATTGGTTCTTTCTTTCATATTCGAAATGCCATTCCCCGAAAGGATACGCTTTCTTCCCAAATCAAAACCTTGTCCATCGTCCTGAATCTTTAAGCAAATTGTCTCATTTTTACCGGAAAGCTCGATCAACACGCTGTTGGCCCGGGCATGTTTCACCACGTTGTTGAGGGCTTCCTGCACAATTCTATACAGGTAAATTTGCAAGCGTTGACCAACCAATTCCTTGTCATCAATTCCGGAAATAAAAGTAACCTGAGCTGGTCCGTTTCCGGATGTTTCGATGGCTAACCGGTTGATGGCTGCCTGCAGGCCAAATTCGTGTAGTACCGCCGGCATCAGGTGATTCGAGATATTACGAATTTCGTTTACCGTAACGCCTATAAGCTCACGGGCTTCGCCTATAAGCCGGGTATTTGTCTCTGATTCGCAACCGGATAACTGATCAAGTTTCATGCGTGTGGCCAAAATAAGCTGCCCGAGTCCATCGTGCAGCTCGCGCGACAAATACTGCCGCTCATCTTCCTGGGCGTCAATCATGGAGGTGGTACGGATAATTTTTTCGTGCTCAATACGCTCCGATTGGTCTTGCAGGGTTTGCGACATCGTGTTAAATGCCTCTACCAAATCGCCAATCTCGTCCTGTTGACGCAGTGTGATGGTTTCGCCATAGTTTCCCCCCGAAATGCTATCGGCCGCCAACTTCAACTTCTTAATGGGCATCATGATCCAGGTGGCATTGAAAATAACTATGCCTAACAACAAAAGTCCTATGATAATGGATAAATACAGGATGCTGTTGCGTAAAATAAATATCGGAATCATGGCTTCGTCTTCGTCAATTTCGGCCAACAACACCCAATTTAGCTGAGATACCTCAATTCGATTAAACGAACTAAGCACTTTTATCCCCCTGTAATCGGAAAAAATGTCTGTTCCGTTCAAACCACTCAAAGCCATTTTAACCCCTTCGGTTTGTACCCTCATTTTCATTACCGCATCGGCCTTAAAACGCGAATGGCTGCGCATTAAAAAATCAGGACCAACCAAATAGGCCTCACCTGATTGTCCCAACCCATTCGACGGGTTGTTATCGAACATAATTTTACCAAATTCTGACAAGGGCACACTTAAAACAATGAGTCCAAGTTTGATGTCGTTTTCGTAGATCCCGCTGACAAATAAAACCTGTGGATCGCCTTCCCTTTCGGGATGATTGAATTCCTCAACCAGAACCTGTTCCTCCGATTCAATTCGACTGTAAACCTCTTTAAGCCAACCCATTGAAAAACCAGGGAGGGTGTCGGCACGGATAGGGATACGCTCCACCGTTACCGGAAAAGCAAAGTAACAAACGGAGGAATAGCAATTGGAGGTCTCGAGGTAGGCGCGTAAAAAATTATTGAAGATTACCTGGCTTACTGTATCGGTTTTGGTGTGCTGTTTCGTTCCGGCCATGAGTCGTAAATGCGCCAGCGACTCCTTGTTACGTGCCATGTTGCTTGCATCATTCATCCGTTGTTGCAAGAAATTGTTGATGCGCGTGGTTTTTTCTGCTCTGACGAAGTTCAACTGATCGAAAGTGCGCCCGATAAGTGCTTCTTTTGCTTTTGAATAAAAGAAGGTATCGATGACCACCAAAGGCAAAAGACTTAATACAAAAAAATTTATAATCAGCTTTTTAGTTACTGACACCCTACGGTTAAGCATGTTGCTTTTTTTTGGCAAAGCTAATGAAATCAACATAATATAGATTGATTATTATTAACAACAGGTTCTTGCAAGGAATTTCCGGTTTATTAACTTTGCGCCACCAAAACTAAATTTTATGCCCTACACGATAGTCTGGAGACCGGATGGTGTCATCGTCCGCTTTTTCGGTATTGTTACATTCGAAGAAAATATGGCAGCGAATGGCCAGTTATACAGAGATCCGAGATTTGAATCACTGCGGTATCAAATCGCTGATTTTAGCGAGGTGACAGATTTTCTGGTCTCTGAGAAAGAAACCTCCATCATTGCACAACTTGATTTTCAGTCAACACGATGGAACAGCCACGTAAAAGCCGCTCATGTTACCCGAAACAAGTCCATTATTAAATTAATCGATCTTTACAAAGAGCAAATGCAAGAAACGTCCTGGGAAATTGGACTTTTCGAAACGCTGGAAGAGGCTTTGGATTGGGTAGAGAGTTGATACAACTGCTTATTCCGGTTTACCCTCAACAACGATCACAATCTCTCCTTTTGGAGTTGATTTTTCGTAGTGTGCCATCACCTCCAAGGCCGATCCTCGGATGGTTTCTTCGTAAATCTTGGTGAGTTCGCGCGATACGGCTACTTTTCGTGTGTGCCCAAAAAATTCGGCAATCTGCTGTAGGGTTTTCACCAGACGATGAGGAGATTCATAAAAAACAAGCGTGTAAGGTAGTTCAGCCAGGTACTTAAGCCTCGTTTGCCGTCCCTTTTTATGAGGAAGGAATCCTTCGAAAAAAAACTTATCGCACGGCAACGATGAATTGACCAACGCAGGAACAAAAGCGGTTGCTCCGGGTAAGGTTTCAACTTCGATCCCCTTTTCCACACAAGCCCTGACAAGTAAAAACCCCGGATCGGAAATGCCGGGAGTGCCTGCGTCCGTAATCAAAGCCATTGTTTCACCACTTAAAATGCGATTTACCAACCCGTCAAGTACATGGTGCTCATTAAATTGATGGTACGACTGCATGCGGGTCTCAATCTGAAAATGATGCAGCAACTTGCCACTTGTCCGGGTGTCCTCGGCCAGTATGGTTTGAACAGATTTCAAAATTTGAACCGACCTGAAAGTCATGTCGTCCAAATTTCCGATTGGCGTTGGAACGAGATAGAGTCCGGTATTTTTCATGTCTGACTTCAAAAAAGCTTGACTTTTAAAAATTAGTTACGGCTAGTATTTCCTAAAAACAATTTCTTTCAGCTTTACAAAAGCCGGCAAATCTTCTTTCCATTGTCCGGCCACCTTTAGTTCGATAAGGTAAGTTTCAGCACCCTGTTTGGTTTGCATGGCATTCAACTCATCGATAACCCGGTTATACCTCGACAGATCGCCTTTAAAGAGTTCATTTAAAAACAAAAACTTCTCGTTTATGCCGATGGCCGACCTGATGTTTGCGATTTTCTCTTTCTGCATTTTGCCGGCCAGGCTGTTGTCAACTGTCGTTTCGGCCATGTAATCCGCTGAAGCGGAAAACAAATCCAAGGTAGTTTTTACCGGTTCCGGCTTTGGTGGCTTAGGGCTTTCTTTTATCACTTCCGGCTTGTGTTCTTCAGACAATGGCATCGGCTCAGGTACAACAGGGCTCGGTTTATCCGGCTCAGGAATTAGCTCCTCGGCAACCGGCTTTTCCTCCTCCGCTTTCAATATCGCTATCTCTTCCTTAAACTCTACCTGAGGCACACTGATTTTCTCAAGCTCCACGTCTTCGGCCAAAGGTGACTCAACAGGTACAGGCTCTTTTTTGAAAGTCGTTTCAGGTGGTACTTCCGTAACGGCCTTTGGCTTCGCTACGACAGTCTCGGATTTTTCGGTTTTGAGAGGGCTTTCAGGCACGTTCTCAAACGAAAGTACCAGGTCGTACAAATCGAATATTTTTTTTCTGAGCAATTCCAAATCCAGCGGATGGATAGTGTAACCCGCGGGTTTTAACCTGTTTACATGCGCTTTAAACGTATCCAGTTCCAGATTTAAGTTCAAGAGAAATTTTTCTTTATCCATTGGTAAAAAGTTCCTTACATTTGTTTCGTTCAAAAGTAAAAAGAATATTGAATACAAAACGATGTTTCTGGAAAAAGACCGAAATATAAATGTAAAATCAGGATGGATCGAAATCATTTGCGGCAGCATGTTTTCGGGGAAAACCGAAGAGCTTATCAGGCGGCTAAACCGGGCACGCATAGCCAAACAAAAAGTGGAGATATTTAAACCCGCTATCGACACCCGCTACGATGAAGAGAATGTGGTTTCACACGATGCAAAATCGGTTTCGTCAACTCCTGTTGAAAACGCCTCGCAAATTCTGTTTTATGCCGAAGAATTTGAGGTAGTTGGAATTGATGAAGCCCAATTTTTTGATAATGAACTGGTAAGTGTTTGCAATCAGCTGGCCGATCAGGGGAAACGAGTGATTGTAGCCGGACTCGACATGGATTTTCTGGGGAAACCCTTTGGCCCAATCCCCTTGCTGCTGGCTTCGGCAGAATATGTTACAAAAGTACATGCCATCTGCATGCGATGCGGAAGCCTGGCGAGTTACTCGCACCGCACCACACAGGATCAAAAACTCGTGCTACTGGGTGAAACAGATGCTTATGAGCCGTTGTGTCGCAAATGCTTCGCTGCCACCAGAAACCAAACTGAGAAAATTGGTTACCGAAAAAAATAGGGCTTTCCTTGGTTATTAAGGATAAATGAATTACCTTTGGAAACAATACTTCTAAGCTCATAGTATGTTAAAATCTTCAATGTCAATTCATACGGACTTTGCTCCGGCAGAACGCAGTTCCGATAAAAAAATACTGGAACAAAACACCATGTTTGGCAAAGCCGAAGTGTTGAGTAAATTGTTAAACGTTACCTCAACCATGGTGGCCATTCTGAACAAAGATAGACAGATAGTGTATGCTAACAAATTGTTTTTCCAAAAACTGGGTGCTGCCAACCTGAATACTTTAATTGGAAAAAGACCCGGTGAGGCCGTGTTTTGCATTCATGCCATCGAAGCCCCGGGAGGCTGCGGCACAACAAAGTTTTGTACCGTATGTGGCGCAGTAAATGCCATCNNAACAGCGGAGCCCTCGACCTCAAAGTAACAGCCACTCCCTACGAATGGGAAAATGAGCCTTATACAATATTCGCTATCGAAGACATAAGCAACGAAAAGAGAAAACAGGCCTTAGAGCAAGTTTTTTTTCACGATATTTTAAATGCAGCCGGAGGTATTTCGGGTCTCACTTCGGTACTCGAAATAACCGAAGATCCACAAGAAATGGCCGAAATGGCTAAAATTATTAACAGGGGAACAAATCACCTGATTGAGGAAATAAAATCGCAACGACTACTCACTGCGGCCGAAAACGGTGCCCTGGTACTCAACTGTAAGAAAATCGCCTCGCTCGAAATATTACAGGATGTGGCCTCAATTTATGCCAATCATGAGGTGTGTACTAATAAATTTATTCATATTCAGTCAGATGCTGAAGAGGTTGAATTTAAATCAGATCATATCCTCGTACGCCGTATACTTGGCAATATGCTCAAAAATGCGTTGGAGGCGACTATGCCCGGTGATACCGTGACGCTGGATTGTAAGCGCAAAGACGAGAAAATAGCCTTCTCTGTTCATAATAAGGTGGTGATTCCATCAGAAATTCAATTACAGCTCTTCAACCGATCCTTTTCTACCAAAGGACTTGGCCGCGGTATAGGCACTTATAGCATGAAACTGTTTGGTGAAAAATACCTGAAAGGGGAAGTTGATTTTTTAAGCACACCTAAGAAAGGGACTACGTTCTTTTTGCGCCTTCCGGCAGAAAATCCCGATTGTGGCGCGGTGAAGTAAAACCCTACCATGATTGAACCAAACTCAGACCCATCCGGTGCTCTGAGCTATTGAACAATTACTTTTTTAATAGAAGTTTTTGCGTTTTCCGACTCAATGTAATAAAAACTGATGCCGGCAGGTAGCCTCTCTGTGCCAACAGTTACAGCCGATTGATCGGTAGAAATGACTTCGTGTTTGATCACTTTTCCCGTAAAATCAAGCCAATACAGCTCCGATGACTGTCCTTTGAAATCGTCGGGGATGGGTATATTAATAAATCCGTGAGCCGGATTTGGAAAAGGGTTAGCATTGGAATTTGGTGACTCCTCCTTTACTCCATTCCATTTGCCTGGAATGGAGTATATGTTGGTAAAAACAGAATAAGGGCTTAACGAAAAGTCGTACACAAAACACAACAGCTTCGACAGATCGTTTTCCTGGTTATAAACCGTGCTGTAACCTCCATTCGGAAGGTTTAAAAAGGTAACCCCCACTTCGTTAACAACTTTGGTGGTATAAACCAAATATCCCGAGGTGTCAGAAGTGCTTCGATACTCATAGTAAACCACCAACAATTCTACCTGATCGTCGTTGTTGAATAACCTGGTGGACACATAAGCCACTTCGTACAGGGTTTGATTATCAGGGACATCAATAGCAATGCTTTTGTAGGTGGTATAGTCATCGCGGTAAATGGTGCAGGTATTCAACTGGTAATCTATTCCGTAATACATTTCACCAAGTCCATCGAGCTGCACAGAATAAATGGCTTTATCTAAAGAGGCCTCCAAATTTACCTGTCCTAAACCAATGTGTGAGGACATAAATAACACAAGCAAAAAGACAATATTTCTCATTTGAACAAATGGCTTTCAAGTTTTAATTTTTACAAATGTACGGTTGTTTAGTTTAACATTACACGGGCAATCTGAGTTTTTCTTACAAGGAACAATGATCAGCTTAAATGATGAAAAAGCCGTTTTTGTTTTTTAGGGAAATGGAACTACCAATAAAAACCACAGCAATTTAATTTTTCGACCAGGTCAAAGTGGCAGTATATTCTTCGAAACAAATTCTTTTTCAACACGATAGGCCAGTGCAATTGTATTTTTTTTTGGCATTCCAAATCAAATCATATTCTCCGAATTACATATGTTAAGTTGTAGATAACACTTTTTATTATCTTTACGCCCTCAAAAGTTAGCTGTAATTAGTCTTAATAAACTGAATACATGTCAATTAAATTGAAAAAGATATGATCAAGAAAATTTTGGTAGCCAACAGAGGAGAGATTGCAGTGCGGATTATGCGCAGCTGCCGAGAAATGGGAATCAAGTCTGTGGCTGTTTTTTCGGAGGCTGACCGCCATTCGATGCATGTGAGGTTTGCCGACGAGGCTTATTGTATTGGCCCTGCGCCATCAGCTGAGAGTTACCTGGTTATCGACAACATCATTGAGGTGGCCAGGCGAAGTGGTGCTGATGCCATCCATCCCGGTTATGGTTTTCTGTCGGAGAACGCGGCATTTTCTGAGCGTTGTGAGAAGGAGGGCATCATTTTTATTGGTCCTTCGGCTTATGCCATCGATACCATGGGAGACAAAATAACAGCCCGAAAAAAAATGCAAACGGCCAATGTGCCGGTCGTGCCGGGCACTACTGAGCCCATCACCGACCTAAAAGAAGCTGTTCGGGTAATAATGGAAATAGGATTACCTGTGATGGTAAAAGCCAGCGCAGGAGGCGGTGGAAAAGGAATGCGTTTGGTTAAGAAAGAAGAAGACATTCTGTCTTCGGTAAGCGCAGCCCGGTCGGAAGCTAAAGCAGCTTTTGGTAATGATGCCGTTTATATCGAAAAGTACATTAGCTCGCCACACCATATTGAATTTCAAATTGTTGCCGACAAGCACGGCAACTGCGTCCATTTGTTTGAACGGGAATGTTCCGTTCAGCGACGTCATCAAAAAGTAGTTGAAGAAACGCCCTCGCCAATTATGACTGAGGCTGTACGTCAGGAAATGGGAGCTCACGCCGTGGCCGCTGCCAAAGCCGTGAATTACAGCGGAGCAGGTACCATCGAATTTATTGTTGATGACAACCTCAACTACTATTTTCTGGAGATGAATACCCGCCTTCAGGTTGAACATCCCATCACCGAAAGGGTGGTTGGCGTTGATCTGGTAAAAATTCAAATTGATATCGCAAACGGCAAAGAACTGCCTTTCAAACAGGAAGATCTGAAACAACATGGACATGCCATTGAAGTGCGTATTTACGCCGAAGATCCCGACAACAATTTTATGCCCAGTCCAGGGATGATAAAACACATTACCGAGCCGCTTGGCTTAGGCGTACGTCACGATGGTTACGTGTATGCAGGCTACGAAATCCCGATTTATTACGATCCCATGATTTCGAAACTTATTGTTTGGGCACAAACCCGCCAGGAGGCCATCGACCGGATGCGAAGGGCATTACATGCCTACAAAATTACCGGAATCAAAACGTCCATTCCCTTCCTGAACCGCATTATGGAAGTCCCGGCATTCGTTGAGGGAAAATACAACACCCACTTTATTCAGGATCATGAAGAACAGCTTAAACCAAAGGATAACGCCTCGCAACGACTTAAAGATGTAGCAGCAATCACCGCCTTTTTTGATTACATGAGTAAAATAGAAAACACCAAAAAAAGTAAATACTGCAAACGTCCGGTAAGCAATTGGAAAAATTATGGCCGCGCCACTAACCTGAAAAAATTATAACAAAAATCAACTTAATTATGGCTTACGAAATTAAACTTAATGAGGAGGTTCATCAAATTGAAATGTGGGCAAAGGAAGGAAATCTGGCCGACTTTAAAATAGATAACCGCCATTATACCGTTGATATAGTTGAAGTTGAACACGGTGTTTACTCTATTTTACTGGATGGCATTTCCTATAATGTTGAATTGCTTCCTACCGAAAACAAAAAATATCTGGTAAACACATTGTACAATGCTTTCGATGTGGAAATTATTGATGCCGAAACCAAATACAAGAACAGCCGGAAATCAGCTGAGGCAGAAGACAGCAACTACATCTCGACCCCCATGCCGGGAAAAGTAGTGAAGATTTTGGTAAATGAAGGGGATCGGGTAAAAGGAGGTGATACGGTAATTATTGTCTCGGCCATGAAAATGGAAAGCGAATACAAGGTTGTAAAAGACCGACTTATAACAAAGATCCTGGTCAAAGAAGGAGACAATATCGATGGCCATCAGCCACTCATTATGCTGGAATAATCGGCTCCAAGTTTAAAAATCATTTTGAAAACCTATAACAGTTAATACCATGTCATTAAAATCGAAAATAGGACTGCTCGAGGAAAAAAGCCGCAAGGCCGAATTAGGTGGAGGACAGGAACGCATTGACAAACAACATGCTGCCGGACGGCTTACCGCTCGCGAACGCATTGAATTACTGCTCGATCCGGGCACTTTTGTCGAAATAGATAAGTTTGTAACCCATCGGGCCACCGATTTCGGAATGGACAAAACCAAATTTCTGGGCGATGGCGTGGTAACAGGTTATGGCAAAATTGAAGACCGGCTCGTCTATGTTTTTGCACAGGATTTTACTGTCTTTGGCGGATCGCTTAGTCGTGCCAACGCCGACAAGATTATTAAAATAATGGATCTGGCCATGAAGATGGGAGCCCCTGTTTTCGGGCTAAACGATTCAGGGGGCGCACGCATTCAGGAAGGTGTTGAAAGCCTTGCTGGTTATGCCGACATTTTTTACCGCAATGTACGAAGCTCCGGCGTAATTCCTCAAATATCAGCCATATTAGGACCTTGTGCCGGTGGTGCGGTATATTCTCCGGCTATCACCGATTTTATCCTCATGGTAAAAGAAACTTCCTACATGTTTGTTACCGGTCCTGATGTGATCAAAACCGTAACCAATGAGGAGGTAACCAAAGAAGATTTGGGTGGGGCAATGGCCCACAACAAAAAAAGCGGGGTGGCACACTTTACCGCCGACAACGATGAACAGGCCATGATGATGCTTCGCGAGCTGATGAGTTTTCTGCCTTCCAACAACATGGAAGACCCGCCTGTGAAAATATGTACTGATGACCCAAAACGCCAGATTTTCAAGCTCGATGAAGTTGTGCCCGTTGACGCCAACAAACCCTACAACATGTTCGATATCATCATGCCTGTTATCGACAATGGTCACTTTTTGGAAGTACAACCGCATTTTGCACAAAACATCATCGTGGGATTTGCCCGTATCGGCGGACGTTCTGTTGGCATTGTAGCCAATCAGCCTCAGGTACTGGCCGGCGTTTTAGATATCGACAGCTCAACGAAAGCTGCACGCTTTGTCCGCTTCTGCGATGCCTTCAACATACCGCTGATTACTTTTGAAGATGTGCCCGGATTCCTGCCCGGAACAGCACAGGAATTTGGTGGCATTATCAAACATGGAGCCAAGTTGCTTTATGCTTTCGCGGAAGCTACCGTTCCCAAAATTACCATCATAACCCGCAAAGCCTATGGAGGCGCTTACGACGTAATGTCGAGTAAACACATTGGTGCCGACATGAATTATGCTTACCCAACCGCTGAAATTGCCGTGATGGGTCCGGATGGTGCTGTCAGTATTATTTACCGCAATGCCCTCAGCGAGGAGGATAGGAAAAAGGCCGTTGACGAATACAGAAACAACTTCGCCAGCCCCTATAAGGCAGCTGAATTAGGGTATATCGACGAGATTATTTATCCACATGATACACGCCGTAAAATTGTTGAGGCCCTCGAAATGACGGCCAACAAATCGGCAAGTAATCCGCCGAAAAAACATGGAAACATTCCTTTGTAAAAAGCAGGTAACTAATTAAATCAACTACCGATCATGGATAGCAATAAGCCTGTTGTTGTGCAAAAACGTTCCCTAAAAATGGTGATGGAGCCAGGCATCTATTTTTGGTGTGCCTGCGGACGTTCGGCTAACCAGCCGTTTTGCGATGGAAGCCATCGTGGTACTTCATTCAAGCCTCAAAAAGTGGTTGTTGAAGAAAAGCAATTGGTTAAGTGGTGCATGTGTCGCCATAGCGCAGAAGGTGCATTATGCGACAACAAACACCGCGAACTGGATTAGTTTACCGCAGAAGTGGATCGTCAGGAATACGCTGCAGGTTTTTCATCCGGAAAATGAATATACGCTTGGCTGGCTTTCCTCCTCGTTGTATTTCGATGGTGTCGGCAGGTATCACTTGCTCAAAATAACTACGCATCAGGCTGTCGGGAGGACGAAAGTCGCGGCTGTCAGTAATATAATAGGCATCATTCCCGGTTACAAACCCACCCTCAGCGCGGTTAATCCACGCGTAAAGGTGTATTTTATCGAGCGTGCCGATGGCCATGCTTTTTAAATTGGCCGGTGTGGCCGCGTAATAATCGTAATTGGCCAACGGAAACCAATTGTTCCCCACCAGAAAACTAGATGGAAGCATCTCGCCCGTTTGCATGTCGCGTGAAACAATTTGCCCAAAAGCTTTTCCCGCTTCACGGTAACCAAACATATCGAGCGAAGGATCATCTTCACCCAAATTTTCATACGTCGTGGTGCTATCCAGTGGAATAAGGCCTGTCCTTATTTGAAGCATCCCCAGGATTAAAGTAAAAATCAACAAGGCCAAGGCCGATTGAATAATCCCTGGAATTGTTTTCATTGAAGGTTTGGCTGCAAGCCACACGGCAGCCAACGGAATAAGGGTGGTATAACCCGGTGCGGTCCAGTGTGGTAAGGTGCTGCGAAACAACGAAAAGAACAGAAAAACGGCAATGAGCGGAAGCCCCATAAGCAGGATAATCCTGGTTTTTTTTGGGTCACTGGTAAGTTTTCCTTTAAAAGCAACCCCAACCGCCATAACAATTAAAACAAAGTTTATCGGGTTATTGTACAAAAACTCGCCCATTATTTCCGTCAGGAAATAGTCGGGGCGAAAAACAAAACCGGCCGTGTTTACCCGGTTGCCATGAAAAGTGAAACTGATAAAATCGTTTTGTAAATTCCATATTAATAACGGCAGCATCAAAACAGCAGTGATGGCCAGGGCATAGTAAAAATAAAGGCTTTTGAACCAACGGCGGTTGTAGATCAACAGATACAAAACCGTGCCTCCCCATAAAAAAACCACGGTGTACTTCGACAAAATGCCCAAGCCCAGCAAAAAACCCAGTAAAAGGAAGTTTCTTCTCACGTTTCTGTTGTCGGGTGAAAAAGGCAAGGTTTGAAGCATAATCAACAACGACCACAACCAAAACAATCCTTGTGGCGTGTCGGGCAGTATAAACGTTCCGGTTATTACAAAACCATATACAGAAGAGGTATAGAGCAAAGCTGCAAACCAACCGGCTCGCGCATTATAAAGGTTTTTGCCAATTAAAAACATGATCCAGGTGTTCACTGAACCCAGAATTACCGAACCCAGACGAATGAAAAACTCGTGGCTAAACAGCAAATCCAAACTAAACAACCGGATGGTCCATCCCACCATCAACGGATGATCAAAATATGACCAATCAGGATAAAGGGCATACAACCGATAGTAAACTTCGTCATTGCCCAACTCAAGCCACCCGGCTAACACACCTCTGACCATTGCCGAAACAACAATCAGCAGCATCGCATAGTTAGTATAATTCGGTGTTTGGGCTTTCATCTCGATACGCTTATTTAGTGACCCGTTTTGATAAATAGCGTCGCAAAAAATAAGCAATAAGGAGTGCTGTTATAAAGTACCCAATCCTTAAATACAAGGTCTTGGAAGGGTCAACAGTAGCTGTTTTTTTTGTTGAGATTTTGTCGCCACTGTAACGGATAACGGGATTCAGATAAAAGACACTTTTATCGTAAAATTCTATTTCGGTACGCATATACGGTTCTGTATCAGGGACAACGAAAGAGGCCTGGGTAGTATCAGACAGCTGGTAAAGCAAGCGCCCGTTCTGCCCGATAAACCGGATATTTGCGGCAGTAGTATTTACCGATACAAAAAAAGTATCGCTGTTTAGGCTGGCGTTGGTGAGTACGGGCAAGCTTCTCGACCGCAGGTATTTATCCTGCATGGGTTCGTCGTTTATTCTAAAAAAGTCGACACCTATGGCGTTGCCTTGTTCTAAGGCCTCCATTACTTTTTCCCTTTCGTCGGAGGGCGAATTGATCAGGGTAAAACGGCGTCCTACTTCGTTGCTGTTGGTTACATCATGTGCATCATCGTTGGCAATAATCCAGGCCCTCTGACCTGAAGAAAGCGCTTCATCCCAATGGTTTATACTCACCCGCATGTTATTCAGCACCTCTATTCCTTCGTAATTGGTCAGGTACTTCATGTCGTTTAGTGTATAGCCCCCACGCAACAAAGGGTGAGCGAGCACCACAAAACGTGTGTCTTTATCAAGTAAATCCAGAATCCACTGTTTCATGCTCAGGGTCTGCCAAAAAAGCAAATCTGTCCAAAGCACTTTTTTTGAATCGATACACACCTGATGCGTTTTAAAGATATTGTAACCATGCTCATAAGTAGGTATATACGCCCGATCGTCGCTTTTAAAAGTGTTTATTTTCTGGTAATCAGACGTGGCTACATGATCGAATCCCAACTGGTGATATATGCTATCGATAAGGGTATTGGTGTTGTCGCGTCCCGAGGTCAGCCCCATCCATGCTTTCGACTGCACCTGAAAATTGTATTTCAGCCAATTATCCGAATTCATATGCTGATAGGGGTTGTAAAGTTTTTTTCCTGAAAAAGGTACCGGTCCAGAAAACTGATAAACAGGGGCAAGCAGATAAAACATGATTACCACGCCCAACACAATAACCAGAAACGTTATCAGAAATCTGGATAACAACCGAAAGAATAATTTCATTTAGAAGTTTTTTTACGGCGGTAAAATTAACAAAATCGGGCAAACGTAGTGAGCAGCTCCTCCGCGACAAATGTTAACCCCTCCACTTCGCTCTGCGTTTTATTTTTGAAAACTTTTCCAAAATATGGAATCTTTGTGTATCTTTGCTTTGGTTATAGGAAACAATAGCCCAAAATATATTGATTATGAGCTCATTTAAAATATTTATTGTCGAAGATGATCGTTTCTACGGAGAGCTTTTGAAGCGACACTTACAGCTTAATCCCGAAAATGAAGTCGTACTCTTCCAAAATGGGAAAGACTTTTTAAACCAAATGTACCAGAAACCGGATATGATTTCATTGGATTATCGGCTACCTGATTTTACCGGAGATATTATTCTGAAAAAGTTGCATGCCGACTATCCTGAAATTCCTGTCGTCATGGTTTCGGGGCAGGAGGATGTAAAAACCGCTGTTTACCTTATCAAAGAGGGAGCGTATGATTATTATGTAAAGGATGAGGACACAAAGGATAGGCTGTGGCATATTGCCAACAAAATTCGCGAAAACAAAAAACTTAAAAATGAAATCACCG
Source organism: Bacteroidales bacterium UBA6244 (assembly GCA_002440885.1). Classification (GTDB taxonomy): domain Bacteria; phylum Bacteroidota; class Bacteroidia; order Bacteroidales; family F082; genus UBA6244. Next base: position 18,452 of record DJVY01000162.1, read on the forward strand.
AACTCAAGGAAGAGGTAGGGAAAAAATACAATTTCAGCAACATAATTGGTAACAGCTCCGGCATTAAAAGCGTATTTGCTTTAATGGATCGTGCTTTAAAGGCCAAAATTTCGGTTACCATTACCGGAGAAACAGGTACAGGAAAAGAACTGGTAGCCAAGGCTATTCACTACAATTCCGTTCGGTCGGCACAGCCTTTTGTGGCTGTAAATGTGGCCGCCATCCCATCCGAACTTATCGAAAGTGAATTGTTCGGCTACGAGAAAGGTGCCTTTACCGGAGCAAATGCCCGAAAAATTGGTAAGTTTGAGCAAGCCAACGGGGGAACGCTTTTTCTGGATGAAATAGGTGAAATGAACATCAACATGCAATCGAAATTGCTTCGGGTGCTACAAGAAAATGAACTGACACGCCTGGGTGGCAATGAAACCGTTAAGCTCGACGTACGACTCATCGTGTCGACACATCGCAACCTGGCTGAAGAGGTAAAGCAAGGACAGTTTCGCGATGACCTCTACTACCGCTTGCTGGGACTGCCCATTGAATTGCCTCCGTTGAGGCAACGTGGCACCGACATTATCATCCTGGCCAAATACTTTGCCGATGAATTTTGTCGTGAAAACAAGCTTAAACCCAAGAATCTCAGCCCTGATACACAAAAAAAACTGATAAGCTACAGTTATCCCGGAAATGTTCGCGAGCTAAAGGCCGTTGTCGAGCTGGCTACCGTTCTCTCTGACGGAGATGAAATAGAGCCCGACAACATCAACTTTAATGCTACCGATCCCATCGCCAACTTTTTAAGCGCCGACTGCTCGCTGGAAGAATACAACAGGAGAATCATCAGTTATTTCTTGCAAAAAAATGATCGAAATGTTCTCGAGACAGCAAAACAATTGAATATTGGGAAGTCTACGATATACAGAATGCTTAAAAACAGCGAAATTTAATGATTACGAGCAGTAAACCATATAGTCTTAACAAATTATCGGGTTTTGTTGGCGACGACCCACAGCAAATTCTCGAAATGGTCGACTTGTTTATACAAACCATTCCTCCCGAATTGACACTGCTCAAAAACAGTGCTTCCAATAATTTATATGATGAAGTAGCTACGGTGGCTCACCGCATCAAACCATCAATAGATGTTTTTGACATCCGGGACGCGCTGCAAATCATACGAACGCTCGAGTTGTTCTGTCGAAATGGCCAAAATTTACACCAGGTAAGCGCATTGGTCGATGAGTTGGTTGAAAAAATTTCGATTGCTCTTGAAGTTATGCGGGGCGAACTGGATTAAACCGATACGATCTGGCAACCTCACTACCCTCTGTATTTGTTGGTCTAATTCGAAAAACATAAACAACTATTTCGTGTCTGGTCGCAAAGGCGTCTTTCAGCGTTATTTTTTTAACCATTCCCAATAATCAACATTTAACCACTTGATAGGCTTTTTCAAGCTAAAACGGTAAACCAGATTAAACCTAAAATTACCGGTGTTCATGGTGTTCCACAAATTATTGATGGGTAAATCATTCCCAATAATGTGATTCAGGTAGAAGAATCCTACATAAAAGCGGTAGCTGTTATAGCCAATCGATCCACGTATCATCCCGTTAAGATTCACGGATATACCACCCTTGGTTTTTTTATTGATCGCGGTTTCGTGCACGGTAGCATAACCCAAAGCCGGACCAGCCGATAGTCCGATTACCAAAAAAAAGCGCTGCCAGGCCACGAAAGTTTGGGTATAGCCCCCATGAACTCCTAAGGTAAATTGTGTTGATTTGTCGTAACCGCTGCCATCGGCAAAATCGGCAGGAATAACCAATGTGGGCACAACCGATGAATCGCCTTTTACCATGGCATAAAAAGCAGAAGCACCAAAAATAAACGATCCGGCACTTCGCTTCTGCCATTCGTTTTGAACATAGGCCGCCCGGTAGCTAAATTTTTTTGAGTTTAAAATATATTGCACGTTCAAACCAGCATCAACCAACCTTAAATCAGGTCGCAGGTAATTGCTGTCGGGTGTATCCCACCCTGAAATCATATCGGCAGAGTTGGCCAAATACATTCCTTTGTAACGCTGTAAAAATAAATCAATTACATATTTCCGCAAGTACAGATGCGATTGCAAATCAATGTATTCCGTTTCGCCAAATCTATCGAAATCGCGCTTATTAAATGGGAGGTTAAAGGCAATGTTTAAGCCAAAAATGGAATAATTTGCACCCAGTCCCAGCATAACCCTGTTGTTGATGTCGTAACGAAGCACTTTTTTAAGCCGGGTGTCTTGTATGCTGAAATTTGCGTATTTTACTGATGAATATAGCCTTGTGGTAACCTTATCGGTGTAACTGTGGTAGTAATTGGTGTCGTAATCCAATTGTTTTGCTTCCGGCAACTGTGCATAAACAGGTGCGTACAATCCCCAAACCCATAAAACAAGCATGCTGCTTTTTAGCAAATTATAGAAAAAACAACCCTTCAGCCACACCCCCTTCATTGTTTTAGAAATCAAGTAACAAAAATACCACAAGTATGCTTTGGAGAACCCGCCCCCTCCATGGAATAATTTCATGCCTGAGACCTGTGCAAACACGCGGCAATATTTTTAACCATCCATTTGCTCACCAACTACCATAGAACAAAGATAATGAACATTAGCATTTGGAAAGGGTAGATATTCTTGTCTGCCTATGGCATGAATCTAAGCAAGGAGGGGAAATCTAACCTCCCTGTCAGCACTATTCCTTTTTTAACCCGGATTGAAATCCGGGGTTACATTGTCGGTCGTGCCTACGGCACTTTGAAGTGGTGTTTGGGCAGGCAATTGGCTTTTGGCGTGGTGAGAAACGATGCCTTGATGTTCATTTCGTGAAGCTTCGTCTTTTTTGGCTGTACAAGAACCTGCAAAAATCACTTTTACTTGTGCCCCCAACGATTTCTTCGTCATCCGGGCATGGGCAATCATATGCGAAACCACCGGTGAAATCACATGAGTTAATGCTGGATAGTATTTTTCGACAAAGCTCACCACCACCAGACTCCGGGCTATAAAGTTATCGAGGCTAGGGGTTGATTTTGGCGTGTGCTCTCTGGGGAAAACCTTCGTTTTTCGTTTGTTTTTCATCCCGGGAATCTCTCGCACTCGCCTTTTGATAGCCATTAAAAGGCGAGAGCTGAGGACTGCTGAAACTCAACATTTGTGGTTCTCTGAATCGCCTCCGTTCGTCGGGGAATCAACTTGTATTTGTTGCTCGTTGCTATTTCCTTGCAGGTTTTTCGGTTTAAAAAACTTTTTTTAGAAATGAACGTCTTTTCGGAGTGGATCAATTCAATAAAGTGCTAACCTTACTCCAATGAAAATTTTCTACATCCCATACGCCTTATTGCCGCTGATGATCACGTTCAATGTAGTTAAAGCACAGACCTTTGAGAAAAGAAGTTTAAGCAAGCCAATACCATCATTGTGTATGTTGGTGACTCATCCATGGAACGAGCCAAAGAAAGGTTTGCCGATTTCATCGACACAAGAGGATTTCGTGTATACAAAGAAAAAATACAGAAAGATACGCCTAAAGACAATAACAACAAAGGGAAGTCGCTTCAGATTAATCAGACAGATAATAAACCAAGACTGATGTCGAATCATTACATTTCGGGAGATACAATTTACACAGCCTTAGCCTCTCTATTTGATGTAATGATGGGTCAGTATTCGGCCCGTTTAAAGTTTTACACGGCAAAGGACAGCACAGGGAAATTATACGTGGCAGTTACAGGCTTTGTTTCTAGTAATACCTTTGGCGGCGATTTTTTCGATTTGCGAATACAAAAAGGAGGAAAAGGTTCCAATTGGGCACAGCGCGAGTTGTTTAAAAAGTTGAACGACTACCTGTTGCAATACGATGACGTTTATGAAATTATGTATGCCAAAGAGTAGGAGTTTTTGATCTAAAAACTGTGATAAAAATGAAGCGATTTAATACTGCATTTGAAATCGAGAAGTTGAAATAGAAAAGTGTGCACATATGATCGTCATTAATCAACAACAATATTGCCATAAAAAACGCTCACTGTCTCCTCCCGCGGCGGCGAGATGAAAGGCTTGTTCCGGTTGATAAATACAAAGACTAACGTAGTCATTATCATCAGACCGAAAAAAGGTAGGTTAAAAAAACACACCTATTCATCCTCAAACACCACCACCAGCTTGCCCATGGATCGAAGTTTTTCAGCAATTAAGGGAACGATTTTTTTTCGCGGCAAAATTCCCTGCTGGAGAAACTGTATATGTCCTGCCCCGGGATTCGTGGCCGATCCAACCCAAAGATGAATTCTATCGGCATTAGTTAACAAGGCATTTAGCTCATATACGGCACTTTCATCGATTAGATCGTCAGTATCTTCACCCAATAAATTATATACCTGGTTTAGGGTAATAACACCTTCGGTGACTAAAGTAATGTGTTCAATTTTATAGGATGGCGGCGACAGCGTACTATGCTCATCTTCGGTAACTACCAATGATCGCTTTAATTCACGCGCCACCATACACGATGTTGTTCCGCCACATACCACCTGAATTCCGGGCATCTGATTAAACGCCTCTACAAATTGCTTGTCGTGTTGCTTATTGGCCGGCACACCCGTAATCAGGTTAACGGTAATTCCCCTGCGGCACAAAGCAAAAACTGCTGTACAATCGTCGCCATGGGCTTTGCCCCAAAATTCCCGGGCCTTGCGATGAACCACTTTTGGCACATCGGTGTGTTGCAGTCCGTGAAACATCAGCTGACTAGTAATGTATTTGGCTACACCATGGGCTTCCCATCCATTAATCAGGCCATTGCCCAGACCTGCCTGGGTTATGCCATCGCTCATCAGCAGAATGCCTTCCCCCTCGCCAATAGTACCATTCGACTCATAAATAACGGCCTTACCGATAGTAAAAACCCTGTGTTTCAATACCACGGCAGCTAACGTGCTGACCAAAACCGGGGGCGGACTATCGTACGACAATACCGAAACATCTCCGTTATTGAGTATCCGTGCTAACGAAAAAACTGCAAAGGGATGGCCTTTCCCCCATTGCTTGTTCAATCGGGTTACTTCGTAATAAAAAGCCTCACGCATGCTCACACCTGTTTTCATCATGCCCAACACCCGATTCATGGTGAAAGTAGCTGAAATATTCGCCTTGATTCCCGAACCCAACCCGTCGCATAGGATAAACGTAACAGCATCTTCCTCACGGATTACCCCAAACGAATCGCCACTGGGACTCCCAACCACTTTCGGACTGTATGCGTCAATTATTTCGGTATGAAGATACGACATAGGATTGCTATTTATCATCGATGGCCGACATGAGTTTTTTCATCAGCATCTCGCCCCGGGCAGAGCTTTCACCCAAAAAGCGAGCGATCTCCTGTGCCATATCCACCTGATGATCAATCAGCTCCCTGGCCTGAAGCAAAGTATCACGTTTTACCTCCTTCAGTTTTTCACGTGTCATAAACGTGTCGGTGATGTCTACAAAAATCCCGACCATCTGATTGCTCTCTTTAATGTGGTAGTGCATTTGATGACACATGAGGTTATAGCTCTTATAGGTGACGGTTTTTTTCACCACCTCCGTGGGATTGAGCAACAACTTCTCAAAAGGATCGGGATCAATAAGATAAGAAATTTTCTTGTCGAGCAAGGCATCTGTACAAAAGAACATCTTCCTGAAGGCAGGATTCATGGCAACGATCTGCAATTTGTCATCCAGAATGACTATACCGTTAGGATCAGATTCAAGAATTAAGTCACTCTTTTGTTCTGCCAGACGTCGCATGTAAGGAATGCACATTTCCAGTTCGGCGATGCCTTCGAGTACGGCAATGGCTTTGTCGCGACACGATTCATACCCACATGCTCCACAATTCAACTGGTTTTCAACGCTTTCTTTACCTGTTTTGGCCAACACCTCCAAAATTTGATCTTCGGTATATTCGGGAACGTGCAGTCCTGCCTTGTGATTAAAAGGCTGATGAAATGACACCTCTGTTTTCGTATTAACAGCCGCCATTCCTGGATGATTCCGTGCGTACTCAATAACTGCGTTACGATTCAGGAAACTGTTATTTTGTAATCCAACCGGTCCATGAACACAACCGCCATTGCAAAACATGGGTTCAATGACCATGGGTTTTTTGTTATACATTAAAGTCTCCAGGGACTGGCGTACATTTTTTTCTCCGCTCACGGCCACTACCCGATCTGAATCGCAGGAAACACCTAAACCAGCAGTTTTAAGCAAACCACCTTCCACCGGATAGTACCTTGCATGCCCTTGGGGATGGTCATTAAAATCACTTTCCTCGCAGTTACGCAACTCTATTTTATAGGCAAGCAGCAGCTGTTGCAATTCATCAAAAGTAAGAACTGCATCAACCAGGCCCTGATGCTCGATCCTGGCGGCTTCATCTTTTTTGGCGGTACAAGGACCAACAAAAACTACTTTTACCTCGGCTCCCAACGATTTCTTCATCATCCGTGCATGGGCAATCATGGGCGAAACCACCGGTGTAATCACAGGAGTCAATGCCGGATAGTATTTTTCGATAAAGTTTACTACCGCGGGACAAGCCGAGCATATATGCTGTTTTTCAGGATTTTTTTCCACAGCTTCAGCCGTAGCCTGCGCCGACTCGTAAGCTCCAATGGCTGTTTCGCCCACATAAACTGCTCCCAAAGCCCGCAAGGCTGAAGGCAAACGCTTTTGCTCCCATGGACTATATAAGGCAGCAAATGAAGGCGCAATACTAAAAGCAATTCTTTCAGAAGAATTAATCATGTCGTCTAATTTCTCTAAATCGCTGCGATAGGATTTTGCTCCCTGAGGACATTCGTTTACACAAGTTCCGCAAGCAATACACCGGGAAGCAATAACCTGTGCTTGTCCGTTGATTACACTAATAGCATTTACCGGACAAGCCCGTACACAACGATAACAATCGCGGCAAGCAGCCTTGTTGGTATAGATAACAGGGATTATTTTTTTTGATTGCAAAACCATTGTTAAACCTTTTTTTTTAGTGAAACACCAGACCGACATCCAAGAATAAAGCGGGTGCCCTTAACAAGTCCTTTTTACCACAAAAAACATTCAGGACACCCGCAATAACATTATTCCACCGGCATTTTAAATTTTTCCAACTGACGTTCAAGCACCTCCACAGCCTTCTCGAATGTAGCCTTTTCAATTTGAATGTTGTCGATACTCACCAATGGTGCTTTTTCGCATTTCTCGAAACAGAAAGTGGCTTTAACATCCACCATCTCTTCTTGCCCCTGAAATCCTACACGATCGGCCAATTTGTTCTCTACCACATATTTGTTTAGTCGTGTAAGAATATCCTGAGATCCTTTGATATAACAGTTGGTTCCTACACAAACACTAACGTTAATTTTATGGGCTGCTGTATCGCGAACCACAATATTTTGGTTTGTAATCCGGCGACGACCGTGGTAGTGCGTATGCAATAAAAGATGCGCAGTTTCACTCCCCGGTGTTCCCAACAAATTGGTATACAACTCTTTTACATAAGGATTATCCTGAGGTTTGTGCAACTGTAGCATGGTATCTACTTTGTATAAACCTTTGGTGCGTTTGGCTTTATAGTCTGTTTCGAAACTTATAGGCTGTCCACCTCCGGCAATACACCCCCCCGGACAAGCCATTACTTCAATAAAATCATAATCCACTTCTCCGGCCATCACTTGCTGACAAACTTTTCGCGCGTTCGACAAACTATGCACCATGGCCAGTTTTAAAGTGACTTCACCTAATTTAACCGTAGCCACACGTAGGCCATCCTTACCACGAACCAATTCAAAATGATGGTCTTCCATTTTTTTACCGGTGAGCTTTTCGCTGGCATACCTTAGCACCGCTTCGGTTACGCCACCAGAATTACCGAACAATACCCCACCCCCGGTTTTAAAGCCAAGCGGAAGATCAAGAGATTCAGGTTCCAGCTTACTGAACTGAATTCCCGCTTCGTCAATCATCCGGCCCAGACCTTCTGTGGTGAGTACATGGTCTACTTCGGGTTCTCCTTCATGAATAAACTCTTCGCGTTTGGCTTCAAATTTTTTGGCCGTACATGGCATAATAGATACCATCACAATATCTTTTCGGTCGACACCCAAAATCTCCGGCAAAACTCTTTTAGCCACAGAACCAAACATTTGCTGAGGCGATTTGCACGACGACAAGTGAGGAATGAGATCAGTGAAATATTGCTCGGTAAATTTCACCCAACTGGGGCAGCAGGAGGTGAATTGAGGCAGTGCTCCACCTTCAGTTTTGCGCTTGATGAACTCATTGGCTTCTTCAATAACTGTTAGATCGGCTGCAAAAGAAGTATCATACACCTGATCGAAACCCAATTTACGCAAAGCAGAAACCACTTGTCCCATGCTGGTTTCCCCGGCCGACATGCCAAATCCTTCGCCAATAGCCACACGTACGGCAGGAGCAATTTGTGCAATCACTTTTTTAGTGGGATCGTGCAAAGCTTTCCACACCTCAGTTGTTTCCGATTTTGGCGTTAAAGCACCAACCGGACAAACAGAAACACATTGTCCGCAATACACGCATTCAACTTCATTCAGACTTTTCCCAAAGGCGGCGCCTACTATGGTGTCGGCACCACGTTTAGTAAAATCGATGGCTCCTACACTCTGAACTTCTTTACAAACACGGATACAATCGCCACACAACACACATTTGTTGGGGTCGTAAACAATGCTGGGCGACAAGTTATCGATGGGACGAATTTTGTCAGTCTTTTTAAAGCGTTTTTCGTCGACACCCAACCGTCGACTTAAATCCTGAAGCTTACAGTTGTTGCTACGGGCACACGACGGGCAGCTTACATCATGGTTGGCCAACAACAATTCAAGGTTAACTTTTCTGATTTTTCGGATTTGTTCTGTATGAGTTTTAATAACCATTCCGGCTTCGGGTGGTGTGGAACAGGAAGCCTGAATACTGCCCCCGTTTATATCTACCATACACAAGCGACAGGCTCCGTAAACACTTAATTCAGAATGATAGCAAAATGTTGGTATCTCAATATTCGCTTTTCTAATAACCTCGAGCACGTTGCGCTCGCCTTCGATGGGGTAGTCAACCCCGTTTATATTTATTGTTCCCTGGTTTTCCATATTAAAATCCAATTACAGCGTTAAACTTACAAACAGAAGCACAAATTCCACATTTAATACAAATCAAAGGGTCGATGGTATGCAATTGCTTTTTCTCCCCTGATATGGCTTGCACCGGACATTTGCGGGCACAAGCTGTACAACCTATACACAAGTCGGCATCGATAGTAATCACTGCCAACGCTTTACAGTTGTTTGTCGGACAAATCTTATTGATAATATGCAATTCGTACTCATCACGGAATTTCTCCATGGTCGACAGCACTGGACTTGGTGCTGTTTTACCTAATCCACAAAGAGAGGCCATTTTTATTACTTCCCCTGTTTCCTGAAGTAAATCCAGCGTTTGCTCCTGAGCACTTCCGTCAATAATCGAGTCAAGTATGCTTAACATTTGTTTGGTTCCCTCGCGACAAGGCACGCATTTTCCGCAACTTTCGTTTTGCGTAAATTCCATAAAGAACCGGGCAATCTGAACCATACAGGTTTGTTTGTTCATCACTACCAACCCGCCTGATCCTACCATTGCGCCAACTTTTATCAGGTTATCGTAATCCAGTGGCAAGTCAAGTTCGGCTTCGGTTAAACAGCCACCTGAAGGGCCACCAATTTGAACCGCTTTAAAACCTTCACCGGTTACATTACCGGCATTATCGGTTACGCCACCACCAATATTATAGACAATCTCGCGAAGGGTTGTTCCGAAAGGCACTTCAATTAAACCTGTATTGGCCACATGCCCCGTTAGTGCAAAAGTTTTGGTGCCAGCCGAGGTAGCTGTACCATTTTCACGAAACCAATCAGCTCCATTGCGAAGAATTAAAGGAACGGCAGCCAGAGTTTCTACATTGTTGATGATGGTAGGTTTGCCATAGAGTCCGCACTTGGCCGGAAATGGTGGCTTGGGCGATGGCATCCCACGTTTACCTTCGATGGAACTCATCAAAGCCGTTTCCTCACCACACACAAAAGCACCCGCACCTTCCATTACATGGATGTGCAGGGTTTTACCTGTTCCGAAAATATTCTCCCCTAGAATACCAGCTTCCATAGCATCTTCAATGGCCAGCTTCATACGCTTTACAGCCAAAGGATATTCCAACCGGACATAAACATATGCCTCGTCGGCGCCAATCCCCTTTGCAGCGATCATCATACCTTCGAGAACGCGGTGAGGGTTTCCTTCCATCAGGCTTCTGTCCATAAAAGCACCCGGGTCACCTTCATCGCCATTACAGATAACATATTTCTTCTCGTTGTTTTCTACACGGGCAAATTCCCATTTTTTCCCGGTAGGGAAGCCACCGCCACCACGACCCCGTAAACCCGAGGCCAGAATGGTTTGACAAACCTCTAAATCTGTCATATCCACGTAGGCTTTGCGTGCTGCGTAATAGCCCCCATGGGAGATATACTCTTCAATATCTTCAGGATCTACATAACCACATTCACCCAAAACAATTCGCTTTTGACGCTTATAAAAGGGAATTTCTTCCTGGTTACGGTTTACCTCTCCCGTAGCAGGATTTTTATATAATAGCCTCTCCACTACGCCATGGCGCATGAGTGTTGTTTCAACTATCTCCTTTACATCGGCAGGAGTAACCTTTACATACAACACCTTGTCGGGATAAATGTTTACCAACGGCCCCATGGCACAAAAGCCCTGGCAACCACTTTCGCTTAAATGAACATGCTCTTTGTCATGATCCTTCTCTTTATGCAGATCAACAATAACATCCAACCCCTGAGCCTCTATTTCAGCCTTGAAAGCAGCAAAAACCTCCAAAGCGCCACTGGCAATACAACCGGTACCTGCACAGATAATTACTTTTTTTGTGATGGATTCTGTAAATGTTTTATACTCTTCAGCTACCAGCTCCAATGTTTTTGTGACAACATCAATCATGACAGACCTCCTTCTTTTGCTATGATTTCATCAATAATCTCTCCTGCTTTTTTGCTATCAACCTGTCCGTATACACTTTCGTTAATTACCATTACCGGTGCAAGTCCACAAGCTCCTAAACAGGAAACAGTTTCTACCGTAAATAACATATCATCAGTAGTGTTTTTTTGCTCATTTAGCTTAAGCTTATCGAACAACACATCTACTAATCTCATGGATCCTTTTACATGGCATGCCGTTCCATTACAAACCTTTATAACATATTTTCCCTTGGGGTTAAGAGTAAAATGAGCATAAAAAGTAGCAACGCCATATACTTCAGCCACAGGCATATCCAAAGCAGTAGCGATATAGGTCAACACTTCCTGCGGAAGGTAACGATATTCATGTTGTACCTGCTGAAGAATGGTAATCAGGCGCGAGCGTTGATTTTGGTGCTGCTCAATGATTGTCAGTACCTTTTCAAATTGTCGTGTTTTTAATTCTGCCTCTTGCATAAGATGGCCCTCCTTTATCTATTAATTAAATTGTTCTTATA
>DJVY01000122.1 GCA_002440885.1 Bacteroidales bacterium UBA6244
CTGATTAATAACCGACTTATTGACATCATCATTCAAAACATGAAAATGTTTTTGAATAAGAATATCATCAAGACAGACAATTCTCCCTTTATCATCCTTATGTACAGTACCCAAGATGATGTAGGAAAAACCTTGTTGTCGAAGAAAATTGTTACCCGACTTCGTGAAATTGGTGATAAGGTCTTGTACCTTAACTACAGCGATCAGGACATGGATGAAGAAGAACAAGATTTCAATTATTTCTTCAAATATGATATCAACGAAAACTTCATCGAGATAGAAAATCTTCAGGAACTCATCAGTTCACACTATTTGCGCAAAGAAAATCAGACCTACAAATACATTTTCATTGAACTTCCCTCGATAGTATTAAATACATACCCCATTAAGTTTATCCAACAGGTTGATCTGGCCTTTTATATCATTAAAGCCAGCAGCAAACTCAACAGAGCCGATATTACTGCTCAGGAAACGTTTACTGAGCTATTGCGTTTCAAACCAGTAGTGGTGCTTAATGAGGTTGAATTATACAACCTGGAGGAGTTGTTAACCGATGTTCCTAAAAGAACCAAACCGGACATCTATCAAAAAATTAAACACATTCTTGCCTATCCTTTGAAGTACCGTATTAGTTTTAATAAACAAGCATAGAAAAGTGTGGCTAACCTATGGATTAAAATAATCAGAAACAACAATTTTCTTTCACTAGCCAATAATGGGTTAGTTGCAGTTCTTGGTTTTTTCTCTTTTATTCTTTTAGTACGTATTCTGCCGACCCAGGAATTCGGTGAGTGGGTTCTTTTTTTGACGACACTCAATTTTCTTGACATGATCAGGTTTGGAATTACCCGAACGGCTATCGTGAGGTTTTTGAGCGGATCGGATGAAAAATACGGCAAGCAGCTGATTGGCTCAAACTATGCCATCAATCTTGTCAGCACATTATTATTAATTCTTCTCGTATATTTAGTCGATCATTGGGGCAGCGAAACCATCGAGGATTCAGGGTTCTCTCTGTTTTTTATATGGTTTCCCGTGGTGGCTATAATCAACCTGCCTTTTAACAATGCCTTATCAGTGCTTCAGGCACGGATGCGCTTCGATTTAATTTTGTTGATCCGCATTATAAATGTTGGATCTTTCATGCTTTTTCTAATTGCCAATTATTTCTTTTTTCATTTCGGATTGCAAACCATTGTCTGGGCATATATCTTAACAAACTTACTTAGCAGTCTCGTTTCGAGCCTCTTTAACTGGGATGGGATACTTTATTTATTTCACGCCAAAAGAAAAGCCTCATCTGTTATACTCAATTTTGGCAAATACACCTCCGGTACTCTTATCGGGTCGAATTTGTTGAAAAGTGCCGATACCTTTATTATTGGGCTAAGCCCATTCCTGGGAACAACGGGTGTGGCTTTATACAGCATTCCACTTAAGCTCACCGAAATAATAGAAATTCCCATTCGAAGCTATGCCATGACCGCTTTCCCGGGCATGTCAAAAGCTAGTATTGAAGGCAACAAAGAGCTTGTTATGCATATTTTCTACAGAAATACCGGAGGCATGTTTCTCATGATGTTGCCGCTTATGCTGTTTTCATTTGTGTTTGCCAAAGAGTTCGTCATCATTTTAGGAGGATCTGAATATGCCTACACAGCAGGCATTTTTCAAATATTCTGTCTGTATGGCCTGCTTCTTCCGATCGACAGATTCCTTGGGGTGGCGCTCGACAGCATCAATAAACCAAAACAGAATTTTTTTAAAGTTGTTTATATGACCACCGCCAATATTGCTGGCGATTCAGTTGTGGTCTTCGGGTTGACCTACATCGTGCTTTTCGCCAGTATAGTAACGCTGGTATTTACGGGAATAGATGGGGTTACAGAAATCGTAAATATCTCCCGTTCGTTTACTATTGTATCTATATTGGAATTTGTAGCTTTAGTAACCATTCTCTTTACCCTGATTGGAATCGCAGTAGGATTCTACTACCTGCAGCAGGAAATGACTGTGAAATATCGTCGTATTCTTGTCGAAGGCATTAATTTTTACCGGAGCTTTTTCCAAAAGATATTTTTTGCTCCAAGACAATAATTTTTACTACTTTTATCATCACATGATCACGCAGTTAAAAAATATGGTGGGCGCGGCAAAATTGCAACATCCTTTGGCGATAATAACCGTATTATTGTTGGCCGTGGTGTTTAGCTTAATTATTGCCAGAGGCGGCATGATGGCTGCTGTAGCCTTGTTAGCCATTTTTCCGCTGCTGATTTATCTTAACAGGCTCTTCAACTTTCCTCAAATAGGTGTAACTACACTACTAATTATGTCGTTTATCGCCATTGGGCTAACACGGTACATCATGAATGTTCCTTTGGGATTAAGTATTGATGGAATCGTTGTGATTACCTATATCGCCATGATATTTAAACAGTTCTATGATAAAATTGATTACGACCAGGCAAACCGCGACATAACTTACCTGCTCGCTTTCTGGTTTTTTTATGGAATACTTCAACTAGGCAATCCGCAGGCTCTAAGTAGAACAGCCTGGTTTTATGCCATGCGTGGTATGTCGATGTATCCGGTTTTGATGCTTCCGCTTGGACTCTTGCTGTTTAATAGACTCAGGTATTTATACTTGTTTCTTTATATATGGGGGACGTTTACCATACTAGGCACTCTAAAAGGACTACAACAGTTGTACCTGGGATTGGACTATGCTGAACAGTTTTGGATTGATACTGTAGGGGGAGTAACGCACATCATTCTTGGACAGCTTCGTGTTTTCTCGTTTTTTAGTGATGCAGGTCAGTTTGGAGCAGCTCAGGGTGCAGGAGGTGTTGTTGGCATTTTGGTGGCAACTTCCATTAAAGGTCGTGGTAACAAAATCTTTTTTTCCATTGTTGGCTTGATGGGATTATGGGGAATGATGATATCAGGTACACGTGGCGCTATGATTGTTCCAATGATAAGTGGTGCCGCCTATCTGATCCTGAGTAAAAACATCAGAGTGCTGATTATAGGAGCTGTGATCATGTCTTTTGCTTACGTTTTTTTCGCCATGACTTATATAGGCGAAAGTAATTACCAGATAGCTCGTATGCGTACCGCCTTTCGCCCCACTGATGACGCCTCTTATCTGGTAAGGTTGGAAAACAGAAGAATTCTTAAGACCTATCTTGCCAACAAACCCTTTGGGGGAGGAATCGGAAGTGCCGGTAACTGGGGTCAGCGGTTTTCACCGCAAGGCTTTCTGGCCAACGTAGCTACAGACAGTTGGTATGTTCAGGTTTGGGCCGAACAGGGCATTGTAGGTTTGATAATCCACCTGTTTATCCTTTCCTACATTGCCATCAAGGGATTTTACATTATCATGATACGGGTAAAAAATCCGGAAGTTGTTGGAACGCTTGGTGCCCTGCTTGCAGGGTATTTGGGGATAATGGGAGCAAGCTACGGGAATGGTGTGCTCGGTCAGATGCCTACCGGTGCATTGGTTTATTTAAGCTGGGCTTTCATTTTCATGGGACAACAGCTCGACCGCGAATACAGTGCTCTTGAACAAAAAGGCTTAAATCCACGATCGTTTAAACGACAAATTGAATAATAAACCACGCGATGACTATGAATCAAGACAAAGAAAAATCATTTCCACTTGTTTCAATTGTAACTGTAAATTACAATCAATCTGGCGTTACTTGTGAGTTTCTGGATTCGGTGCTAAATATGACCTATCCCAACATCGAGGTTTTTGTTGTTGATAACGATTCACCGAAAGATAACCCGGACAGTATTAAACTAAAGTATCCATGGATTACCCTTCTAAAAACCAGTAAAAACCTTGGTTTTGCAGGCGGAAATAATGTAGCCCTCCCCCACTGTAAAGGAAAATATGTGCTTTTTATCAACAACGATACCGAGGTGGAAAGTGGATTTCTTGAACCGCTGGTCAGACTTCTGGAGTCAGATAACCAAATTGGGATGGTTAGTCCCAGAATACAATATTTTCACACAAAAAACGTACTACAGTTCGCTGGATTTACCCCTTTTAATATGATTACCATCCGTAATTTTGCCATTGGATTCGGGCAAACTGATAACGGACAGTATAACGACACACGCGAAACAGGTTCAATTTTTGGTGCTGCCATGTTGGTACCAATGCGTGTTATACAGGAGGTTGGAATGATGGCAGATGTGTTTTTCTTGTATTATGAAGAACATGATTGGGCAGCTCATATTAAAAGAGCCGGATACAAAATTTTTTATTGTGGGGAATCACTGGTATTGCACAAAGAGAGTATTTCTACAGTAAAAAACAGTCCTTTTCAAATATTTTACCTTACCAGAGGGAGAATTCTCTTTGCCAGAAGAAACACAACTGGAATCAAAAAGATACTCAGCTTTTTGTATTTAAACTTGATTACCACACCAAAGATTACACTGGTTTACCTTATGCAGATGCGCTTTGATCTTGTATGGGCCTACTGGAGGGCTGTCATTTGGAATTTTACACATCTAAGAGGAATCGTTTTTGAAATTCCACAACTAAAAAAATAGTAGAAATGGAAATCGTAATTATCGGTGCTAATGTATTGACTTATATCTTGTTTGCTTATTTTGCAATGGCCACCTTGTATGTTTTTGTGTACGCCACGGCCGGCTTGTTTTACAAACAAGTTCATACGAATAAACCCATTACCAAACAACGTAAATTCGCCGTATTAATTCCTGGTTACAAGGAAGATGCAGTAATTGTTAACGTGGCCAAACAAGCACTCAATCAAGAATATCCAAAGGAATTGTATGAAGTAATCGTTATAGCTGATTCTTTCAGTGAAGATACTTTAAAAAAACTACGCGCGCTGCCCATAAGGGTGGTGGTGGTTGAGTTTGAGATCAGCAAAAAATCAAAAGCATTGAATAAATGCATGCAGGTTATAGGTGATGATTATGATGTGGCTTTTATTCTGGATGCAGATAACATCATGGAGTATAACGTCTTAACACGCATCAACGAGGCCTTTGACCATGGTTTTGTTGCCGTTCAGGGACATCGGACAGCGCTTAACATGGACGCCTCATTTGCTATTCTGGATGCTATGAGCGAAGAAATCAACAACCACATCTTCAGAAAAGGACATCGGGTTTTGGGTATGTCGTCGGCGCTCATTGGCTCAGGAATGGGGATTGAATATAGTTTGTTTAAAAAAACAATGGCTACTGTCGATTCTGTGGGTGAAGATAAGGAAGTTGAATTGAAAATGATTAAAAAAGGAGTTATAATAGAGTATGTGGATGATGCAATTATTTACGACGAGAAAACGAAAAAATCAGATGTATTTGTAAATCAACGTCGTAGATGGATAGCTGCCCAACTCGACTATTTCAGAAGCCACTTTTTGGATGGACTGCGTGAGCTGATTCTTCGTGGTAATGTCGATTATTTCGACAAAGTCATGCAAATGATTCAGCCTCCAAGGATTCTCCTCACCGGCATCTTGTTTATCATTGCCGTAATATCCCTGGCTTTTCACTTTTTTGCTCCCACTGCCCTGACGGTATATTTTGTTCCTGGTTTTGAAGCCTGGCTTGCACTTTTTATCCTTACCGTGCTTTCCCTTTTCTTCTCAGTACCCCATAAGTTTTACAACATTCGAACCTTTAAAGCCATGCTACGAATTCCGCAAGGTTTTATACTCATGATAATAAGCTTATTAAAAATAAAAGGAGCCAGTAAAAGGTTTTTACATACAACACATGGCCACGCCACTGACAGTAACGAAACGCTAAACAAAAAAACCTAAAACCGATGCGTACACGATATCCACTAGTTTCTATTATTACTGTTAACTTTAACCAGTCGGAGGTCACCTGCGCACTTTTAGAGTCATTGAATAAAACAACCTATCCCAACCTTGAGGTCATTGTTGTGGACAACAATTCTACCGAAGATAATCCCGACATCATCAAAGAACGATACCCCAACATCGTATTCATAAAAAACCCGATCAATTACGGATTTGCTGCGGGTAATAATTTTGGCCTTATGCGAGCCAAAGGTGAGTATGTATTTTTACTCAACAACGACATTGAAGTCCCACCATCCTTTATTGAACCTCTTGTCGACAAGCTTAAACAACACCCCGAGATTGGGGCTGTTAGTCCTAAAATCAAATTTTACTATCAACCCGACACCCTCCAATTTGCCGGTTACACACCTTTTCACCCGGTTACCATGCGCAATACAGCCATTGGTTACTGGGAAAAAGACAAAGGTCAGTATAACGAGGACAGAGAAACTCCTTTTACCCATGGTGCAGCCATGATGGTGCCAATGCGGGTGGTGAAAGAGGTGGGATTAATGTCCTACATTTTTTTTCTTTATTATGAAGAAGCCGACTGGTGTGCCCGAATAGCTAAAGCTGGTTACAAAATGTATTACGTTCACAATTCCCATGTGTTGCACAAGGAATCCGTCTCAACCGGAAGGATTAGCCCACTAAAGATTTATTACCAAAACAGGAACCGAATCGTGTACCTTCGTCGCAATATTCAAGGGTCTGATTTTATAAAAGCTGTTGGTTATCAACTGTTGGTGGCAATTCCTAAAAATGCATTTAAATTCCTGATTAAAGGTAAATTTAGTCTCTTTTTGGCCTATTACAGAGCCATCGGCTGGCACATTACTAATTCGTTCTCCAAAGAAATACATGAAAATCCAATGTTATAGCTATGTTTTGGATAGTCGACATATTGCATTTGGTTGTTTATAGTTATCTCACCATAACCATCTTATTTCTATTTGTTTTTGCTTTAGCCAGTACCTTTGGCTACAAACCAGCATTACCAAACAATAAAAAGAAACGAAGTTTTGTGATTATGATTCCTGCCTACAAAGAGGATGAAGTAATCATTGAGGTTGCTGTTGATGCCTTAAATCAAAACTACCCCACTCATTTGTTTGATGTTGTGGTAATTGCCGATGGTTTTGAAAAAAAAACACTTGACAAACTGGCTAAAACCAAAGCCTTGGTATTAGCCAAAGACTTTGAAGTCAGCACGAAAACACGTGCCTTAAACTATGCTTTTGAAAACCTGGAAAAAAGTTACGATCAAGTTTGCATTCTCGATGCAGACAACATCATGACCCGTGACTTTTTAAGTCACCTAAACGCAGCATTCAGCCACGGATATATTGCAGTTCAAGGACACCGAATCGCCAAAAATTTAAATACCAACTTCGCTATCCTCGACGCACTAAGCGAAGAAATAAACAACAGCATTTTCAGGCTTGGTCAACGAGCTCTGGGGTTATCTTCGACGCTAATCGGTAGTGCAATGGCCTTCGACTTCGCGTTTTTTAAACAGATGATATCAGAAGTAGAGGTTGTCGGTGGTTTTGATAAGGAGATTGAGATGCGCATTTTTTCACAGAAAAAATCAATCGAATACCTACCAAAAGCCTACGTTTATGATGAAAAAGTTCAAAATGTACGGGTTTTCAGCAAACAAAGACGAAGGTGGCTCTCAGCACAGTTCCATTTCTTTGGAAAAAACATTAAACCCTCTGTAAAGGCATTATTGCGCGATAAAAACTACGAATACTTTTTTAAAGCACTGCAATACATACAATTACCACGAATAATTCTGTTGGGCATCACGGTATTGGCAGCCATATTCAGTAACATTTTTTTATGGTATCCCTGGAATTTGCTTTGGGGAATCAGCCTGCTGTTGCTTTTTTTCACGTTTATTTTTGCTATTCCTAAGAAATTTTATACTTTTAAAACTTTGAAAGCTCTCTCCGCACTGCCTGTAGGATTCGCAACAATGCTAATATCGTTGCTGAATATACGCAAAGCGAATGAAAGTTTTATTCATACCAAACACACATATAATGCTTTTCAAATAAAACATAAAAAATCAGGGAAATGAAAATAGGGATAGAGGGACAGCGACTGCTCAGAACAAAGAAACATGGCATGGACATGGTGGCTCTGGAGCTAATAAACGAGCTGCAAAAAATCGATCATGACAACGAGTATGTGGTTTTTGTAAAGCCGGATGAAGACACTTCCACACTAAAACCTTCATCGAACTTTAAAATCGTAGAGCTGAGTGGAGGCCCTTATCCTATTTGGGAACAGTATGCTTTGCCCTTAGCGGCACAAAAAGAAGGATGCCATATTTTACATTGTACCAGCAATACAGCTCCGCTAAAATCGAAGCTGCCTCTTATTGTTACCCTTCACGACATTATTTATATGGAGAGTATCAGCTTATTGAAAAAGGGTGGGACATGGTATCAAAAATTGGGAAATATGTACCGCCGGATGGTCGTTCCGGGGATCGTAAAAAAAAGTGACAAAATAATCACTGTATCAAAATTTGAGAGAAACAGAATTGGCGATTTCTTTGGCATCGACCACAACGATAACAGACTGGTGGCCATTTACAATGGTGTATCTGAACATTTTAAACCGGTAACAGACTCAGCTGAACTGACCAGGGTAAAAACGAAATACAAATTACCGGAAAATTTCCTTTTCTTTCTCGGAAATACCGACCCAAAGAAAAATACCCCTGGCGTACTTAAAGCTTTCTCTGATTACCTCAAATCAAGTAAAACTGAAAATTTGTACCTCGTCATGCTCGACTATGAAAGGTCGTCGCTTGAAAAACTCCTCACAGATATTGGTGACAAAGACTTGATTAACAAAATAATACTAACCGGATATGTTGTGAACACCGATCTTCCGGCCATTTATTGCCTGAGTAAAATCTTCCTCTACCCTTCGCTTCGCGAAAGCTTTGGCATCCCCATGCTTGAGGCCATGCGTTGCGGCGTACCTGTTATCACGTCCAACACCTCCTCAATGCCGGAAGTGTCAGGAAATGCAGCCTATATAGTTGATCCCTACAAGCCTGAAGAAATAACATCCGGCATCGAAAAGCTTTTAACCAACGATTCACTTCGAAACGATTTGATTGAAAAAGGTTTGGAACAAGCCAAAAAATTCTCCTGGCGCAATATGGCCGAAAATGTGCTAAGTCTGTACAAAGAAGTTTATCAAAAACACTATCTATAATAATACGATGAGCCATGATTAAAAACAGAGACATTATTGTGGTTGGTTTAGCAGCTCTCGACAGTCGGATTGGGAGCAATGTTATAAACCTTGCCCACGAATTTGCCAAAAACAACAGGGTGCTCTACGTAAATTATCCCATAGACAGGTTTACGCTATGGCGCGAAAAGCATGACCCACTTATCCAAAACCGAATCAAACGCATGAAGGACAAGGAACCCAGCCTTGTTCATCTGGGCAAGAATTTCTGGGCGCTTTATCCGTCCACCATCTTAGAGTCTATAAGCCAATTGCCCGTGAATTGGCTGTTCGACATACTCAACAAAATAAACAACAAACGGCAGGCCAGGGAAATCCGAAAGGCCATTAAGGAGCTTGATTTTAAAGATATTATCATTTTCAATGATACGGATATGTTCCGTAGCTTTTACCTGAAAGAGTTAATAGGAGCCAAAACCTATGCGTATTATACACGCGACAACATGATTGCCGTTGACTTCTGGAAAAAGCAAGGTATCCGCGTAGAGGCTGCTCTCATGGCGAAATCCGATCTCGTGGTAGCCAATTCTACTTATCTGGCTGAGCTGGCTCGACGCTTTAATCCCCATTCCTACTATGTTGGTCAAGGATGCGATGTTAGCTTGTTCGACAAAAAACTGATTTCCTCTCCTCCGCTCGATATCAAACCAATAATGGACCTGAAAAAACCTATTATCGGGTATATCGGTGTATTGTTTAAACTCAGGTTGGATATAGAAGTGCTTGAGTTTTTAGCCAGAAGTCGCCCCGACTGGAGCTTTGTTTTTGTTGGGCCTGAAGATGATGACTTTAAAACCAGTGAGTTACATAAACAAAAGAATGTCTTCTTTTTAGGAAGCAAGAAAATGGAAGAACTTCCCAACTACTTGAATTATTTTGATGTTGCGCTTAACCCGCAAAAACTAAACGAGGTTACGATCGGAAATTATCCTCGAAAAATCGATGAATACCTCGCGATGGGTAAGCCAACGGTAGCCACGAAAACAGAAGCCATGAGTGTTTTTGCCGAATACACCTATTTGGCTGTAACTAAAGAAGATTACCTCGAAATGATTGAACTTGCCCTCACTGAAAACTCCCCGGAGAAAGAAAAACAAAGGGAAGTATTTGCCCGAAGCCACACCTGGGAGGCCAATGCCAACGAGATATTCAAACGGATAGAACAAATCGAAAAAATTTGATTGTCATGGGATTAGTTGAAAAAATTAAGTCAAACCCGAAGCTAAAGAAATTTGTGCTTTACTTGCTTATGCCAAAAAACCAAGCCAGACCGCGCTTATGGGTCAAGCTTTTTGTTAATCCTTTTAAACACCACAAAGGTAAAGGCTCGCTAATCCGACGAAGCGTGAGAATGGATGTAATGCCTTTCAATTATTTCTCTCTGGGAAAAAATTCTACTATCGAAGATTTCTCAACTATCAACAACGGCGTTGGCGACGTAATTATTGGCGACCGGGTACGTATAGGACTTGGTAACACCATCATCGGACCGGTTACCATTGGAAATGACATTATGTTTGCACAAAACATCGTGCTTTCCGGCCTGAACCACGGTTATGAAGACATTAGTCTGCCAATAAGCGATCAGCCTGTCAGCACAAAACCCATTGTTGTTGAAGATGAAGTATGGATCGGTGCAAATGCAGTGATTACGGCCGGTGTAACTGTTGGCAAACATAGTATTGTTGCAGCAGGATCAGTAGTCGTAAAATCAGTTCCACCGTATTCAATCGTAGGAGGAAATCCGGCCAAAATCCTAAAACAATATAACCAAGAAACCCAACAATGGGAACGCCTATAGACTAACAACACACTATGAACAAACTACTAACTTTCATCCGCTACTCTGTCGACTTCTTAAAACACCTTGAAGTCAGGTATTTCATATACTCTCTGGTTTATATTCTCAAAAATAAAACGCCCAACAAGTCAGGCTATTACCGAAGTAGCTTAGGTAAGTTTTATGTTCGTAAAGGAACGCTTGACTTTCAGTTTGCAAATTATGCTTACGAATGGGGGGTAAAAAAGTTTGTGTATAAACACATCAATAACTACGACATTTTTCTTGATATCGGAGCGAATATTGGGACTTATTCTGTGCTTTTTGCTGGAAAAGGCCTGACAGGTTTTGCATTTGAGCCCATCAAAAGCAATTTTGAGGCACTCAAAACCAACCTCGGATTGAATCACCTGAGTGAAAAAGTCAAACTGTTTCCTGTAGGACTAGGTAGCTACAAACATCGGGCGAATTTCACCTTCGATCCGGTGAACACAGGAGCTTCTCACCTTACCGACGATCATATTGATGCGGAAATTATCATAAACCCTGAATTTGAAGATACAGATATCGAAACACTGGATGGCTTAATGGAGGTGCTGGATATAAACACCGAAAAACGAATCATCCTAAAAATTGATGTCGAAGGCATGGAACTGGATGTACTTAAAGGTGCAACTAATTTTTTAAAGAAATATCCCCATGTATTGTTGATTATTGAGTCGGTACATTCGGGCAAGGAAAAAATTACTGCGTTATTGCAATCCATCGCAAGTTTTGAAATACTTGAAGTGGATGCGCTAAATATGGCTGCCAAAAAATTATAATCTATTGATATGGAAACAATTAAAGTCTTGTTCTGGGTATTGCTCTTTATCGTCTTTTATGCCTATTTTGGTTACGGCATTTTACTTTATCTGCTTGTACTGATAAAAAGGAGCTTGTCTGGCAAAGGAAATCCAAACGATAAGGCGGATTATGAACCAGAGGTAACCCTTTTTGTTGCTGCCTACAATGAAAAAGATTACATAGATGCAAAAGTAGAAAACTCCTTTAGTTTATTGTATCCAAAAGAAAAAGTGAAACAACTCTGGATAACAGATGGTTCGGACGACGGAACACCTGGGATTCTTAATAAATACAAAGATAAAGGAGTTGAAGTTTATCATGAAGAAAAAAGAGGCGGAAAAATTGGTGCCATGAACAGGGGAATGGCCTTCGTAAAAACGCCCATTGTAATCTTCTCGGATGGTAACACCATGCTGGGGAAGGAATCAATCCAACGCATTGTAAACCTGTTTAAAGATCCCAAAGTTGGCTGTGTTTCAGGCGAAAAGCGGATTTTCAGCAAGGAGTCTGATTCAGCTGTAGGCTCTGAAGGTATCTATTGGAAATATGAATCGAAACTAAAAAAATGGGATGCCGAGTTATACTCAGTGGTTGGAGCCGCAGGTGAGCTATTTGCCATCAGAACAGAGCTTTTTCAGGAAGTTGAGAAAGATACCCTTCTGGATGATTTTATTATTTCCCTCAGAATCGCCATGAAAGGCTATACCATCCAATACGATCCGGAAGCCTATGCCATCGAAAGCGCCTCGGCAAACGTAAAAGAAGAGTTGAAGCGCAAAATTCGCATTGCAGCAGGTGGCATCCAGAGTATTATCCGGTTAAGCCCCCTTCTCAATCCGTTTAAAACCGGAATACTTAGTTTCCAATTTATCTCTCATCGTGTCCTGCGCTGGACTATTGCTCCCCTCTCGCTGCCTCTTATACTTCTGTTTAACGTTTTTTTAGCCGCCAACGATGGCTGGACAAACTTCAACAGTGTTTACACCTGGCTATTCTATTTGCAAATCCTGTTTTATATCATGGCCATGGTGGGCTGGTTCATGGAAAATAAAAAAATTAAAGTCAAAATATTCTTCATCCCCTATTACTTCTTTGTGATGAATTATGCCGTTATTCTGGGAATAAACAGATATTTCAAAGGACAACAGTCAGTTAATTGGGAGAGAGCAAAACGTGGATCATGAAAAAGGTATTTCTATCCCTGTTATTGTTGGTTATTGCTGTGCAATACACTCAAGCTCAATGTGATTACACCATTCCTGGCAACGTATTCACCATCGATGGCGATCAGGTTAATTATCCTCCCGGAAGCACATTGTGTCTTGAAGCAGGTGAAAAAGACTACCTGCTTATCAAAAACATTCATGGAACCGCAGCACAACCCATCATCATAAAAAACTATGGGGGTGAACTTACCATCGAAACAACGCATTACTACGGTATTAAAATCGCCAACTGCTCCCATGTGCAGCTAACAGGCTCAGGTATGTCAACCTCTCAGCATGGAATTAAAATTCTTAAAGTTGAAAACGGAGCCGGAATAAGTGTGGGCGAATTAAGTACTGATATTGAAATCGATCACATTGAAATTGCAAACACTTCTATTGCTGGTGTTTATGCCAAATCAGAACCCGATTGCAACTTTAATTCAACACGTGATAAATTTACGATGTATAATTTTAGCCTGCACGATTGCTATCTGCATGATATTGCAGATGAAGGGCTTTACATCGGTAGTTCAAAATATACAGGACAAACGATTACCTGTGATGGCAAAGACACAACGGTATTCCCACATGTTATCATTGGGGCGCGGATTTACTCCAACCTTGTGGAAAGAACCGGGTGGGATGGTATTCAGGTTAGCTCTGCGGAAAACGATTGTGATATCTATGGTAACACCGTGCGTTATGATTCCTACGAGGAATACACCTTTCAAATGTCAGGCATTTTAATTGGTGGAGGCAGTCGTTGTGACTGTTACAACAACCAGATTTTTGACGGAAAAGGCGATGGAATAGATGTGTTGGGTTTGGGCAATATGAAAATATACAATAACCTGATTGTCAATGCAGGAAGAACATTTAAACCAGATGACCCCAATGCCTTTAAACACGGTATTTTCATCGGCGAAAGCGTTACCAGTCCAAATGCTACATTCGATGTGTTTAACAATACCATCATCAACCCAAAATCGAATGGAATAAAATTCTCAAACAACACAGTTGTAAGGGCGAGTTTTAAAAACAACCTAATTACCAATCCAGGAAGATTGTCAGCCGAAGGAAATCAAGCTTATATTAATGGCAATCTGGCTTCTATAATTAAGACGACCAACCACTTTTCGCCAGACAATTCCTCTGTACTTTTTTTGAACGTGCCTCCGTATATGTTTGATCTTAAACCTAATTCACCTGCCGTAAATGCAGGATCTGAAATCAATGATCTGGGGGTAGACTTTGACATCATCAACAGAAACCGACCATTTCACACCTACATTGACATAGGCGCTTTTGAATGTCATGATCCTCAAGCTTCAATAACCGAAAGCAACACCGAACAATTAACAATTTTTCCAAATCCGGCAAAAAACTTTATCAACGTCTCTACTGGCTTTAGTACTTCTGAAATTATTTCTGTACGCTTGTACAATAGAATAGGTGAAGATGTAAGCTCCACTTGCTCAGTTGATGTAGTAGCTGTGAGTGACTTACGGATAGATCTATCTGGTTTAAAAAACAACTATTACATCCTTGAGCTGAATACTGCCCAACGCACGTACCGACAGTCGTTTATTGTAAATAGATAGCCTTATGTCAACCAATTTTCTAACGAAAAACAGTATAAAACGTAAGTTAAAAAGCCAGTTTTTATGGTTTAGGAAGTACTACTACCAAGGAAAATCCTTTACCTGCCCGCTTTGCGGAAACAGCTTCAGAACGATGTTACCCGGTGGTTTTCAGTCAGATGCTGTTAAAAAACTTGACATCATCGGTGCGGGTTTGCGCAGTCAGAACATTTGTCCTTATTGCCTGAGTACCGATCGCGATCGACTGGTTTATGTTTATCTACGCGATATTTTCAGCATAAAAGAAAAGGAAATCCATGTCCTTCATGTAAGTCCTGAACCCGCATTATACAGGGTACTATCAACGCTGCCAAATATCACCTACACCACAGGCACAAAATATGCTGAGGGGACTTACTATCCTTCCGGAATAGAATTTTTCGATCTGAGGGAACTCCCCTATTCCAACAACACCTTCGATTTGGTAATCTGCAATCATGTATTGGAACACATCGAGGAAGATTATCTGGCTATGGCTGAAATTTTCAGGGTGTTGAAAAACAATGGCCATGCGGTTTTGCAAGTGCCGATATCTGAAAAACTAGTAGATACGCTGGAAGATCCGGATATTAAAACACAACAGGATCGACATACTGTATTTGGCCAATTTGATCATGTTCGTGTTTATGGTCAGGATTATCCTTCACGCCTCGAACACATTGGCTTCAGCATGGAAGTTATCCCATCTCATCGGGTAAAGGAACAGGCAAATGTTTCTGTCAATTTTGCACTAAACCCGAGAGAAAATCTCTATATTGCACACAAAAAATTGTAAAGCAATGGGAAAGTGGAAACAATGGCTTCTTTTAGTACTGGCTTTCGTATATGGGGCAGGTTGTTTTACTCAACATTTGGAGTCTGCTCACACATCCCTTTTGAATGAAAAACAAAGCATCCTTCAAAACAGCTACAATCTGGCCGATCACCTGAGTAGGTTTGCTCCTGAGATAAGCAATCAGATTTTGGATACGATGTTGCTAAATAATCTATCAGAAAGTGATTACCTATTGTTGAAATCCATGCGTTTGAAAGCACAAAATTATGCAAGTCTGAACCAACCCTATCTGTCGGAAAATGAATTGAAAAAGGCCTTGCGTGTGGCAGAAAGCAACAACAATTTCACTGCTCAATCTGCGTTATTAATCGAACTGGGCAAACTTCATCTGGATAGCCTGCATCATCAAAAAAGCTTTTTGTACCTGCAAACAGCCAAAAGAATAGCCACTGATGCATATGACACAGTGCTGATTATCAATACCAATCATGCGTTATCGCATGCTTATGCCAAACGCAATAATCTATCAGAAAGCAAAGCCATACTCGACTCTGCACTAATTCTTTCTCAATCAACCGGAAATACATTCCTTATTGCAAAATCACTACTTGAATTGGGGAAAACAGAATTGATGCAAGGTAACTTAAACGAGGGACAACGGCTGCTTCTGCTGTCGGATAGTATCTTGTCAGATACAATGCAAACAACATTAAAGATTGAAATTCTACATCAGCTGGCTGCAAGTTTTGCCCAATCAGGAGATTATCTTACTGCAAATGAATACCTTTTAAGAGCTGACAGCCTCCAACAGAAAATGCAGAGAGCTGATTATCGTTTAACTGGCCTGTATTTGACCCGAATTCAATCTGTACCATCAAGTGGAAGTGATTTTTCCTTGAAATCGCTAATCGTTGTCGGCATCATTCTTCTGATAGGTATGGTCGCTATTGGCTGGCTGGCTTTACGTTTGAGAAAAAACAACAACATTCTGCGGTCAAAAACAGATAATATCATTCAAAAAATGAATGAGTTAGCTTTACCTGAAACAAATTTTGAAATCGCTGTTGAACAAGAAAAGAAAAAGGCACTTGAAAAACAAAGCAACGACCTGAAATTAATCAGTGAAACACTTCCAAAGCTATCTGAATCACTCGAATTAAGTAGTCAGGCCGACTATTTAAAAGATGTTTTTCTTGCAAAACTCAGCCATGAAGTGCGTAGTCCGCTGACCACCATTTTGGGGTTCTCTTCGCTTCTGGAAACCGAATTGGCAATCATGGACAAACCTGAGCTTTATGAATTTGCTTCTTCTATAACACAAAGTGGGCACAGCTTACTCGACTTGTTGGACAACATCTTCGATTTAAGCCTCGTCAATTCAAATAACCTGCAACTAAGCATTACTGACTTTAATCTAAACAAGGCTATAAACGACGTGGTTTCAAAATTTGAAAAAGACAGTACTCAAAAGGGCATCAGGGTCATCACCAGTTTTGATCAGGAGATTCAACTGGCGTCAGATTTAGGAATATTAACAAGGGTAATTACGATGCTTGTCGACAATGCCGTTAGGTTTACGGAAAAAGGATTTGTGAAGATTTCATCCATTGTAAACAACTCCGATAACACAGTCAAACTTACGATAAAAGATACAGGTGTCGGAATAGATAAAGTATATATGAAAGACATTTTCGAGCCTTATCGCAAGGAAAAACTTGGGTATTCAACCCGCTATCAGGGATCAGGGCTGAGCTTGCCCCTGGCGTTTAAAATGATCGGATTATTGCAAGGTAACATACAAATTGAATCAGAAATAGGTGTTGGTACAGCTGTTGTAATTGTCGTACCCAACAAAAAAACTGAACTGTTAAGCTAACAATAAGAAATATATCAGAATGACACAATACGTCCCATCGTGGGAAAATAACACAATAATGACTTTATACAAAGTTTTCCAAGTGTTTAATAAACAGACCAACATGAAAAATGGCATTATATTTGCGAAATAAAAAAGTTTATCCTTTAAAATGAAGAGTGCACCAAAGTTTCTGAAAATCTTAGTGATTGAAGACAACCTAATCAATCAAAGGCTGGCTTCCACACTGTTTAGTCGACTTGGGCATCAGGTGGATGTGGCAATGAATGGTTTGCTGGGAGTGGAACTCTTCAAAGAAAAAAAACATGATCTTATCCTTATGGATATTCAGATGCCGGTTATGACCGGGCTTGAAGCAGCGCAGGCCATCAGAGAACATGAGAAAAATGAAAAGGAGCAAAAACCTGCTGTTATAATTGCCGTTACGACTTTTAATCATTACACTGATCGTGAAAATTGCTTAAGATCAGGCATGAACGACCACATCAGCAAACCTTACAAACCGGACGAAATCCTGAGTTTGGTTTCACGCCTTATTCCGGATTTCGGCATGCCAGATCACATGTAAAAGGCTCTATTTTCTGCTTTTTTTCTTCCGCTTGGCTTCAGCTCGTTTTTTCCTCTCCTCTTTCACTACATCTAAAGGTCTTATTTTAACGAAGTTAAGAGTGTAATCCAATGTCGTAAAACCGGCAACCCCATCATATCCGTTTTCGCCAACTCCTATAATTGAAGGAACAATAAACCGAGAAATTTCTCCTTCCTGCATCGAACCAAGCGCTTCCATAAAACCTTCATTGTCGAAGTCTTTTCCAAATTCAATATCAAAGGCGTTTGTCTCAAAATTGGAATACAAAGTATCTCCGCTCAATATCCTCACTTCAAAAAAAACCTGACACATGTCTCCGGTATCCGGCCTGCTCCCACTCCCGGCATTTGTCAATATTTTAATTAACCCTGAAGGAAAGGCTTCATAATTGGGAACAAAATTCTCTAGGTATTCATAAATCACCTTCTTTTCTTCAACATGTCTGTTTTTATTGCGCTCCAACATCAGGCTATCAAAGGCACTGCGACTTTGGAAATCTAAAAGTTTGATATGATAAAAAAAGGCCTCTCCAGAGGTCACAAATGGTGGCAAACCAGATAAACCTGCTGTGATGATGAAAAACGAATCAGCCACAACCTCGATTGTTGCCGAATCACCAATCGACATGCATCTAAGCCCTTCGTACAAATCACCTGAAAAGGTTGGATTGAGCATAGGAAATTCCATCGGTACATCTAATGTACTGCTATTAAAGAGAATAGAATCCTCCAATCCATAGGATAAATTCACACTTACAACATCAGTAACTTGCGGGTAAACAGAAAAGCCGCCTCTCTCATGGAAAATCATGTTGGCGCTACTACGGGAGCAATTATCGTCATGGCATCCGGCAAGGGCGACAAAAAAAACGATCGCAGTAACTACGTTTACTGCGATCGTAAATACATTTGATAATCTGAAATTACTCAACTTCAATTAACTCTACATCAAAAACCAATGTTGAAGAAGGTGGAATTGTACCCCTGCCTCCTGGTCCGTAGGCTAAGTTCGAAGGAATCACCAAAACGGCCTTTTCGCCAACTGTCATCATGCCAATGCCTTCATCCCATCCTCTGATCACCTCTCCTCTGCCTAAAGTAAAATCAATTGGTTCACCTCGTTCAACAGAGCTGTCGAAGACTTCGCCGTTTAAAAACTTTCCGGTATAATGTACTTTTACTTTCTTACCACTTTCAGCCTTTTTTCCCTTTCCCTTTTTCTGTTGAATATAGTAAATGCCTGAGGCTGTAGGTTTAACATCAGGATAATTGGCCTGAATGTATTCATTTCTTTCCGTAATTTCTTTATCTTCAGCTGCTTTAAGTTCGGCTTCTCTTTCCATTCTTATTTCTTCCTCAGTTTGAATAGCATTAAGTTTAAGGTTGAAATAAATAAATTCAACTGAATCTACTTCGGGTGGAACAGCCGGCATTCTGAACAATTTCAGGAATACCGAATCAGCATTACACATAATCGTCATGCTATCACCTACTTTCATGGTATACAACGCATCATAAACATCTCCTTTAAAAGTCGGTTTGAGCAAAGGCAGTTTCATCGGATAACCCAGATTCTTGCTGTCGAACATGAGGGTATCACCATCCGTGTACGACATGGCGATGTCAACATAATTGGTTTCCTGAGGCGTGGCCTCACCACTTCCATGTACATGATATTTATATATCAGCCCATTTTCATTTTTCTGAAAACCATCCGGCAAATTGTTTCCTTGTTTACAAGATGTTAGAGAAATTGCGAACGCCAGGAGAATCATGCCTCCCATTAAAACAGTTTTTTTCATTTTATTGATTTTTTCTAAGTTTGATAAATTTGATCTCATAAATCACTGTTGCCCGGGCTGGTATTTTATTCTGGTCGCCCAGCAATCCAAAAGCAAGGTGCGAAGGTAATATAATTACAGCTTCATCTCCAAGATTTAATTGCAAAATTCCTTCTTCCAATCCACTGGGCACTCCACCCTTACCCACTTTAAACTCCATTGGGCCTGAATCAGCGGAGGAATACACAACATCACCGGTAATCAGGCGGGTTTTATATTCGAGCATCACCTGATCGCCCTTTACAGGTTTTGGTCCCTTACCCGACCTGGTGACAACATACCTTAAACCTGTTCCTGTAGCTGTAACATCAAGCTGATGCCGGTTTATATAGCGCTCTATTTCTTCATCTTCTGTTCGTGTAAGGTACTTATTGGCCACCACAAGCGATTCTTTGGACGCAGTTTTTTCTCCACTTCTTGATGGTTTTTGTTTTTCAGTATGAACACAAGAAGCAATTAATGTGCTTATAATCATTAAGGTAAGAAAATGGATAAATCTGTTCATCGGGGTTAATACATGAGTTGAAAATCCAGATCTTTCTTGTAGTTTGGCAGAATTTGCTTAAAATCAGCGATCAAATCGTCAATAGTCCCGGTAACATTACCTCCGGCAGCATTCTTGTGACCTCCTCCGTTAAAATGATTGCGTGCCAAATCATTAACAGAAAAATCACCTTTCGATCGCATAGAAAGGCGTAGTTTATTGTCTTTTTCGGTAATAAGTATGCTGAGGTTTATTTTGTTCATCATCAGGGGATAGTTGACCAGGCCTTCAGTATCTCCCACTGCATATTTATATTTATTGAGATCGGTTTTGGTAAGATAGATCAAGGCTGTGTTAAACTCCTCCCAAACAAGCATTCTGTTGCTAATAGCAAAGCCCAACAAACGCAATCGATTTTCAGAAAAAGTGTCATAAATAAGTTTGTGAATTTTCGCTGCATCAACACCTAAACGTACCAAATGTGCTGTAATTTCGTAGGTTTCAGGTCGGTTACATGAAAAGCTAAAAGAACCGGTATCAGTAACAATGCAAGTGTAGAGCGAATCAGCAGCTTTTTTATTCAACAAATGTAAATCTCCCAAATCAGAAATGAATTTGTAAATGAGCTCGCCTGTACTTGAGAAATTCACATCACTAAAACAGTAATTAAACTGATCTACTTCAGGATCAATGTGATGATCGATGAGAATTTTTACACTTTCGGAAGAGGTTACAAACTCCGCCAAGGGCCCAATCCGTTGTAAAGCATTGTAGTCGAGGCTAAAAAAAACATCTGCAGACTTTATCAGCTTTTGAGCCGTCTTTGCTTTTTTCTCATAATTGATGATCAGGTCACTATCTGGCATCCAGTTGTAAAAATCAGGAAACTTATTGGGAATGATCATGTTAACGGAGTGTCCCTTGCTGATCAAATAGTGGTACATTCCAAGCAATGATCCAATCGCATCACCATCAGGGTTGGTATGTGACGTAAGCACAATCTGTTTCTTTTCAGATAAAAGCTCTTGTATTTCAAGTATATGGGTATGTGGAATCATCTTTCGTTTAAATTTGGTGCAAAGATATACAATTCATGACTAACCGTATTTCGATGTAAGCACATTAAAAACAAGGAGTTGACAGAAAACAGTTTTTGAAGGTTAACAATGGGAGAAATAAAACCTAAAAAGTGTAGTTTTGCAGCAAATATAATCTTAACAAAAATGACTGGAAACACTACTTTTACCATGATTAAGCCCCAAGCTGTTGCAGATGGCCACATGGGAAACATCATCGCCAAAATTATTGAAGGCGGCTTTAAAATTAAGGCACTGAAATACACTATGTTATCGGCTGAACAGGCTAAAAAATTCTATGCAATACACAGTGAGCGACCGTTTTTCGAAGGGTTGGTTTCATTTATGAGCTCAGGCCCTATTGTGGCTGCCGTACTTGAAAAAGAAGACGCCGTGTTGGCTTACCGTAACTATATCGGTGCAACAAACCCGGCCAATGCCGAGGCGGGAACAATCAGAGCTTTATATGGAACTTCTATCGAGGCCAATGCAGTGCACGGGTCTGACAGCGATGAAAACGCGGTGATTGAGTCTGCTTTTTTCTTCTCTGAATTTGAGCGATTCTAGTTAACTGTCTATTTTACAGTTATTCTGATACACAAGACCGATTTCATTTCGGTCTTTTTTTTATCTGCTTTCATAAAACTCAAAGGTCTTGTTGGTGTACATAATAATAATACGCTCAACATCAGCTGTTTTATGCGAAGCTTTTGCGACACTTTGATGGCTTTCTTTGAAAGGTCGCTCCTTTTCCTCTTTCTGTTCCTGTTGCCGATCAGGCTTAGTTTCAAATGCCAATAACTGCTGACCCGTTTCATTTGCTGCTTTCTTCGGTACATCTTCCCGAAAATTATTTGCTTTTATATCACCCGTTTCGCTGCCGACCCCAAAAAGCAACCAATCGGTGTTTATGTCGTTAAATCTTGTTTTAATTTTTACCACGACATCCAAACTTGGATTGTTCCGGCCTGACAATATATGTGATAAAGAAGAACGCTTCAAACCAATTTCATCAGCAAACTGTGAAGGACTAAAACCCTTCTTTTCCATCAATTTTTTAATGCGCTCAATCATGCTTTTTTGTTTACAAAGGTAATAATAATTAACATTTGTAACCAAAAAAGTTACAATTAAGTATTCACATTTGTAATTTACATTTGTAACTTGAAAATTATTTCAAATGGATTGTATATTACTATACATTATATATTGTTTTACAATGTTATACAAATATTAAATGATAAATTACCCGGGAAATTTAAAAACGAGATTTAATATAAACCTTTTTATACTTATTTATAATTAATAAATTGGTTTATAACTATTTATATTTACACTTATTTTAATTCATGGCCCTATGAGGAATATTATTGATTGTAATCAAAATCATATTGGTGTTTACATTTGTTATATACTTGATTTGCAAGTTTTTAATTTGTTAATTTTACAAATGTAAATTACAATTGTAAACTATGAATTTGTACAAAATTCGGTATTCTATTCCTAATTTGTGATCAACTTTTACCCCCAGACAGCACTACTTTTTCAGCACTTTATTTGATTTTTCCTCTACCCTGCCCCGCATATTAATCCACCGCTTCAAATAGCTAATTGCAAAAAATTCCCCTAAGAAAAAATGGTATTTTTGTAAAAAAAAATTGTCATGCGCATTGTATCTTTTAAAACACCAAAACCAAAGTCCTTTTCCTATCGTCCGCGGTATTATGATCCCGAAAAGGAAGCGATCGAAAGGAGAAAAGCTGCCATGGGTCTCGACAGCAATCTGACACAAAGCGATAAGCTCAGGTTACAAATGCAACGCCGTTGGCGAAAAAGCAATGATGAAGTCGGACCGAGCACCAGATCACGAATGGTGAGTTACACCATTTATGGCGCTATTATTTTAGGCAGCATCTATTTCATCATGTTCACCGACATTATCGAAAAGTTTTTGAAAGCTTTTGGAGTAACGCACTAATTTATGCTAAATATCATTAAACTTTTACCCGATTCGGTAGCCAACCAAATTGCCGCCGGTGAGGTTATTCAGCGGCCCGCCTCTGCTGTGAAGGAACTGCTTGAAAACGCTGTGGATGCCAGAGCCACCAACGTAACACTTATCGTTAAAGATGCCGGAAAAACTCTGGTTCAGGTTATTGATAACGGGCGCGGAATGTCGGTGGTTGACGCACGGATGAGTTTTGAACGACATGCCACTTCCAAAATCACCAAAGCCGACGATTTATTTTCCATACGCACGATGGGGTTCAGAGGAGAAGCGCTGGCCTCTATTGCTGCCATTGCTCAGGTTGAAATGAAATCCAAACCTGAAGAGGATGAAATTGGCACTTCTTTGATCATTGAAGGATCGAAAGTGATGGAGCAAAATCCGGTGCAATGTCCTACCGGTACTAACATCGCTATCAGAAACTTGTTTTATAACGTACCTGCACGCCGTAATTTTTTGAAGAGCGATAATGTCGAAAACCGACACATCTTGGATGAATTCATGAGGGTTTCTTTAATTCATCATCAAATTGGTTTTAGCTATTACAACAACGATAAACTCGTTAACAAACTGATTCCGGCCTCTTTCAAATCGCGGATTATCTCCTTGTTTGGGCAAACCTACAATGAACGGATGATTGCCATAGAGCAAAAAACTGACATGGTTAATATAAGCGGATTTATCGGGAAACCGGAATTTGCCAAAAAAACCCGTGGCGAACAATATTTCTTTGTTAACAAACGATATATCAAGCATGCTTATCTTAACCATGCCGTTAGCAGTGCGTTTTTAGAGTTGATTCCAAGTGATGCCTTTCCCTCCTATTTCATCCACATCGATATTGATCCAAATGAAATAGATATAAATATTCACCCAACGAAAACTGAGATTAACTTTAAGGACGGGAAACTGATCTATGCTATTCTTCATGCCGCAGTAAAGCAATCGATTGGAAGACACACACTTACTCCAATTATTGATTTTGATGTGGATCCCAGCGTTGAGACAGCTTTTCAACAACGCCCGAAACATAACCCGACCCAACCACAAATCAGGGTGAATCCCGACTATAACCCTTTTAAAACCCAATCCACTGCTCAAGGGTTTTATACGTATCAAAAACCAGACACCGACAACTGGGAATCCCTCTTCGGGAATGCTGAGAAGCAAGAGCAGCCCGTTTCTGATGACTCCGCTATATCAAATGAAAACAAAATTGCTGAAGAAAGAGTTGAATTCGTGCAGGTTCAGAAGTCATTCATCCTTTGTACGCTGCCACAAGGTCTGATGGTGATACACCAGCAGCGGGCACACGAAAGGATTCTTTTTGAATACTTTATGCATCAACTTAGTAATCGAAAGAGCATCTCGCAGCAACAACTTTTCCCTGAACACCTCCAGATGTCTCCTGAAGATGCTGACATCGTAAGACAAATCATGGCTGATTTGGAAGGACTCGGTTTTATTCTAAATCCAATGGGGTCAAACACCTTTGTAATTGTGGGCACCCCACCGGAAGTCAACAATCCGCAGGCAATAATAGAACTAATTGTTGAAAACTTCAAAAAGGAGTCACAAAACCTGACTTACGACCAAAACGCCATGCTTGCCCGCTCGATGGCTGTTGAAATGTCTGTTAAACAGGAAACAGAACTCAGCGTAAAAGAAATGTCAGAACTTTACAAAAACTTGTTCACGTGTCAGGTACCAACGGTTTCACCCGGAGGTAAAAAAACCTTTCTGCATTTCGACAAGAAGTCGTTAACCGATTTATTTATATAGAGTTACATTGTTAGTAATTGTTTTTTTTGCGATAAAAAGCAATGCTAGGGAATCATCATTTCATGACAATATGTTTTAAGTTTTTGATTGGCACAAAGATTGGACACAAGCCAAAATAGAATTATGCTAGTTTTGCAACCGTCTTGCTTTAATTAGCAGTCAGTTTGAACATCAGCTTTTTTAAAGAAAATATACATGAATCAATATCGACCAACAGGTTTTGGATTTCTTCCTCCGGTAGTAAAAAATCTACTGATAATCAACGGATTATTTTTCCTTACCAGCGTGGTGGCGGGATCTACCTTCAACCTGAATCTGAATCAATACCTTGGTTTACACTATCCCGGCAACCAACATTTTGGAATCTGGCAGTTGGTAACTTACATGTTTATGCATGCCGACTTCACCCATATATTGTTCAACATGTTTGCCTTGTGGATGTTTGGTAATGTGCTTGAAAATGTTTGGGGACCAAAGCGTTTTCTAAATTACTACCTCATTACTGGCATTGGCGCCGGTCTGGTTCAGTGGCTTGTGGCCTTTATCCGCATTCAGGGTATATTACCTGAGCTAAGTCCCGAGCAAATTGAAATGGTTTACAGCCAGGGTACGGGGGTTATGATGCAAGGCATGAATTATTCCGATCCCTACATGCGTACCCTCAACGCCATTGTCAATACACCAACGGTTGGTGCTTCGGGAGCGGTGTTTGGCATACTGCTCGCCTTTGGCATGATGTTCCCTAACAGCCTGATTTATTTGTATTTCGCCATCCCGGTGAAGGCAAAATATTTTGTTATTGGTTATGGTGCTATCGAGTTGTACATGGGGTTTGCAAACAGTCCTACCGATAACGTGGCGCACTTTGCTCACCTCGGAGGAATGATTTTCGGTTTTTTGCTTATCATGTACTGGAAAAAGAAAGGACAATTGTTCCACTAACTAACTTAACCATGTGATCATGATTTTTCAACAACCTACAAATACAAGTGATTTTTTTCGACAGGTATTTCTTAGCAGGAATGTACTCTCGAGATTAATGCTTATAAACACCGTTATCTTTTTGATAATTAATATTATAGGACTTTTTTTATGGCTCTTCGGATTTCAGTCCGACAATCAAACAGGGTTAAGTTTGGTAGCCTATTATCTTGCTGTCCCCAGCAATTTGGAAACACTAGGCCAGATGCCCTGGACGATTTTAACCTACATGGTGACCCAGGAAGGCTTTTTCCATTTGATTTTTAACCTGATCATGCTCTATTTCGGAGGAACACTTTTTCTGGAATATTTAAACGAGCGAAAGTTATTGTCCACCTATATCATTGGAGGAATCGTTGGCGCTATCTTTTTCATAGGTGCGTTCAACATCTTTCCGGTCTTCCAGGGAGTTGCCAACAATGCCATGGCTGTTGGGGCATCTGCATCAGTATTGGCGATATTTATCGCAATAGCCACCTACGTTCCCGACTACACCATTCACCTGTTTATCTTTGGTCGCGTGAAGATGAAATACCTGGCTTTGGCATTCATTGTCATCGACTTACTAAGCATTCGCAGCGGGAATCCGGGTGGTCATATCGCACATCTCGGCGGTGCGCTCTGGGGATTTCTTTACGCCTACCAACTAAAAAAGGGAGTTAATCTCTATTGGTTTATCGACTATTTCAGAAACATTGCCCCAACCCACAATCCTACATTCATGAAATCCTCAACCTATTCGCAAAAAACCAAAAAGCCATTAAACGATGAAGAATACAACAGTCGAAGGGTAGCCACTCAGGAACAGATTGATAAGATCCTGGATAAAATTGGCCGGTCCGGTTACTCAAGTCTTACAAACGAAGAAAAAGAACTGCTTTTTAAAACCAGCAATAAAAAATAACAACTACTTTAGTATTACTATTCAACCAAAATGATTTAATTGGCAGCAATTGAAAAATACAAGAGGATTACCGGCCTGAGGGTGATGAAACCACTCTACACGGTGATGGTGCTGTTGAATTTTGTGGCCGTAATAGCTTTGGTATTCGCACTCACTGCCGGCAAGTTATCCCCTTCAGAACATGACATCATACCGGTTTTTGGTTTATTTTACCCTATATTCCTGATTGCTAATGTTGTATTCATGATATGCTGGCTTTTGGCTAGAAAACCGCTTTTTCTTCTCTCGGCCTTTACCATCATAATTGGCTATAGCAATCTTAGCGACAACTACCAGATTTCATTAAATCAGGAAGACCCGGAAATTGATACCGCTGCCATCCGGGTGCTAACTTACAACGTACAACAGTTTAGGGATGGCAAACTGCACGAATATCCCGGAACTAAGAGTGACATCTTATCCTTCATTTCCAAACAGAATGCAGAAATCATTTGTCTACAGGAATATCAGTCGACAGGTAAACATAT
Organism: Bacteroidales bacterium UBA6244; assembly: GCA_002440885.1. Taxonomy (GTDB): domain Bacteria; phylum Bacteroidota; class Bacteroidia; order Bacteroidales; family F082; genus UBA6244. The sequence goes on from DJVY01000122.1 coordinate 27,457, forward strand.
CTACGATTCTTTAAAAAAAACCAGAGATGACTTAAATACAGGCACTTATTATTACGAAAGCTACTACAACCCTAAATACAATCAACTGTCAGGTCTGGTGATTTTTTCAAGATTCAAGGCTGTGAACAGCGGAAAATTAAAAACGGAAGGCTCACGTACCTTTGGGATTTTTACTGATTTATTAATAAACTCTGATACCGTCAGGGTTTTTAATATCCATCTGGCTAGTATTAAGCTGGCCAAAGAAGACATTGGTTTTGTTGCCAGTCCAGCGGCAGAAAGCCAGGAAATGATTAAAACGAAAAGTCTTGCCATTTACGAAAAACTCTATCGTGCCTTTCTTCTTCGTGAGAAACAAACCACGTATTTGATAGAGTTGATAGATAAAACACCTTATAAAATAATTCTTAGTGGAGATTTTAACGACACCCCGTCGTCATGGGTTTACCATCAATTACAAAAAAAGTTAAACGACAGTTTCGTACAAAAAGGCAATGGTATTGGCGTTACCTTTGCCGGATCAATACCCTTACTCAGAATAGATTATATTATGCATTCAGGATTCACCACCCTTTCTTTTAAACGCCACAATTTCAAACGTTCAGATCATTATCCGATCGCTTCGGTGCTAAAACTAAACCACACTAACTAAATCATTTCACACATGAAAACAATTCTCTCGATTATTTTACTGCTTGCGGCCACGCTGACCTTATCAGCACAATCGGCATTTTACGATTTTGAAGTCAATGATATTGACGGCAACCCTTTTAAATTTAGCCAGTTAAAAGGCAAAAAGGTCATGATTGTAAATGTCGCTTCCAAATGCGGATTTACTCCCCAGTATGAACAATTAGAAAAACTTTACAAAGATTACCAGGATCAGGGCTTCGTTATTATCGGCTTCCCCGCGAACAATTTTAAAGAACAAGAGCCCGGCACAAACGAGGAAATAAAATCGTTTTGCACCCTGACCTATGGTGTTACCTTTCCCATAATGGAAAAAATTTCAGTCAAGGGCGATGACATGTCTCCTGTTTATCAATGGCTTACCGAAAAAGACCTGAACGGTGTATCCAACTCTTCTGTGAAGTGGAACTTTCAGAAATACCTAATTAGTCCGGAGGGCGTGCTCGAAGATGTTGTTAACCCGTGGGTTAAACCGGATACAGCTAAGATTGTCAACTGGATTGAAGGTAAATGATTGGTTGTCAGCCGAATATTCCGGAAACCAATCCCCCATCGTGGCCAATGGTTTGTCCGGTAACGTAACGCGACATTGGAGAAAGTAACCAACCGGCAATCGTGGCCATTTCGTAAGCCTCCCCCATCGATCCCACAGGAATTTCTTTTGTAAAGGCCTTTTCAGCCTCAGCGAGAGAAATTCCTTCCATTTGACTTTTTTTCACAAACAAGCGTTCCATCGCCGCAGTTGCATGGTAACCCGGAGCCAACAAGTTGGCTGTGATGCCTTTATCGGCAAGTTCGCCAGCCAGTGTTTTTACTGCACCAGCCACAGCCACACGAAAGGCATTGCTCAAAACCAGGTTCTTAACAGGTTGCTTCACCGAAACACTCTCAATGAATAACAAACGGCCATATCCCCGCGACACGAAATAAGGAACAATGGCCTGAGCAAGTTTAATTTTCCAGCGCAAAACCGAATGATAGGCGTTGTCCCATTGTTCGATATTCATTTCCTGAAAACTTCCAGCCGGCGGACCTCCGGCGTTAAAAACTATACCAGAGGCTTGATTGTCAACCATCCAATGGGCAATTTGTTTGTGCGTGGCATCGAGTGTGATATCAGCCGCAAGGCATTCAACGTGATTAGGAAATAATGCAGCCAGTGCTTCAATTTTCGAGAAAGACCGGCTAACAGCCAACACCTTTGCTCCCTCTTGCGCTAAAAATTCGACGATTGCCTTTCCGAAACCACTACCAGCACCACCGACGACGAAGGCGCTATTTTGAAGTAATAAATCCATTTCTTTCAGTTTAAAACAAAAATAGAAAAATATCCTGAGCAGTTACAAAACAAGAGATTCGTGCATCCATTAAAAGCAGGGGATGCTTATGAAATCAAATGGAAATGGTTACTTTTGCGCCAGCAAAAATTGAGATGACAATAAAGAACTCATTACTAGTCAAGGGCACCATTGCCATTAGTTTTTCGGCCATCCTTTGGGGATTCGACGGTGTGGTACTCACTCCGCGCTTACACAACCTTGATGTAAGCTGGGTGGTGTTCGTATTACACATGTTGCCCTTTTTAATCATGAACCTGTTTCTTTTCCGCGAGTACAGCAACCTCAGAACCTTCACCCGACAGGATTATCTTATGCTTTTTCTGATAGCAGTTTTCGGGGGTGCTTTGGGAACTATTTCTATTGTAAAGGCTCTGTTTCTCGTTAATTTCCAACATTTATCAGTGGTTGTTTTGCTTCAAAAACTACAGCCAATCTTTGCTATCCTGTTGGCTTCTATACTGTTGAAAGAAAAAATAGGAAAACATTTCCTGGCATGGGCATCGCTGGCCATCGTGGCAAGCTATTTTTTAACCTTTGGCACGACAATACCAAAATTTAATTCCGACGCCAATACCATGATGGCGGCATTATATGCTGTAATTGCAGCTTTTTCATTTGGCAGCTCCACTGTTTTATCAAAGAAATTACTTCAGAATCAGAACTTTATAACGGCCACTTTTTTTCGTTATGGCTTCACCTCGATGCTGCTTCTGGTCTATGTCCTGATCACAGGCTCTTATCAGGAATTCTACGTTACCACCCAAACAAACTGGATTTTCTTTGTCATTATCGGAATTACTACCGGATCAGGAGCCATATTTATTTATTATTACGGATTAAGGCGTGTAAAAGCCATTGTGGCTACAATCAGCGAGTTACTCTTCCCCATCTCGGCCATTTTGTTTGACTATTTATTTAACAACAGCCTCTTGTCTCCAGTTCAGTTAGTGAGCGCATTGGTTATGGTTTTGTCCATTATTAAGTTAAGTAATTTAAAAAAAGCCTGACAACACTATAAAAAAGCTTGCTATTTCTGGCATTGAGGTAGTTTTTTTTGTATCTTTAACGAGAAATTTTGTTAAACATTTAAACTCTACAGTTATGCCTGACGATATTGGATTAGTTTACACGGGATCAAGAGTAGAAGGTCTTTATCTGGAAGAAATTCTCGAAGAAAATGGCATTGGTGTTATTCGCCGCGACACGCTGAGCGAAAGCGTACATGCCGGCTGGGTGGATGGCGCACCTGAGGATACAGTAAGGCTTTTTGTAGCTGCGGAAAATCTGCTCGAAGCCAAAAATGTCCTGCAAGAGTATTTTGACTCGCGCGATAAGAAAGCCTAACATCAGGAAGAACACATGACTTCGTGCCTGCTGAATTACTTTACTGAAGATGAAAACCTTAAAAGCACCTGTGACTTTAATCCTTACTTAATTGAAGAAGGACTTGTGGTGTACGAGGTGATAAAAGTGGTGAACCAGATTCCACTTTTTCTGGAAGATCACCTGGATAGGTTTTTTCGCTCTTTGCAGTTAGTAAAAGCAGAAAAACCGCCGGTAGAATTTATTAAAACCAGTCTCTTTCAGCTCATTGAATCTAACAGGATGAGGAACGGGAATATCCGCTTTCAGGTAAGTCAGTCCGGTGATCAACGGAGTAAATGGCATGCCTGGGTTTCTCCTCACTTCTACCCCACTCAAAAGCAATATCAGGAAGGCGTTGATATCGGCATTTTCGACTTTGTTCGGAAAAATCCTAAAGTTAAACAATGGGACATATCTTTTAAACAAGAGATAGATAAATACCTTACAGAGAACATGTTTCATGAAACATTGCTTGTCAACCACGAGGGCATGATTACCGAAGGTAGTCGATCCAACGTGTTCTTCATTAAAAACGAAACCGTGTTTACCTGTCCGGCAGAAAATGCCCTTGTTGGAATCACCAGAAAAAAGGTGATCGAAATAATAACCAACATGAACATCGTTTTAAAAGAAGAAATGGTAAGTGTACGTGAATTGTCCGACATAGAAGCGGCCTTCATCAGTGGCACTTCTCCGGGCGTATTGCCCATAAAGACAATAGATCATGAGTTACATTTCAAAGCCGACCACCAACTAATTACGAAAATACGATCAGGTTACGAGTCGATGTGTCAGACCTACCTCGAACAATTTGTTTGGTAAACCTTACTGAAAAGTATCAGTCGTTTTTTGTATTTTTACCCCGAAAAGTACTTTCGATGAAGAAGACCATATATATAACTTTTATCATTTTGACTTTTTTAGCCACAGCTTCGATCTCGATGGCGCAAAGCAAAATACCTGCAGATTTCTGTATTGAAAGCACTGAAATGCAACTATTTGAAAGAATTAACGAATTACGCTCCAACTACGAAAAAGAATCCTTACAACTGTCGGTATCACTTTCGTTTGTAGCCAAAACACATGTTAATGATCTGATATTGAACCATCCCGACACTTCCATCTGCAACCTTTCAAGCTGGTCCGACAAAGGTCTATGGACGCCCTGTTGTTACAATAGTTATGTACCAAATCCGGATTGCATGTGGGACAAACCAAAAGAACTCACCAACTTTACCTACCGCGGCTACGAGCTTGTTTTATATTTCGACGACAAACCTGTGGCAGACTCGGTAATTGGCTTGTTCAACGAGACAAAGGAAGCACTGGATATGGTTCTCACACAGGGAGAATATAAAGGCAAGAAGTGGGTCAGTTGCGGTGTTGGAATAAACGAACACTTTGTTTCTATTTGGTTTGCCCAGAGAAAAGACCCGTCTTCTCCTCCCGGGTTGTGCAATCTGAACGACACCGTAGAGGTAATTCGTCCGCAGCAGAAAACCACGAATAGCGGATTCTATATCATTTTCGGGAGCTATTCAACACAAGAAGAAGCAAAAACTGCCTTAAGGGAGCTAAAGAAAGACAGCTTTAATGAAGCAGGCATTTTTTCAAAAAACGGCAAATCAAGGGTTTATATTCAGCGTTTTAATTCATTAAAAGAAGCCATGCTAGCCAAGGATCAACTTCCCGCCAAGTATAGCGAGGCATGGATCTTAAAAGAATAATATCAGTATGTTTCACCTTAGAGAAGTGGTCAACCTCAAAGATGAGAGGAATTTTTTGAATATGGTTGACAATATTTATCGGTATGAGAAAAATTGGGTTCGCCCCCTCGACGATGAAATAATAAAAATCTTCAACAAAGAAAAAAACAGAAGATTCAGAACCGGAGAAGCTATCCGATGGATCATTTTCGACACGGAAGATAATCCCGTTGGCCGGATTGCAGCGTTTTATGATAAGATTGGGCTAAACGACTGGCAGCAACCTACCGGAGGAGTTGGATTTTTTGAATGCGTAAA
>DJVY01000118.1 GCA_002440885.1 Bacteroidales bacterium UBA6244
ATGGGATTTGGAATGCAAAGATGGATCTTCAATCAGAATCCAAGAAAACCCTTTAAAAAAAGAGAGGGAGCCGGGCATAACAATATTGTTGAACGCTTCTATGCTGTAAAAGGAACAAAGAGAAAAGGCCTGAAGAAGCTATCGAAAGAGGAACGCGAAGAACTAATCGAACGAATCGATGGCAGATACCACAACGACAAAACAGGTGTTCTCATATTGTTATTCAGCCTCATTGTTATATTGTCAATGTTTCTGTATTTTAAACCCTGGAAAGCCCCAAATAATCCGGCGGTAAGTGAGGAGGTAGAAAACCAAATTTTTCAAGAAAAAACTGAGCGTTTTAACATGATGATGCAATATGGCAAACTCCATTTCATGAAAAATGATTATGCCCTCGCGATAATTGAATTCAGCACGGCCTTGAGCCTGTTTCCGGAAAACGAAGAGGCTTTGGTCTTTTTAACCAAATCGTATGTTAACGATTGTACCCACAACAACAACAATTGCCTGCCTGCAAAAAAGTACCTAAAATTGCTTCTCAAGAAAAATCCTGACCACCCCGAATACAATTCATACCTGATTGCCGTTGAGGTAAAATTATCGAAATAACAAGCAACGCATTCATCCTTACTCAGTTGTTGGCGCACCATCCAATTGTCACTATACCACCACTTCCTTTGGGTAACATAAAAAATACTTCGTCGTGGGTTTCGAGAGCAGAGAAATATTCAGCTGATCGGAGGCTTCTGCAATATCCATTACGCGCCCGTCTTTAAACAGGATATTGATGTTGTCGCTTCCTAACTGGTACAAATAATTGGAGGTACTGTCGGAAAAAACAAAGTTGGCGGCTTCCCCGGCAGTAAGATTCCACGATGCCATCACGCGCCGGCGTAACTGCTCAATTTTTTCCTGATCAAAAGGTTCGCTTTGCATCTCAATTTTAAAAAGCCGGCGGTTAACGATGCTCCGACTCAACAAACTCAATACTTTGTCGGGATGGGTGGTCCATACTTTCATCGAAGTAAATATGTCGAAATCGTCGAGCAGGGTAAACATCCGAAGGGCTTCGGCATCGTTCAGAAACAGGTCTTTGGTTACCTTTTGTTTTAGAAAATAATCGAGTGCAGGAGTAGCAAAAAGGTGATTGCCCTGCATGCGCAGTTCTTTTGCCCGCCGCAACACATGCATCAAGGTATGCTCGGCCACTAACACTGTTTTATGCAGATACACTTGCCAATACATTAGCCGACGTGCCATGATGAACTTTTCGACAGAGTAAATCCCTTTGGCTTCAACTACCAGGTTGTCGTTTACCACATCGAGCATGTTTATAATACGCTCGTAATTAACGGTTCCCTCCGAAACGCCGGAGAAAAAACTATCGCGCTTCAAATAATCCAGCCTGTCCATATCCAGCTGGCTAGAAACCAGCTTGTGCAAAAAAGCCTTAGGGTAAGTGTTATCAAAAATCCGGATGCCTTCGGTCAGCTTTCCTTCAAATTCCTGATTAAGTTGTACCATGAGCAGCTTACTCAGGTATTCATGGCTAACACCATCGGCAATGCTGTGTTCCAGCGTATGTGAGTATGGTCCATGACCGATGTCGTGCAACAATATTGCCACGTAAGAAGCCAGAGCTTCGGACGAAGAGATTTCATGACCTTTGGACTGCAATTCCAGTATAGCTCTTTTCATCAGATACATTGCACCGAGCGAATGATGAAACCGGGTGTGCAAGGCTCCCGGATACACCAGATGAGACAAACCCAACTGTTTGATGCGCCGTAACCGCTGAAACCAGGGGTGTTCTATCAAATCGAACAACAACCCGTCGGGGATGCTAATAAACCCATACACGGGATCGTTTAATATTTTGCGTTTATTCACTTGAGGTACCCTCATAATTTTTGTTAATTTTGTCGTTACCTGAAACAGCTTGAAGCAATAAAGCGGCTGTTTCTGCATTACAAAGGTACACGTTTAAATCGCTGAATGCTACTATGAGTAAAATAAGAATATTATGGGCCGACGATGAAATCGAAATGCTCAAACCACACATCATGTACCTAACCGAAAAAGGCTATGAAGTTGATGCCGTTAACAACGGCAGTGAAGCAGTGGAGATGGCCGACGAAAACAGCTACGATATTGTTTTTCTGGACGAACAAATGCCCGGCATGAGCGGCATTGAAGCACTTGAATTAATAAAAAAGAGCCGCCCCGGATTGCCGGTAGTGATGATCACAAAGAGTGAAGAAGAGTCGATAATGGAGGATGCCATTGGCAGCAACATCGCCGACTACCTCATAAAACCGGTGAAACCAAGCCAGATTCTGCTTTCGCTGAAACGAAACCTGGAAAACAAAAAGCTGGCCGGCGAAAAGGCCACCATGAACTACCAACAGAAATTTCGCGAAATTGGCATGAAGCTGTCCGACAGGCTTGATGCTGGCGAATGGGTGGAGGTGTACAAAGAATTGGTGCGTTACGAGTTGGATCTGGAAAAATCAGATGATCAGGGGATAATTGAGGTGCTCACCATGCAGAAAAACGAAGCCAACGCGGCGTTCTGCAAGTTTTACGAAAAAAATTACAAAAACTGGCTTCACCACAAAGACCAGGACAGCCCTACCATGTCGCACACCTTAGTCCACGACAAGGTTTTTCCGCTGCTGGGTCAGGGTAAGAAAGTATTCCTGCTGTTGATAGATAACCTGAGATACGACCAATGGAAAATAATTCAGCCCCTTATCGAACAGTACTTCCGCGTTCAAAACGATGATATTTTCTACAGTATTCTCCCCACCACCACGCAATACGCCCGCAACGCACTATTTGCTGGCATGATGCCGAATGAGATTAGAAAACACTACAAACAGTATTGGACTGATGAACATGAGGAGGGAACGAAAAACCAGTTTGAGGAAGAATTACTTAACGAATTGCTGAAAAGATACGGTAAGCACGTGAAAACCGGGTACAATAAGATTTTGAATTTGCAGGCCGGAAGGAAGCTTTATGAGAACATTTCCAATATCATGTCGAACGACTTCAATATCATCGTTTATAATTTCGTCGATATGTTGTCGCATGCCCGGACAGAAATGGAGATTATCCGCGAACTGGCTGATGATGAACCTGCTTACCGGTCGCTCATGCTTTCCTGGTTTGAGCACTCCTCGCTCTTCGACATCATTAAGTATCTGGCCGAAAAGGATGTTACCTTACTTATCACCACCGACCATGGCAGCATTAAGGTTAATAATCCGGTAAAAATTGTTGGCGACAAAGCCGTGAACACCAACCTCAGGTATAAGTATGGCAAAAGTCTGGCTTACAACAACAAAGAGGTTTTCGAGATGGCCAACCCCGAGGAATATTTCCTGCCAAAGCTCAACATTAGTGCCCGCTGGGCTTTTACACGAGGTACGGATTTTTTCGCCTATCCCAACAACTACAACTATTACGTTAATTACTACAAAAACACCTTTCAACATGGAGGCATTTCCATGGAAGAGGTGCTCATCCCCTTTATTACCCTTAATGCCAAATAAATGGAAACATTGATTGCACGAACCCTTGATGACCTTCCGACTATTGCGTTGAAAATTCTGGAAGAAATGACCGACGACCGCATCTTTGCCTTGAAGGGAAAAATGGGAGCAGGCAAAACCACCCTCATCAAAGCCTTTTGTGATGTGCTGGAAGTAAACGATGTGGTAACCAGTCCCACTTTTGCCTTAATCAACGAATACCAAACCGACAACACCAACCGGGTTTATCATTTTGATTTCTATCGAATTAAAAAGCTGGAAGAAGTGTTTGATATTGGTTATGAAGAATACTTCTACAGCGGTGAATACTGCTTTATCGAATGGCCTGAAATGATTTGGGAACTTTTACCCGAAAGTTTCGTATACGTGAACGTTGAGGTAGGCAAAAATGAAGAACGGATCGTGCAGTTTGGACGACGTAAGTCGTTGGATTAAAACAGAGCCAAAATCACCATTGCTTGCCGATTGCAACCTTTGCACAAATCACCTTTAAAAAGTGTCAGGCATGATTGAAGAGGGTAAAGCTTTTTTCTCGAAACTAACAGCGGAACATCTCGCTCCGAAAGAGGAACTACAGTCGATAACTTTCGACAGGAACAAACTCATCATTGGCATACCCAAGGAGCAATCGAACAACGAAAACCGTGTGCCATTGGTTCCGGATGCCGTGCAGTTGCTCACCGACAACGGGCATCAGGTGCTTATAGAGGAATACGCCGGATCGGGAGCTCACTTTACAAACCACGAATACGGCGAGGCAGGAGCACTGCTCACCGCCGGCCCAAAAGAAATTTACCAGGCCGACATTGTGCTTAAAATTGCGCCCCCCACCCCTGCCGAGATTAATTTAATGGCAAGAGGAAAGACGATTATCTCCTCTTTGTTTTTAACCAATAACACCAAAGACTACTTCGTGCAATTGTCGGCAAACAAGACCAATGCCCTGGCTTTTGAATACATCCAGGACAAATCAGGCGCGTTGCCGGTGATGAAATCGATGAGCGAGATCATAGGCAACACAACCATCCTTATTGCCTCGCAACTGCTGTGCAGCGAAACTTACGGCAAAGGCATTATGATGGGCGGATTTCCGGGCATTAAACCCACCGAAGTGGTGATAATTGGCGCAGGAACGGTGGCCGAATATGCAGCCCGCACAGCGCTGGGCATGGGTGCTTCAATAAAAATTTTCGACAACTCCATTTACAAATTAAGGCATATCCAATCTGTATTGGGCCAACAGGTGTACACCAGCACTTTGCAACCTAAAGAACTGAAAGAAGCCCTGAAAAAAGCCGATGTGGTTATCGCGGCAAAATATGCAGCCCAAGGCATTGCCCCTTGCCTGATTACCGAAGACACCGTAAAAAAAATGAAACCCGGCTCGGTAATTGTGGATGCCAGCATCGACCAGGGCGGTTGTTTCGAAACATCACGCCTCACCACACACAAAAATCCGGTATATCAAGTGCACGACATCACACACTATTGTGTACCCAATATTGCATCCAGCGTTCCCCACACCGCCTCCATATCGCTTAGTAATATCCTTACACCGATGATCATGCAAATTGCTGAATTTGGCGGAGTACACAACATGATCCGACGAAACATACCCTTTTCGAAAGGGGTTTATCTGTACAATGGCGTCCTCACCAACAAACACATCGGCCATCTGTTCTCCCTTCCATCGCAGGATCTGGAATTGCTTATCTCTGCGTTCAATCAGTAATCCGACGATTTCACAGAACACTTTTTCCTCATCACAGAGTTAAAAGGTGTTAACAAACCAACGGCACGACTGTTTTTTATAAAAACCGGATAAGCTAAATTGTTGTGTTATCACAACTTACTACAATACAACCGTTTAACATATATTAACAAGTAAAGCAGGCGCTAATTAATACCTTTGTCAAAAAAAATAAACCACACCTATATGTTAGAGACAGATATTCGTGAGCTAAACGAAAAAATCCAACGTGAGAGTCAGTTTACCGACTTGATTTTCCTTGAAATGAACAAGGTAATTATTGGACAAAAGCACATGACCGAACGCTTGTTAATCGGCCTGTTGGCCAACGGGCATATACTGCTCGAAGGGGTTCCCGGTCTTGCAAAAACCCTTGCCATCAATTCGTTGGCCAACATCATCGATGCCAAATTCAGCCGTATTCAGTTTACTCCCGACCTGTTGCCCGCCGACTTGTTGGGAACGATGATTTACAGCCAGAAAAAAGAAGAATTCGTGGTAAAAAAAGGACCGGTGTTCGCCAACTTTATCCTGGCAGATGAAATCAACCGTTCGCCTGCCAAAGTGCAGAGTGCCCTTCTGGAAGCCATGCAGGAGCGTCAGGTAACCATTGGCGAAACCACCTACAAGCTGGAAGAGCCGTTTTTGGTAATGGCCACACAAAACCCTATCGAACAGGAAGGTACTTATCCCCTGCCCGAAGCACAAGTCGACAGGTTTATGCTCAAGGTGGTGATAAACTACCCCAAAAAAGAGGAAGAAAAAATAATTCTCCGTCAAAACATCACCAATACCTACTCGAAAACCAACAAGGTGCTGACGACAAAGGAAATACTCAAGGCCCGCGAGCTGGTGAGGGAGATTTATCTCGACGAAAAAATAGAGACATACATCACCGACATTGTGTTCGCCACCCGTTTCCCAAATGAGTACAAACTCAGCAAATTCAGCAACATGATCAGCTACGGTGCGTCGCCACGTGCCAGCATAAATCTGGCCTTGGCTGCCAAAGCACTGGCCTTTTTACGCCGTCGCGGATACGTTATTCCGGAAGACATCAGGGCTGTTGCCCACGATGTACTTCGCCACAGAATAGGTCTGACCTATGAAGCTGAGGCCGAAAACATCACCAGCGAGGACATCATTAACGAAATCCTGAACACGGTTGAAGTTCCCTAAATCGGTAGCGTGACTGTTTAATCATCATTTTCCATTCATTTCAGTAATCATTAAAAAATAAAAGTGGAAGCTCAGGAACTTTTTAAAAAGGTCAGAAAAATTGAAATTAAAACCCGTGGACTCTCCAACCAGATATTTTCAGGAGAATACCACAGTGTTTTCAAAGGTAGAGGCATGGCGTTTAGCGAAGTACGTGAATATCAGTTTGGAGATGATATCCGCAACATCGACTGGAACGTGACAGCACGCTTTAACCACCCTTTTGTTAAAATTTTTGAAGAAGAACGAGAGCTTACCGTCATGTTGCTGATCGATGTTTCGGGATCGAATAATTTTGGCACCAACGCACAGCTTAAACAGGAGCTCATCACCGAAATCGCGGCGGTTCTCTCGTTTTCGGCCATCAACAACAACGACAAGGTGGGGGTGATATTTTTTAGCGACATCATCGAAAAATTCATCCCTCCAAAAAAGGGAAGCTCCCACATCCTGCGGATTATTCGCGAGTTAATCGACTTTAAAGCTCAAAACACGGGAACCAACATTTCAGAGGCCTTGAGATACCTGTCGAATGCCATAAAAAAGAAATCAACAGCTTTTGTTATCTCAGATTTTATGGATCAACACTTTGAAAAGGCCCTGCAAATAGCCAATTACAAACACGATTTGATTGCCGTCAGGGTCACTGATTTACGCGAAACCGAAATGCCCGACGTTGGGTTAATCAGGATGCGCGACGCCGAAACAGGTGCTTATCAATGGGTTGACACCTCCAGTTCGAAAACCCGAACTGCACTTCGGCAATATGCCAAAGAAAAATCAACGCAACTCGACATGGCTTTTGCACGCGCCGGAGTCGACATGGTGCGGGTGTATACCGGAAGAGATTACGTGAAACCTCTCATGAATTTGTTTAAAAAACGTGAAGCAAGGAGATAAGATGAGAAAGACCGTAAAACGAATTGGATGGGTTCTGTTGATGGCATGGTTAACCATGAGCAACAGCTCCATTTATAGCCAGGAGGTCAGTGTGTGGTCAAAAATTGACACGTCGGCCATTATGATCGGTGAACAAACCACCATGGAGATAGGCATGAATATGCCGGAAGACTTCGTTGCGATTTGGCCTGCATTCACCGACACCTTGTCGAAAGAGATTGAGGTTGTAAAAAAACTCCCCATCGACACGCTGACAGACTCCGGACTCTTGCGGCTAAAACAAAAACTGGTTATCACCTCCTTCGACAGCGGTGGATTCACCATTCCCTCTTCTGTTTTCCAGTACGCAAAACCAAACGACACAACCATCTACTCCACCTCCACCGGGACTTTGTTCCTGCAGGTGAATGTACCTGTGGTCGACACCACCCAAGCCATTAAGCCCATTGTTGGCCCGATGGATGAACCCCTTACTTTTGGTGAAATATTACCCTGGATATTGATCGGGTTGGCAGCACTGGCAGCAATTTTGTTGGCAATTTATTTCATACGAAAGTATAAACGTAAGGAACCTCTGTTTGAACGCAAAGCCAAACCCGCGCTTCCTCCGCATGTTGTGGCCATCACCAAGCTCGAGGAACTAAGGCTCGCCAGAATATGGCAACATGGAAAAGTGAAGCAATACCACAGCTCGTTAACGGATATTGTGCGCGAATACCTTGAAAAACGCTACCTGTTCAACGCACCTGAACTTACTTCGGATGAGATTCTGGAAAAACTGCAATCGCTAAAAGTGAACCGCGAGGCTTACGACAAACTGAACGGAGTTTTCTTTTTATCCGACATGGTAAAGTTTGCCAAAGCACAACCTACCGCACTCGAAAACGACCTCAGCCTGTCGCATTGCATCGACTTTGTAAATGAAACAAAGGCCGAAGACCAGATCACCGAACAGGTGGATAAACCATCCGTATCGACCACGAACGTATAAACCGATAGACCATGCAACTGATAAATATTGAAAACTGGGCAAATCCTGAATACCTGTACCTGCTGCTGGCGATTCCTGTTTTTATTGTTTGGTATTGGTTTCGACACAGCAAAACACAAGCGGAGGTGGATTTTTCAGGCTTGGCTGCCTTTTCCACCGTGAAAAACAGCTTTAAAACATGGTTTTTGCACAGCCTGTTTGTTTTGCGTATGCTTACCCTGGCTGCTGTAATTGTGGCTTTGGCGCGACCACAATATACCTCCTCCAAACAAAATGTTCAGATAGAAGGAATTGATATCGTGATGTCGCTGGACGTTTCGGGGAGTATGCTCGCCCGCGACTTTCAGCCCGACAGGTTAGAAGCTGCGAAAATGGTAGCACAGGATTTCATTAAAGGTCGCCCCAACGACAGGGTGAGCATAGTGATTTTCAGTGGAGAAGCTTTCACGCAAGTGCCTTTAACCACCGACCACGACATGATCTCAAATCTTTTTGCTGAAATTAAGAGCGGCATGATCGAAGACGGAACCGCCATCGGTGATGGATTGGCCACTTCGGTAAGCCGGCTAAAAGACTCTGAAGCCATTTCAAAAGTCATTATCCTCATCACCGATGGGGTAAACAACTCCGGATCTGTCGACCCACTGTCGGCGGCCGAGATGGCTAAAATGTTTGGTATCAGGGTTTATACCATTGGCATCGGTACCATGGGCATGGCTCCTTATCCTGTACAAACACCCTTCGGCATTCAAATGCAGCAAATGCAGGTGCAGATAGATGAAGAACTTTTGCAAAAAATTGCTGAAATGACCGGTGGGCAATACTTTCGCGCCGACAACATGAAAAAACTGGTGGCCATCTACAACGAAATTGATCAGATGGAAAGAAGTAAGATTGATATCCAGGAGTTTAAAAAGAAACACGAATCGTATTTGCCCTTTGCGTTGGCAGCGTTGTTGTTTTTTGTCCTTGAAATATTGCTCCGTTACCTTTATTTTAAACGTATTCCATAAAACACGATAACCACTGAAATATGATCAGATTCGCACATCCCGATTATTTTTACCTGTTGTTGATCCTTCCGGTGTTACTGCTGTTTTTCCTGTACCACCTGCGTTGGAAGAAACAAGCCATCAGAAGATTTGGCGATGCTCAAATCGTTCATCAACTCATGCCAAGACAATCTAAAAGCAAAGGGATTATCAAATTTCTGCTCGTCATTATTGCCATGATTTACCTGATTATTGGCATCATCGACCCGCAAATAGGGTCCAAACTCGAAAAAGTAAAACGCGAAGGAATTGACCTCTATATCGCACTCGATGTATCAAATTCGATGCTTGCCGAAGATATCAAACCCAACCGACTCGAACGTGCCAAGCTGGCCATATCGAACCTGCTCGACAAATTGCAGGGAGACCGGATTGGAATAATTATCTTCGCCGGAAACGCTTACAAACAACTTCCGCTCACAACAGACTATTCCGCAGCACGCCTGTTTTTATCCGTCGTCGACACCAAGATTGTACCCACGCAGGGAACAGCTATCGGTGAAGCCATCGACATGGCTACCCTTTCGTTTGGCGAAAGCGACCACAACAAAGCCATTATCGTGATAACCGACGGCGAAAACCATGAAGATGACGCCATTGAGGCAGCGAGAAAAGCCAACGAATTGGGAGTAAAAGTCTTCACCATCGGAATGGGTTTGCCCGAAGGTGCACCCATCCCAGTTGCAGAAAATACCAGCCAAAAAGGATTTAAAAAAGACAGGGAAGGAAAAACCGTTATCACCAAACTCGATGAAGAGATGCTTCGCAAAGTTGCCGCCGCGGGAGGTGGAGCTTATGCCCGGGCAAATAATGCCACAACGGGGCTAAACAAGATTTTTGATGAAATTAACGCCATCGACAAAAAAGAAATCGAAACCCGCCAGTTTACCAACTACGAAGACCGGTTTCAGTTTTACTTGTGGATGGCCCTTCTGTTCCTTGTTGTTGAGTTGCTTATCGCAGACAGAAGAGCCAGCTGGGCAAAGAAATTTGATTTTTTTGGAAAATAGTATCAGATGAAAACAAAAATAATAATCATAAGCGGATTCTTACTTTGGGCCACTTCAGGGATGTCGCAAAGTGAGAAAAAGCATATCAGAGAAGGAAATGACCTCTTTACGGATGGAAATTTCGCGGAGGCAGAAGTGGAATACCGCAAGGCACTCGAAGCAAAACCAGGCTACCCTCGGGGCACTTTCAATCTGGGTGACGCCCTCTTTGAGCAGGAAAACTTTGAGGAATCGGGAAAACTTTTTGGTGAGGTAGCTGAGAGTAACCTACCGGAAACTGACAAAAGTAACGCGTACTATAATCTGGGCAACTCACTGCTGAAAGAAAAAAAATTCAAGGAAAGCATTGAGGCCTATAAAGAGACCCTGCGCCGCAATCCTGCCGATGAAAATGCACGATATAACCTGGAATATGCACGACAAATGCTGAAACAACAACAACAGCAGCAGCAACAGCAGCAACAAAATCAGGATCAGAACAAAGATCAGGAGAATAAGGACGATCAGAAGCAGGATCAACAGGATCAAAAAGACCAGAAGGATAATCAAGACCAAAAAGACAAAGAAGATCAACAAAATCAGAAAGATCAGGAAAAGAAAGACCAGAAAGATCAGCAGGATCAACAAAAAAATCAGCAAGACCAAAACCAAAAAGACCAACAACAGCAGCAACAGCAACCCCAGCANNGTCAGAGGCCATAAATCTGATATCGACTGGTAAGAGACGAATTAACTATGACAGAAATAAAATGGAATGCAATTTGATGATAACGACAATAATAAATTTTTAAACATCCCCGTTGAGGACAATAGTAGTATTTTTGAACGGCAAAGTTTTTTGATCATGATAATGAAACGCATCATATTTTTAATCCTGTTGGCTCTCGGACTATCAGCCCAGGCACAGGATGAGCCAAGGCTTACAGCTTCCGGAAAGCAGGTTGTTCAGGAAGGCGAGCGGTTCAGAATCGTTTTTGAAATAAATGCAGATGGTGAGAACTTCCGCGCCCCTGATTTTAAAGGCTTGCAGGTACTTTCCGGCCCTAACGCCTCTACCAGCTCTAACATCCAATATGTTAACGGCCGCATGAGCAAAAACTTTTCGGTAAGCTACACCTACATTGTTCAGGCCGGCAACAAAGGCGAAATAACTATAGGACCAGCCTTCGTTACAGTGGATGGCAAAACAATACAATCGAATTCGCTTAACATAAAAATTGTTGATGGAAATACCGGCAACAACTCCGCTGGAAATACCGGCACACAACAAAAAAGCAATCCGCAGGAAGATGGCCTGCTTCAAAGCGATGATGTTTACATCACAGCATCTGTTAACAACACAAAACCCTATCTGGGTGAACAGATCATTGTTACCTATAAAATCTACACCAAAGTTCCTGTCTCGAACCTGGCTATTGAAAAACTCTCTTCCTTCAATGGATTTTGGTCGAAGAGTTTAATGGACGACAATGGCCAATACCGCCAGTCGACGGAAGTGATTAACGGTGAAGAATATGTAACAGCTGAAATCAATAAAGTGGCTCTGTTTCCGCAAAAAACCGGTGAATTGATAATAGATCCTGCCGAAATCAGTTGCACGGCCCAACTCAGGGTTAAAAACACAACCAGAAGAAGTAATGACCCGTTTGACAGCTTTTTCAACGATCCGTTTTTTAACAGAAATGTAAAAAATGTGACTACGAAGTTAAAGTCGAAAGCCTTAAACATAGATGTCCAGCCGCTTCCTCAACAAAACAAACCCAAAGATTTTACCGGTGCTGTTGGAGAATTTAAGTTTACCAGCCAAATCGACAGAACCAATTTAATGGCCAATGATGCGCTCAACATCACGGTTGAGATTAGCGGACGCGGAAACATTGACCTGATTACCTTGCCGGAATTTGTTTTTCCTGTGGATTTTGAGTCCTTTGAACCAAAAGTAACCACCAACACCAACCCCACCCCATCGGGACTTACGGGAAAGAAAAAATTTGAATACCTGGCCATACCGCGCAACCCGGGAACTTTTACGCTCAACCCGATCACGTTCAGCTTCTTCAATCCAAAAACCAAAACCTACCAGACTTTTTCGTCAGAACCCTACCAAATTACGGTTGAAAAAGGCACAGGCAACACCAATGGCGTAACCTACAGCTCTTCGGCTAAAGAAGACATTCAGTTTATAGGAAAAGACATCAGGCATATAAAAACAGGAGTTGAAACGCTTAAATCATCTGACACTTACCTCTTTGGTTCGGTGTTGTTTTTTGCCATCCTTGCCATTATTGTTGTGTTTCCTGTCCTGTTTATCCTATTTTGGAAACAGCGACAAAAACAGCAGGGAAATGTGTCGAAATTAAAAAACAAGAAAGCGAACAAGGTGGCGCGACAACGGCTTCAAAAAGCTGAAAAGTTTAAACTTTCGAATAACGACAAAGGATTTTATGATGAAATGGCACAGGCCATCTGGGGCTACATTGCTGATAAATTTAATATCAGAATGTCTGAATTGTCAATCGATAACGTTAAGGAAAGTTTACGGCGACAGGCAGTTGACGACAACATCATCGATAATTTTATTCAAACCCTGAACAACATCGAGTTTGCACGGTTTGCTCCGGGAGATGCGCGCGACAAGATGGAATCAGTCTATAACGAAGCTATTTTGGCCATCACGCAAGCCGAAAAAGCATTAAAATAGCGGAACTATGAAAAAAGGGATAAAACATATATGGGTTTTTCTGGTGGTGATACTATCGTTCAATGCCCTGGCCTATACACCTGATTCGCTGGTAAGCATTGGTAACAGAGCCTACAACCAAGGACTATACGACTCGGCCCTGCGCATTTACGAAAAGGTATTGGCCGAAAACCTCCATTCGCCACAGCTGTATTACAACATGGGCAACGCCTACTTTAAAAACAATGATATTCCTTCAGCGATTCTGTTTTTTGAAAAAGCCAAAAAACTTGCCCCGCTCGACGAAAACATACAATACAACCTGGACGTAGTCAACAGCATGATTGTGGATAAAATTGAACAAGTACCCGAGCTTTTTTATAAGAAGTGGTGGAACTATTTCTACAACCTCTTTAACGCAGACCTTTGGACAATTATAGCTCTGGTGTGGCTCACACTGTTGCTTATTGTCCTCACCTGGTTCATACTTACCAAAACCCGGTCGGGCAAACGAACTTCCTTTTATTTAGGTATCTTGTTGCTGTTCTTCACTATTGCATCTTTTGGTCTCGCCTCGCAGAAATACTATTACTCGCAGGCACACCTGGAAGCTATCATATTTACTCCATCGATAACCGTGAAAAGCTCGCCTACCAAAAGCGCTGTCGACTTATTCGTAATTCATGAAGGCACGAAAGTGCGACTGCTGGATCGTGTATCAGGTTGGGTAGAGATCAGGATACCTGATGGCAGCATTGGTTGGCTTCCAGCCGAGTCGATGAAAGAAATTTAATAAAGAATCGAAACATTTACAGTAGGTTAGGGAAAAGTAACCGTACTTTTACTAACTTCGCAGGGCGATATCCCCGGTATAATGAAGTCTGTTTCTAAGTCATTGTTTCTTTTTTTAGCTTTCCTTACGATAGGTGTTTCGGTGGTTGGATGTCTTAAATCGACAAGACCCGGACTGCCGAAACCCGTTCAAAATGCCCTGAATCACGCCGCGTTGAATCAACCCAGTTTGTTAAAATCCTTATTGCTTTACGAAAACCCCGAAGATTCGATCAAAAGAAGGGCACTCTATTTTTTAATCGAGCAGCTCCCTGAACATTACACCGTTTATGTTTCTTTTAAAGATAGTGCCGGAAAACCAATTGATTACGACCCCCAAAAGTTTGCCAGCGATGATGAAATCAAAAGCTACCTCGACAGCATAACCCTGATCAGAGGACCACTGGAATACCAGGCTGACTCATTCAAAATGGATCTACAGGAAATTTCATATACTATCCTGGCAAATACAGTAGATCTGTCGTTTGAAGCATGGCGAAACAACCCCTGGTCGTTGCAATATTCCTTCGATGAATACTGCCATTACATCCTTCCCTACCGTGCTGCTAACGAGCCATTAATCAATTTCAGAGCTCATTTTATTAGCCTATACCGCGATTCCATCAACGGGCTGGATGAGCCTGAGGAGGTGGCCTCACATCTGAATCGGATGATTAATAAAACCATCGTTTTCGACGACCGACTCCACAGAAATCCTAACGCACAGCACTTCGACGAACTTGAAAATTCACACAAGGGAAACAGTTTCGATTTGGCATTGTATAAAACTTACACGCTACGAAGTTTGGGTATCGGAGCCGCAATAACTTACTGCCCCTATTTTTCTGACTCAACAGGAGGCGTATTTCTGGCTTCCTTAATTCTTCCGGGAGGAAAGCAAAAACTGCTTCCCAACGATACACGCCTCAACCCTTTTCCATTTAATAAAACCCCAAAAATCTACCGAAGATCCTTTACAAGAGTGCCTGAGAGTCTCTATTCTATAAAAAACAGTTCTGATTTTACACCGCCATTTTTGGGTCATTTTCAATACACAGACATTACCTCTGATCTTTTGCCTACCCGTGACACCGTGCTTCAGGTAAACGATGAAAACAAAGAAAAGTTTTATTATCTGGCTGTTTACAACGACAACGAATGGAAGGCCATCGACTGGGCTCAGCCCGACACACTGGGAAATTTGGTATTCAGCCAACTGGGTGTTGGACAAAGGTACTGCCTGGCGAAGAAGTCAAACAGGGAAATTATCCCGCTGGCCTCACCATTTACGATAAAGTGAATGGATTGCTCTAATTTTTTAAGTTCTCGGTGAGTTTTACCCGCCGGTTATTCTGATAAACAACAACAAAAGCATCATGTATTCCGGCCTGCTTCAACTGTTGACTATAGGCCAAAGCCTCGCGGTAAGTAGCAAAAGTGCCGGCAGAATAACGATAAACCCCGTCCTGAAAATTCTCAAATACCTCGGCTGTTATACCCAATTTGTTTTTCAGGTAAGCTACCGAAGGCAAGGGTTGTGATTTGGCCAGAACCTGCACCCTGTAAACTGTTCCCGTTTGAGCATAGGCAGTGGTCTGTTGTTCTGTATATTTAGGTGATACAGGGCGATTCTCTGCGGGTTTCATTGGCGTGGGTTCAGGCTTATGGTAATCATAAACAGGAATTGGCTCAAGCGGAGGCCTGTTGAGCGACTGATTACAATCCTGCGGGCGTTCACCGGTACGATTCGGTGCTTTCGGCTTTTTTACCCTCCCTCGGTTGAGGTAATATGAAATGCCGATCTGGGTATAAAAAAGCTGGTCGTATTTAAACCCATCCGCCCAGGTATCAACGTCATCATTCATAACCGTGCGCAGATTTCCTTCAAAATTAAGCGACCAGTTATCACTCAAATGGAGATTCATGCCCAGGCCAAAGGGTATAACTGCGCCCGACTTTTTTGTGGTGATGCCGTTCACTGCATCGCCACTATTCACCACAAGCCCCGAAAGATTATCCTTCAAAGAGGTGTTCCAACCAGTGTAACCAAGTCCAAGCGTGGCGTAAACATTAACTTTACGGTAAGTATTTCCAAAAAACAGATTACTCAGATCGGTATACAGATGAACACCGAAATCGTAATAGCTACCCGTCAGATTAAAATCAACGACATTTCCTGTAGCTCCTTTAACTTTATGGCTTTTAACGCCGGTGTAATAAAAACCACCGCCAAGCCCAAAAACAGGAGAAAGAAATTTGCGGGCAAGAAAACCCGTGCCAAATGAACTTTCGCCTGAGAGTTTGGTGAAATATCCATTGTTACTGGCATCGCCATAAAACTGTGTAAAACCCAAGTTGTAATTAAATTGCCAATCGCGTTGAAAACCTCCTGAGGCCGTTTGGTTACCCGATAAGGATTGAGCAACGACCAAGCCAGGCATGGTTAAAAATAAGCAAAGAAGCAAAAAAAGTGTTAGTCTTGGCATAGTCAATCCACAGGTATATTATTGGCAATACTTCAAAAGATAATCATGAGCCGGCCCAAAGCCCAATTCAAGCGCCTTATTCCAATCCTTACAAGCACCGGGTAAGTCGTATAAGCTATACCTCGCCACTCCCCGGTTGAAGTAGTTCTTCACCCAGTTAGAGTAGTTCATGATATCATCGGGCTGAAAATCAAGAGCTTTATCAAAGTCGGTGATGGCATCCCCGTAAAGGCGCATCTTACTACGGGCGTTCCCTCTGAAAGAATAAATCAAAAAGTCCTGCGTATTCGGATTTTCTACTAGTGCTTTGTCAAAATACTCAATGGCAGTAGGATAATCGCCCATTTGATATTTGAGAACACCCCAGTTAAAATTATTGGTATACGCATCTTTATTAGCCAAAGGATCATTCGGATCGGTAACAGGAAGAATAAATTCCTGTGCATCACGAATAAACGACTTAAAGTGATAGAATTTCGTTTCGTAAAAAGTCATGTCAAAATTCTTTTCCCAGTTCTGGGGAGCAGCGTAATAGCTTGCCATATATTTCTTTCTAAATGACTTGATGAGCTTAAAACGCACCACCTCTTCTTCCCCGTTTTTAATCGGAAACACGGCAAAAACTATATTCCAGTCGTTCACAGTTTCGCCACGATCGACTGACTGTATGGCTTTTATAATTTCATCATCTTCAACTTTTGTCTCGTAATCGCGAACCGTTCCACGCACATACACATTCAAATTAACCGCGTATTCCTCGTTGAAAGGAACCTCTTCAGGAAGGATTTCTTCGAGTTTGCTGCTTTTAAAAACATAAAAATCAAGAGATTTAAAGCTTCTCCAGTTTTCGCGCAAAATCGGGAATTCAAATTCTCCATCGTGGTACTTTTTCACCAGCACATTGTACTGATCATTGCCAATCATCACTTTGCGAAGCTGCAACACGATGATATTATCCTGTCCCAGTTTACGTTCAGCTCCGGGACTTTTGTTTGTCCGGTCGTCGGTAAAAGGAATTCTGTTTCTGCTCGACAGCCACCGGCCGTTATCCTGCTTTGCCCAGCCTTTAAGGTCAGACATCTCGGATTGTACCGGACTGAGGGTGCTAAAGTTAACCAACTCTGCATCTTCTTCCGGAGGACAATCGTTTTGAGCACAGGCACTAACTCCAGTCAGATAAAAATACCCGATCACAATCACTGTTACAAAGCTAATAATGTGTCTTACTGTCATGAAATATCAGTTTTTTAAACCATATCAAGCCGATCGGGTAAATTTAGAAAAAAATAACCGATGTATGATTGATAGATGTATTTTTTATTAAAAGCGTTATTAACACAGGTATATCTCGATTACACATAGATATTAGTCTATATTACAACAGATTAACCGATTTCAAGTAATTCGGCGAACCCAATACAAAACTAATACTTTTTTCAAACTACCGGATATCAGGCAAATTTGATTAGCTAGAAACAGGAAGAATCAACGCAACATTTCAGCAACAGCATCAAAAACAAGGATAATACGTGAGGCATCTTTACCTCCGGCAGTAGCCATGGCCGGCTGGCCACCACCACCACCATTGATCAGCGAGGCCACCTTTTTTATAGCAGCGGCGGAGTCAAAAAGCTTTTGTTGGACGAGAGACTCGGAAGCCGCAATTACCAGGTTTACCTTTTCGTCAGAGTTAAGCACCAACACCACAACCACGTTCTCATCCATCGAACGCAGCTGCTGAGCGAGCAATTTGCCCTGGTTCACATCCATCGTCAGCGTGGCTTTCACCAAACGCCTGTTTGCGATGATTTCGCCCTCGTGGAATAAATTTTTAGCCAATTGTGCCGCCTTTTCTTTCTGAAGACTTTCGATTTCCTTTTGCAACAGAGTGGTTTTCTCTATCAGCTGATTTACTGCCAGTTCCGGATTAGGTTGGTTTTTAAACATCATTTTAATCCGGGCAAGCGTCTCCATTTGTTCATGAATGAACTGTTCAGCTTGCCGTCCGGTTACAGCCTCAATCCTACGAACGCCTGCCGCAATTCCACTTTCAGAAACAATTTTGAACAACCCAATATTGCCTGTAGAGGCCACGTGTGTACCGCCACAAAGCTCAACAGAAAAATCACGGTCGAAGGCAACAACCCGGACTTTTTCACCATACTTTTCCCCAAACAGTGCCATTGCTCCCATCTCCAGAGCTTCTGCAATGGGCACGTTATCATGTATATGCCCCACGATATTGTCACGAATTCTATCATTCACCAAAGTCTCAACGCGGGTAATCTCTTCATTCGTCATTTTGGCAAAATGCGCAAAGTCGAAACGCAATCTTTCCGCATCCACCATCGAGCCTTTTTGTTCAACATGAGTGCCCAAAACCTCCCTAAGCGCAGCATGCATAAGGTGGGTGGCGCTATGATTGTTAGCTGTCAATTTCCGGTTCTGCTCGTCAACATGAGCTTCGAAGGTAGCAGCAGGGTTTTTTGGCAGGACGTCCACATAGTGCACAATCAGGTTGTTTTCTTTTTTGGTATCGATTACACGAATCGTTTCGTCAGCTGAAACCAGCAAGCCCTTATCTCCCACTTGACCACCCGATTCGGCATAAAACGGAGTTCGGTTTAGCACAACCTCGTAATTCACTTTTTTCTTGGCTGTTACCATCCTGTATTTCAACAACTTTACTTCTTCGCGAAGCGAATTGTAACCCACAAACCCTTCAACTGATCCGGTATAATCCAACTCAACCCAATCGCCTGTTTCAACAGCAGCAGCATTTCTCGATCTCTGTTTTTGCTCATCCAGTCCACGACTAAAACCTTCCATATCAACCGCATAACCCTTCTCACGGGCTAGCAACTGGGTTAAGTCAACGGGGAATCCAAAGGTGTCAAAAAGTTCAAAAGCGAAGGTTCCGTCAACCAATCCCGACTCAGGATGTGATTGAATATATTGTTCAAAGCGGCGAATCCCCTGAGCCAGTGTCCTGAGAAAAGCCTGCTCTTCTTCTTTAATCACCTGCATAACAAAAGCTTGCTGTCCGGGGAGTTCGGGAAATGTCTCCCCCATTTGTTGTGCCAAAACCGGTGTAAGCATAAAGAGAAATGGTTCTTCAAAACCCAGAAAAGTAAAGCCGTACCTCACTGCACGTCTCAGGATTCTGCGAATCACATATCCAGCCCCGTTGTTGGAAGGAAGCTGCCCGTCGGCTACAGCAAAAGCCACCGCTCTGATGTGATCGGAGATTACCCGCATGGCAATGTCCTTTTCCTTATCCAATCCGTATTTGTTATCCGACAACTCAGCAATTTTTGCTATCAAAGGGGTAAACACATCGGTGTCGTAGTTCGATTTAACGCCCTGCATCACCATCGACAACCGCTCAAAACCCATGCCCGTATCCACATGGCGGGCTGAAAGCAATTCAAGTTTGCCAGAGGCCAGTCGGTTAAATTCGATAAACACAAGATTCCAGATTTCAATTACTTGTGGGTGGTCTTGGTTAACCAAATCCTTGCCGGGAATAAGTCGCTTTTCCTCATCAGACCTGATATCCACATGAATTTCAGAACAAGGACCACAAGGCCCGGTGTCGCCCATCTCCCAGAAATTGTCCTTCTTCGAGCCCATCAAAATACGGTCGTCGGCAACAAAGGCCTTCCAGAAATCAAATGCCTCTGTATCCATTTTCAACCCATCTCCACTGTCGCCTTCAAAAACGGTGACATACAGGTTTTGTTTATCAATTTTCAGCACATCAGTCAAAAATTCCCATGCCCAGGCGATGGCTTCCTCCTTAAAGTAAGCACCGGGGTTGCCTCCAAACGACCAATTGCCTAACATCTCAAACATGGTGTGGTGGTAAGTGTCATGGCCAACCTCCTCTAAATCATTGTGCTTTCCACTTACCCGCAAACATTTCTGGGTATCTGCAATCCGGGCATGGAGGGTGGGCGAGTTGCCGAGAAAAATATCTTTGAACTGATTCATCCCTGCATTGGTGAACATCAACGTTGGGTCATTTTTGACCACCATAGGAGCAGAAGGCACAATATGATGTTGTTTCTGCTTAAAAAAATCGAGAAAAGCCTTTCTAACTTCAGAGGACTTCATAGTAAACTGATTAACAAGTGATTGTTGATATTAATAATTTTTAAGATTGCAAATGTAGCCTATTTTATTAATTTTGCGTTTGCGTTAAAAACTATTATGGCCAAAACGAAATATTATTTTAATCCTAAAACGCTTGCCTACGAAGAAGTTAGGAAGTCAGGAGGGCAAAAATTTGTTAATATTTTTCTTTTCCTCATGACCTCTTTGGCACTCTCAACAGGGTTAATCATTCTGGTTTACTCCTTTTTTGAAACACCCAGAGAGCGGATTCAGAAAACCGAGCTGGAGCATGTGACTTTGCAATATGAAATTCTGAATAGCCGTCTTGACAAACTTCAGCAGTTGGTTGACGAGATGAGTGATCGCGACAACAACATTTACAGGATTATTTTCGAGGCCGAACCTATTCCAAATTCCATACGGAGAGCCGGATACGGTGGGGTTGACCGATACACACACCTGGAAGGTTTCAGCACCTCGGAACTCCTTGTTGGCACTGCAAAAAAACTCGACAAACTCGCCGGGCAAGTTTACGTTCAATCCAAATCTTTCGATGAGGTGTATGAAATGGCCCGAAACAAGGAACTTATGCTCGCCAGCATTCCGGCAATCCAACCTGTTAGCAACATCGACCTGAAACGGCTTTCTTCGTATTACGGATATCGCATTGACCCCATCTATAAGATCAATAAATTCCACGCCGGTGTTGACTTCAGTGCGCCCAGAGGTACGCCAATTTACGCGTCAGGAGTGGGCAAAGTAATAAAAACCAACAAGTCATCAAGAGGTTACGGCAACACCATCACCATCGATCATGGGTATGGCTACCAGACGTTCTACGCTCATCTTCAGGACATCAAAGTAAAAAAAGGCGAAATTGTAAAACGAGGGCAAGCAATTGGAACCGTGGGCAATACCGGAAAGTCGACAGCACCTCACCTGCATTACGAAGTTAGAAAAAACGGAAGAACTGTCAATCCGATCTACTATTTCTTCAACGATCTCTCACCAGAAGAATTTGGTGCAATTTTTGCCCAATCGAAGTATTCAAATCAATCCTTAGACTAACACTATGGCCGACAAAATATACTTTAAAATCGGCGAGGTAGCTGATATGCTAAATGTTACGCCCACACAATTACGCTATTGGGAACAAGAGTTCAGCTTTTTGAAACCAAAGAAAAACAGCAAACAAACACGCTATTACAACAAAAAGGACATCGCTCATATTCGCATAATTGCTCACCTGCTGAAAGAAAAAGGAATGACCGTGAAAGGCGCAAAAGATTACCTAAAAAAACACAGCGATGAAGAAGCTTTGAGCAGGCTGGAAGTAATTGCCACCTTAAAACAAACCCGTGAACTGTTGGTTAACATTAATCAAATCATTGCTTCGCGGTAAGCCTTTCAATCCAATACCAAGACATAGTCACCAGCTTACTTTTCCCAGTCAAACTCTCTGAGAAAGGTTAAAAACAAAATAGCTATTTTTACAAAAAAATTGCGTCATGAAAAAACAAGTTTTGATACTCATTTTTGCGCTGCTCCTCTCCGGCATATTGGTAGGGCAGGAAGGATCATCCATTTCGGAGAGTCGGAAATCAAACTTAATTAACTTATTAAACTACAGATACAAAGGAGGTTTTTTCGATTTTGAAAAACTGTTTAATCTCAAAGTCACCTACCCCGAAATGGCCAAAGGCAATTGCATTATGGGCATTATCCTGATCGATTTAACTGTTGACTGCAACGGAACGATTACCGATGTGCGAACAAAAAACAACCTGGGCTATGGAATCGACCAGNNTACAATTCAAAATTGAAGGTACTCAAACAGCTGAAAATGAAGCATTGCTCGTATGCATTGGACAAAATCCAGGTCTGAATTGCAAGGACGATGACGATTATCTGAAGAAAGCTGAAGCCGCCATCGAAAAGGGTAAAAAGAAAAGAGCACTGGAAAACCTGGATAAGTTAATCAAACGAAATCCATATAATCCAACCTATTACGAAATGAAACAGAAAGCCATTAACCTCAAGTAAAGCATGTTTGATTTCCTGCTACACCTCGACAAAGAGTTGTTGCTGGCCATAAACCAACAGCACTCGGTTTTTCTCGATTACCTCATGGTGTTCGCCTCAGCGAAGTTAACCTGGCTGCCGTTGTACTTGTTTCTGGCCTATCTGATCGTAAAGCGGTTTAAATGGCATTCGGCTCTCGTCTTTGTAATGATAGCCCTAACCATCGCCATAGCCGATCAATCCTCTGTACATCTTTTCAAAGAAACCTTTTTGCGGCTACGCCCTTGTCATCAGCCGGACCTCACTGAACTGATCAGAACCATAAAAGGGTGTGGCGGACAATACGGTTTTGTTTCGTCACATGCCACCAATTCTGCGGCCCTGGTTGCCTTTTTGTTTATGGTATTAAAGCCGGTTAACCGTTGTCTGGCCACCTTACTCCTCATCTATGTTTTGTTAATCATCTACAGCAGGGTATATCTGGGAGTCCACTTTCCTGCCGATGTGTTGGCAGGAGCTGCTCTGGGAATATGCTGCGGTTTGCTCACCGGCTGGCTTTTCCGGGTCATTAAGAGTCGAATCTGAACAATTTTTAAGATATTTGCAGGCTTATCTCAAAATATAAAACGTGAGGATCGCCATAAACACCCGACTTTTACTAAAAAACCGACTTGAAGGAATCGGGTGGTTTACCTATGAAACCCTGAAACGGATTACACAAAACCACCCTGAACACGAATTCTTTTTCATTTTCGACCGAGCCTACAATCCTGATTTTGTTTTCGGGAAAAACGTAACACCCATTGTAGCATGGCCTCCGGCCCGACATCCGTTGCTGTTTGTTTATTGGTTCGAAATTACCATACCTCATATATTGCGCAAAATAAAGGCGGATGCTTTTATTTCGCCCGATGCCTACCTGTCGTTACGCACCAAAACCCCCACCCTCTTGGTGATACACGACCTTAATTTCGAGCACTATCCTGAATATATACCACAGCCGGCGCGGTTTCATTACAAGTGGTTTACACCCAAATTTGCCCATAGAGCCGATAGAATCGCAACCGTTTCTCAGTACTCGAAATCAGATATTGTTGAACAGTACGATGTCTCACCTCAGAAAATTGATGTCGTTTACAACGGGGCAAATTCATTGTATCAACCTATTGAAGAGCAGGTAAAAATCAGGATAAAAGAACAGTTTACCCAAGGCCACGACTACTTTATTTTTATTGGAGCACTGAATCCGCGAAAAAACCTGGCCAACTTATTTACCGCATTCAATGCTTTTAAAACCAAAAACCAATCGAGCGGGATGAAACTGCTTGTGGTTGGAGAGAAGATGTATTGGTCAGACGACATCAAAGCCAGTTACGAAAAAATGGATCACAAATCCGACGTGATTTTTACCGGACGGTTGGAGCCGGAAACACTGGTAAAAGTGATGGGATCGGCGAGCGCCCTCACCTACCCTTCTGTTTTCGAGGGATTTGGCATTCCCATCATCGAGGCATTTTCGGCAGAAATACCGGTTATCACCTCCAATACAACCGCGATGCCCGAAGTAGCCGGTGAGGCCGCTTTGCTGGTTGACCCAATGGACATCGACAGCATCGTAGAGGCGATGGAAAAAATCGCCTTCGACAAAGCGTTAGTGCAACAACTCATTCAAAAAGGAATTAAGCAGAGGACACACTTTTCGTGGGATATTACGGCACTAAATCTTTGGAACACTTTTGAGAAAATGATGAAAATAAACACAATATCAGTTGATTAACACACTATACCGATGAACACACTCATACTAGGAGCAGGAGGAAGAGAGCATGCATTGGCATGGAAAATTGCGCAGAGCAAACTGTCCGACAAGGTGTTTGTAGCGCCCGGAAACGCCGGAACACGAAGTATTGCCACCAACCTACCCATCGTGATAAACGATTTTAAGCAGATAAAAACCGCTGTTATTGAACACGATATTCACCTGGTGGTAGTTGGCCCGGAAGATCCGTTGGTGAATGGAATAAGAGACTTTTTTCTGCAAGACAAAATCCTGTGCCAGATTCCCATTGTAGGACCTTCAAAAGCCGGAGCCATGCTCGAAGGCAGTAAAGACTACGCCAAAGATTTTATGCTCAGGCATCAAATTCCAACAGCCGGCTATATGACGGTTTCCGCCGAAAACCTGGAGGAAGGACTGCGCTTTCTCGATTCGCTGACCCCTCCTTATGTGCTTAAAGCCGATGGCCTTGCTCAGGGAAAAGGGGTAATTATTCTAAACGATCTGGCAGAAGCCAAGAAGGAACTAAACGCCATGATTACCGAATTGCGGTTTGGAGAAGCGTCGAAAAAGGTTGTCATCGAAGAGTTTTTAACCGGAATTGAGTTATCGGTTTTTGTGCTTACTGATGGACAGGATTACGTTATTCTGCCTGAGGCCAAAGACTACAAGCGGATAGGTGAAGGCGACACCGGACTGAATACCGGAGGGATGGGTTCCGTTTCACCGGTTCCATTCGTGAACAAAGCCATGATGAAAACCATCGAAGACGCCATAATTGCCCCCACCATTGCCGGATTAAAAAAAGATAACATTGATTACAAAGGTTTTATTTTCTTTGGGCTGATTCAAAAAAACGGGAATCCAAAGGTGATTGAATACAATTGCAGGCTGGGCGACCCCGAAACGGAGTCTATTATTCCCCGCATACAATCCGACTTGCTTCCGTTGTTGATTAACACGGCCATAGGAAACCTGAAAAACAGCAAGATTACCCTCGACGATCGCTGTACAGCCACTGTTTTTCTGGTTTCGGGCGGTTACCCCGAAAAATACGAAAAAGGCAAGGTGATTACAGGGCTTGAGAACATGAACAATTGCATCGTCTTTCACGCCGGGACAGCCACCGACATCGAAAAGAACACCATAAAAACCAACGGAGGACGGGTATTGGCGGTTACTTCCTACGGTTACACGCTCGCAGAAGCGTTGCAAAATACCTATATGAATGCCGGGAACATTCACTTCGAAGGTCGGTATTTCAGAAATGACATCGGCAACGACCTGCAACCCCAGACAGGTAGTTAAAACTACAGCATATCGATTGAATCCGAAAGACAGAGGGAGATGTGCAGTAGCTTAAGAAACAGAAAGGATGGCAGAGTTGAAGTTGACAGTTTCAGGTGTGAAAACCGAATGAGATTGTGTTAGTCTGTAATTATTTGTAAGATAACAAAAAGTGTTATGAAGGTGTTTGGTATATATGGAGCATAATCGAAGCATTTGCCTAATTCAGTGTCATAACTGATTATATCCGTACTGTTGAAGGAAATTCTAAACGTTTCATATCCTCAATTTTGGTTCCCCGCTTCCAGCTTCCGACTTCCAGCTTCCCGCTTCCGACTTCCAGCTTCCCGCTTCCGACTTCCATCCGTATGCGGCCTGCACACAACAACTGGCTCTCCATCAGATGTGGATCATAACTTCCCGCGACAACTTGCGTCTGAGTGAAAAAGCACTAATTTTGAAAAAAGTTATCCAGTTATGCCAGATCTTGTATGATTAAATATTTTGGGAAAAGTTTTTTATCGCGTTACCTGATTCTATTGTTGTTAATGGTTCTGGGCTGGCTGCCCGCGATAATCGATCCTACAGATTTTTTTATTCTTCCGAATGAAAGCCTGTTAATCGGAGAAAATACGGGCAACTCAGTAAACCTTTATTGGTTGGTAGTTCTGCCCTTAGTTATGGCCGTTAGTATGTTTGGACTTAATTTGCTGGCTGTAAAACAGGGATTTACCGGGATGATAAGTACCCTGACCATGTTTTTGTACTTTCTATACCTCTCGGCCTACCCTGCCTATTTCTCTGCAAATAATATAATCCTGATTGGCTTCCTGTTTATTCTCATATTGCAGAGCATCATGTCGTTTCACGAACGTGACGACAGCATAAAAAACGCGTTTAATTCGGGCATTTTTGTTGGACTTGCTTCCGTTTTTTATCCACCCGCAGTGTATCTGATAATAGTAATTTGGTTTGGCATCCTACTGCACAGGGTCAACAGCTGGCGACCTTTTATCGCCAGCATTTTAGGAGTTTTCAGCAACTACCTGCTGTTGTTTAGCTGGTATTTTGTAACGGATCAATGGAAACAAAAAGGGGTACTATATTTGGAATCTGTTGTGCCGACGTACGATTGGAAAATGGAAGGTAACATAACAGAGACAGCTATTCTGGGTTTGCTGCTGGTATTTGGGCTTCTTGTTTCCTTTAAAGTTTTGGGTACATTGGCTGAAAAAAACATCAACCTAAGAAGGAATTTACTCTTACTGGTCATTGCCTTTTTTGTCATTGCCGGCATCTCTGTCGTTTTTAACCATTACAATTTTGTGTTGGTTGCCGGCGTACCGGTTTCGCTTATGGCAGCTCATATTTTTTCGACAGCCAGACGAACGTTGTGGATTGATCGGTTTCTGGTCGTGGTAACAGCGATTGTGGTTTTGTTTCATTTGTTCAGGTTATACCATGCTACTTAGTTCCTTTTCTCTTGATCCGTTTGAAGCCGGATGTGACGAAGTCGGCAGGGGATGTTTAGCCGGACCGGTGTTTGCGGCCGCCGTCATTTTACCTTTAGATTATCAAAATGCCGCCTTAAACGACTCCAAAAAACTAACCGAAAAACAACGTCTTAAATTACGCGAAGTGATTGAAAAGGAGGCTGTTGCTTTTGCTATAGCCACCTGTACGCCTGCCGAAATTGACGAAATAAACATCTTAAACGCCAGTTTTCTGGCCATGCATCGTGCCATTGACAGGTTAAATAAAACACCCGGATTTCTGTTAATTGACGGAAACCGTTTTAAAAAATATGGCACAACGCCCCATCAATGTATAGTTAAAGGGGATGGGAAATACCTTTCCATAGCCGCGGCCTCTATTTTAGCCAAGACTTACCGGGACGACTTCATGATGCAGCTGGACCGTGAATATCCTGCTTATTTCTGGAATAAGAACAAAGGCTATCCCACCATGCAACATAAAATGGCCATTCAGTCGCATGGATTAACGCCTTACCACCGCCTTACGTTCAAAAGCCATATACAACTTAGATTAAATATTTAGATTTCAGCAAACTATACCTTTCCATGATTACCCGATCATTTCTTCGATCGACAGAAACAGAATTAATTAAAAATATTATCTTGCAAAAAAAAATTTATGAAGTTTACCGCACAACAAATTGCTGAGGCTCTGGGGGGAACGGTGGAAGGGAATCCCCAGGTTGAGGTTTCCAACCTCTCGAAAATTGAAGAAGGAACACCCGGAACTCTAAGTTTTCTGGCCAACCCGAAATATACTCCCTTTATTTACGCTACAAAAGCTTCAATCGTAATTGTGAACGAAGACTTTGCAGCTGATCAGCCGGTAAGCACTACACTTATACGCGTGAAAAATGCTTATGCGTCATTTGCTGATTTATTGGCCATGTATCAGCAAACCAAAACCAAACGGCAAGGAATATCTCCAAAGGCATACATCGCCGAATCAGCTGAAATCGGCGCGAATGTGTACATCGGTGAATTTGCCTCTATCGGTGAACACACGGTTGTTGGCGACAATTGTCAGATTTACCCCAATACCACCGTGGGTTACAATTGTAAAATTGGCAGTGATACCGTGCTTTATAGTCATGTAAGCGTTTACGACGACTGCCGTATTGGAAATCAATGCACGCTACATTCAGGAACAGTAATTGGCGCTGACGGGTTTGGCTTTGCCCCACAGGACACACAAGAATACAGAAAAGTGCCTCAGATTGGAAATGTAATAATTGAAGACATGGTTGAAATTGGGGCAAACACAACCATCGATAGAGCTACACTAGGATCTACCGTGATAAAAAAAGGGGCTAAAATAGATAACCTGATACAAATCGCTCACAATGTTGAAATTGGCGAAAACACCGTTATTGCAGCACAAACCGGAATTTCGGGGTCGACAAAAATTGGACGTAACTGCATGATTGGAGGACAAGTAGGTATTGTAGGCCACTTAACCATTGCTGACAAAGTGATGATTGCAGCACAATCAGGTATTGGTAAAAGCATTACCGAAGAAGGTGCAATTGTTGAAGGAAGTCCTGCTTTTAATATCCGCGACTACCAACGATCTTATGTTCATTTCCGCCGGCTTGACCAGCTGGTTAAACGGGTAAACCAACTGGAGCGAAAGTAATTTACCAATGGAGGACTTTGCCCCTGTCAGGATAAAAAGTGGCACAATTTCAAGAAACTAAAGCCCGCTTGGGCATTGTTTGAGGAGTAAGATTTTTTTTTACTTTTGCAAAAATTCTGGATTTGCCTTAAACTTTTTCGCTGTAGATGACAGAAAAACAAAAAACTATAAACCAGTCTGTTTCCATTGAAGGAAATGGGTTGCATACGGGAAAAACCGGAACCCTGACTTTTCATCCTGCTCAAGCTGATCATGGTATTAAGTTCAGAAGAGTTGACCTAGTAAATGCGCCTGTTGTACCGGCCGATATCGATTATGTGGTTAGCACAGCCAGAGGAACAACCCTTGGTCATGATGGCGCTTTTATATACACCATCGAGCATGTGCTGTCGGCACTTACGGGCTTGGGAATCGACAATGTATTAATTGATCTGGATGTTGAAGAAATACCTATCATGGACGGATCGGCCAGACCATTTCTGGAAGCACTAAAAAAAGCAGGAACTGTTGAACTCGATGCCGACAAACAATTTGTGGTAATAACCCAGACCATCATTCATGAAGTCCCTTCAAAGAAGATTAAAATAATGATTGAACCGGCAGAGGAATACACTGTGGATGTGGTGATTGATTACGAAACGCAGGTGCTGGGCGAACAAAGAGCCTCGCTTCATCATATCGGCGAATTTGAACGTGAAATTGCTCCGTGCCGCACCTTTGTATTCCTTCACGAGTTGGAATTTCTGCTTCAAAACAACCTCATAAAAGGAGGCGATCTGAGCAATGCTATCGTGTTTATCAACCGACAGGTATCGCAGGAAGAACTCGATCGGTTGGCCGGAGTTTTTAACAAACCTACCGTAAAAGTAAAGGACAACGGCATACTCAACAACCTGAACCTTCACTTCGACAACGAACCCGCACGCCACAAACTGCTCGATGTGATTGGCGATCTTACCCTGCTCGGCAAGCCAATAAAAGGCAAGATCACTGCCTGTCGCCCCGGACATCAAACCAATACTGAATTCACAAAAATCATCAGAAATACATTAAAAGTATAAGTTATGATTAAAAACCCACCTTTCGACATTTATGCCGATCCGGTATACGACATTAACCAGATCAAGGCCATCTTACCGCACCGTTCTCCCTTTTTATTCGTCGACAAAGTACTGGAGATGAGCGACGATCACATTGTTGCGTTAAAGAATGTTACAATGGACGAACCCTTTTTTCAGGGGCATTTCCCTGATGAACCTTTAATGCCGGGAGTTTTGATGGTAGAAGCCATGGCTCAGGCAGGTGGTATATTTGTTTTAAACACCGTTGATGAACCACAACTATACTCGACATATTTCTTAAAAATAGACAAAGTCAGATTCAGAGCAAAGGTGGTACCGGGAGATGTTTTGGTGTTCTCGATAGAGTTGGCCGGACCAATAAAACGCGGCATCTGCGCCATGCGTGGAATCGCCTTTGTCGGAAATAAAGTAGTCATGGAAGCAGAACTGATGGCTCAAATCACTAAGAATAAGCAAAAATAGAACTAACCATCATGAATCAACCTCTCGCATACGTTCATCCCCAAGCTAAAATTGCACCAAATGTTGTAATAGAGCCTTTCGTTAACATCGAAAAAAACGTTGAAATAAAAGAAGGTACCTGGATTGGGTCGAACGTGACCATCATGGAAGGTGCCCGCATTGGAAAAAACTGCCGGATTTTTCCCGGAGCGGTTATCTCGGCCATCCCTCAGGATTTAAAATACGCCGGTGAAGAAACTACCGTAAAAATCGGCGATAACGTGACCATCCGCGAATTCGTGACCATCAACCGTGGCACAAAAGCCAACATGGAGACTGTAATTGGCAACAATTGCCTGCTCATGGCTTACGTGCATGTGGCCCACGACTGTGTGCTGGGTAACAACGTGATTCTGGCCAATGCCTGCAATCTGGCCGGACATATCACCATCGACGATTGGGCCATTATTGGTGGGTTGGCGGCAGTGCATCAGTTTGTACATGTAGGAAAACACGCCATGATTTCTGGTGGTGGAATGGCACGAAAAGACATCCCTCCTTTTACCAAAGCCGGTCGTGAGCCACTTTCCTACGCCGGGGTTAACTCCATCGGGTTACGCCGCCGGGGGTATTCCAACGAACGCATCAACGCCATTCAGGATATTTACCGCATCATTTTCCTGAAAGGTTATAACATCACACAGGCAATAAATTACATCGAGGCCAATGTTCCGGCTACCGACGACAGGGACGAAATCCTGAGCTTCATCGCCAATTCACAAAGAGGTATCATGCGAGGTTATACCAGCATGAAAGACCGGGTTTAATTATCGACTTTTATCAATTGTAAATATTTTTTCAAATGGCAACAACCGCAGATTTCAGAAACGGGTTAATTATCGAATATAACGGAGAGTTATGGACGATAGTGGAATTTCAACATGTAAAACCGGGTAAAGGACCGGCTTTCGTAAGAACTAAACTCAAAAATATCATTTCAGGAAAAGTTATCCCAAACACTTTTACTTCAGGAGTTAAAATTAATATTCAACGCGTCGAAAGGAGAACCTATCAATTTCTATACAGTGAAGGCAACACCTTTCACTTTATGAACTCAGAAACCTTTGAGCAAACTTTTCTGGACAAGGCCATGGTTCCAGCACCTGAACTACTCAAGGAAGGACAGGAAGTAACCATTTCATATCATGCCGAAAACGATACCCCCATGATTTGCGAAATGCCTACCTATGTTGTTCTCGAAATTATTTATACCGAACCCGGCGACAAAGGAAACACGGCTACCAACACTTTTAAAGAGGCAAAAATCGAAACCGGAGCATCCATTAAAGTGCCTTTGTTTATCAATGTTGGCGATAAAGTAAAAGTAGATACCCGCACCGGGGAATATTCAGAACGCGTTAAAGAATAACAATGAACTTTACTCATAACCAAACTGTTGCAGAAATTGCAGCAATTATCGGTGGCCAGGTCATCGGTAACCCCAATCAGGAAATAATCGGTTTAAACGAACTTCATGTGGTGAGAAATGGCGATGTTACTTTTGTGGATCATCCCAAATACTATGAGAAAGTATTAAAGTCAGCAGCCTCCGTTGTTATCATAAACAAGGAAGTTGAAGCTCCGCAAAACAAAAGCCTTATTTATCATACAGCACCTTTTGATGCCTTTAACCAATTGATTCTCCACTTTCGCCCATTTTTACCCAGCACAGCTATGGTCGACCCTTCCGCGGTTATCGGCGAAGGAACTATCATTCAGCCCGGTGCATTTGTTGGTAAAAATGTAACCATCGGAAAAAACTGCCTGATTCATGCCAATGTTACCATCAGCGCCTATAGCGTAATTGGTGATGACGTGATTATTCAGCCTAACAGCGTTATTGGTGGTGATGGCTACTACTTCCAGCGTCGACCACAGGGATATGTAAAATTTCAATCAGGGGGCCGCGTGGTTCTGCAAGACAGGGTTGAAATTGGTGCTTCTTGTACGATAGACAAGGGCGTTACTGGCGATACCATCATTGGTGAAGGAACTAAGATGGACAACCATTGTCAGGTAGGACATGACACGGTAATTGGAAAAAATTGTTTGATAGGTGCTTTCGCAGCCATCGCAGGAGTTACTGTTATCGAAGATGACGTCATACTTTGGGCGCGGGTAGCCATAAACAAAGACATAGTTATTGGAGCCAAGACTGTTATACTGGCCACCTCTGCGGTCGACAAATCTATTCAGGGTGGCAAAGTGTACATGGGAGCTCCGGCTATCGAAGTACGTCAATACTGGAAAGAACAAGCCAGCATTCGTCAACTGCCCGAACTATTGAAAAAAATAAGGTAGTGAGATAGTTATAACAGAAAAGTTTGCCGGATTAACTTTGTTTTTCCGGCATTTTTTTTGAATCGTCCTCAGCGGGTTTTAAATGATAAACGTCTAAAGCCACCAAAATAGCTATAAATCCCCATACCGGAACAGATAATTTATCCGTATCAAGAAAGTTATTCAATACGCCGTGAGAAAAATAGGTGATTAGACCAAGTAAGGCCATCATGCTTAAGAACCTAACCTCCGCATTACCATTTTTATGAACACTTAATCCCGTAATCATCATCATAGTTACTAACAGGATTACGATTAACATGCCCGGAATTCCCATTTCGGCCAAAGGACCAAGATATTCACTATGGGCATTGCCCATATCGCCCAGGTTAGTAGAAATAATGGTTTTTTCTTTCGCACGCTGGAACGGTGAATAGACAAATTGATAAGTGCCGGGTCCCCACCCCAAAACAGGTCTTTCGTCAAAAAGACGTAAGGCCGCCTGCCATCGGTTTATCCTTTCGAGGTTAGAAGCATCCGAAGAAATATTGGTAATCGACTGAACATGTTCAACAAAGTTTGCTGAAGAATCTTGTTTGTTTTTCTCCAGTTTGTCGATTATTTGCTGCTGAAACGAAAAGAAAAGGCCAAGCAATACGGCCAGCGTAATCACAATGACATAAAACTTAATTCGCAAGAAATCAACAATGAGTACCCCTAAGGCAATAATCAGGCTTATCCATGCCGCCCGGCCATAGGAAAACACAACACCAACCAACAACACCAAAACAACTCCTGCCGTTATCACACGCCACTTTAAAGCCAGATTTGGATAAAATAAAAACCCGATACTGACAGGAATAAACATGGCCAGTGCAGCTCCATAAGCCGTGTGGTCGTTGTAAAATGGATACATAATCCAGTGTCCAACTTCTTCATCGAAGCCATGCTGCGAGTGTAAAGTCAGGGTGTAGATCACTACAATGGTTAAGGCACTTAAATACAGCCATAAAAACCACTTGATATTTTTTAAATCCTTGAATAACATCGCTGCCATGAAGTAGAAAGGCACAACAAACCAAAGTCTTGAAACCAAATACTTAAGTGAGACAATCGGCATTTCGCTGGTAAACATGGTAAAAAGCATCCACAAGAGTTGTGCATAAATAATATAACTTATGGGATGTGTGGCAATGCGTTTATCGTATCGGTTCTCGAATAACAAATTGGCGATAAAAAGCAGCAATACGCCAAACATCAAAGGCTCTGTGGGTAGTGACACGCCCAACCCCATGTCCATATCCTGAATGTTCACTGCCAGCGGAGTCAGAAAAGTGATCAGAAGAATAATCTTGTCGAGAGAAGTAAGGTAGTAATAAAGTACGATAAGCACCACCGGCAATAAAAACAGCCAGTAGACATCTTTCTGGAGAACCAAATAAAAATTCACCACCAGAAAAAGTGCCGACAAAGCGTACACCCACAATATTTTAGCCTTTTCCGTCAACTTTTTTTGTAATATAATTGTACTTAAGCAGCGTTTGTTCTGCGTTTACTCTCGATTAAAAATATAATCAGCAAAGTAAAGATGAAAGAAGCAAGCGATACTACCAAAACAACGAGCCACCTGATCGGATAGCTTTTTTTATCGGAGGGATAGGGGTAAGAAACAATGTTGCTGTAAGTCATCTTTGATTCGATAAAACGCAAGGCCAACTCATAGTCAAGTTTCACTTCGACATACGTACGTGCTTCATCCTGAATCATCTGAACCACTTCAATGAGCTGACCGCTGGCCTTTTCCATGTTTTTCATCAACCGATCAACTTCTTTGCTGTTTACTTTCGCAGCAGAGCCATCCATGGTCTTTAGGTAACCCCGCATTATTTCCTGCGATTGGTATTCATATTGAATGATTCCCTGTTCTGTTCCCAGCACAAACAGTATTTGTTTGAGTGAGTCAAGGGTTGCTCTTTTACGCTCCAGCTGAGACGAGTACATCTGCACCACTTCGCGGTATTTCGATTTATGCAACGAGGCCACTTTCTGATCATAAAAACCTAAAACAGCTTCAACCATGAGTGCTGCGGTATCAGGGCTTTTATCCATCACCTCGATTCGAACCGATTCGTATGGAGTCTTACTAATCCTCACATTATCGTAATAGGTATCAACAAGAACTGTTTTAAAATACTTGTAGTCAGGATTTATGTCATAGTGTTTTGCCAGATTAAACTTCGCTATCATGCTGTCGACTATACTCTTCGAGTTCAATATTTGGAGCATCTGTTCCGTTTCGCTCTCTTCTGAATAAGGTTCGATATTGGCAGGATAGGCCACACCGTACGATTTATACATCGGTGTGATAAACTTAGGCCCGGTAAAAATAACCGCCAAAAGGATGGAAATGCCTATGATCAAAAGCAAATGAAATTTCCATTTGGCTATAATACTGACCAGGTGTGCGCTATTAAAAAATTTGTCCATTTCTATTTTATTAATGTCCCAGTATAAGTCGTTGTCGGTATATGATTCTACTCTCTTTTTAGCTTTCTTTTTTTCAACAATTATCGTTTCAGTCTCAACTTTCGGTTCTATAATTACTGTTGGCGTAGTGCTTTCTACTGAATACGCTCTTTGGTTTCTTTTAAACTTTTTTTTTTAATGTCTTGACCAAGCTTACCCGAAAAAATCTCCAGCAAGGCAAAAAAACTGGCCGTCAACAAAAGCATCGAAAACGTGGCTACGACGACAATCAGCCAACGTATCGGATATGACTTACGTTCGGCTTTATAGGCTGTATTAACAACAAATTTATGCGGGAGACTCTGGGTTGCATCTACTTTGGCTTCTTCGTACTTGGCTTTCAATTCACTAAGTTGCTTCTTATCATGCTCAAGGGCATCCCGGAGTGATACATAAGGCCCACCGTATTTGGCCAATATATCCAGCTTTTTCTCGAGCCGGGCCACACTCTCTGTCTGCCCTTTAGCCATTTCAACAGCCAATTGCCGGTTAAACATTTCCGATTGACTTTCGTAATCATGAACCCCAAATTGACGTAACACAGTGAGGCTATCTTCTTTAACTTTGATCTCTCCGAGCAGTTTTTCGTATTCACCTTTTACAATTTCAAATGCCTTGATGGCAATTTGCTTCTGCATCTGGTTGATGGTAGAGTCGACTAAATCAGCAACATCGTTAGCCATTTCTGCGGCCAATGAGGCATCTTTGTCCATCACAGTTATCTTAACAGCCATGAATTCAGTACGTCGGAACTTAAAATTATCTTCGTACTCATTATATAAATCAGTTAACCTGAATTTGGAATTGACACCTATATTATAGTGATCCATCAAATTATACTTGGCAATAATCCGGTCACGTATTTTATTCGAGTTAAGAACCTGAAGCATTTGCTCGGTTTGCTCATCCTCACCAAATTCAAGTATGTCCTTGGTGTTATTAAAATTCGAACTTAATAACACCTTCGAAATACTGTTGCTGGCGGTTGGATACAAAATAACCGTCGACTTATAAAGTGGGGTAATAAAAGCGGGTGAGGAAAATATTACGGATAAAATAATGGTAATGACTCCTATAATCAGCAAATGCTTCCTGTAGTGAAACAACACCTGTAGAATAACACCTGAGAAAAAAGGTCTGCTAAAATCGCCTTCTGATTTCATTAATATTATTTGTTAAAGCTGTCAAAAATAGGAATTTTTGTTCAATGACCTACGTGAATTAAAAAGTTCTATCGAAAAATGATTTTATTAATTGTTTTTCAATAATTTAATCCATTCAAAAGGATTTAACAACCGCAGTAGAAATGCCGCAAGAAGTCCACCTGAGAAGAGAATAATAAACCCTGTTTCCCACTTTAACGCTTCACTTGTAGTAACAAAGTACGCCAATCCGAACAAAAACAATATCAATACAATAAACCGGATCGTTAGTCCAAAGTTTACTCTAAAATTAAAAATTCGATACGCCAGAGCAAACTGGGCAATGGCCGTAAACACTTGTGCTGCTAATCCGGCATATGCAGAACCTACAGCCATAAATACCGGGATGAGCGTGAAGTTCAGAATCAGGTTAATTAAAACACCACCCAACGCAATCAGATTCAACCACTTCATGCTGTTGTTGGCCGTTAACAATGTACCGAAAATATAGTTCGAGGAAATGGCTAAAAAACTGAACATCAACATACTCAAAATCGTTGCCGATTGGTCAATACGCAGATTATACTGTAGTGCATCCTCGCCACTCATCTGATAATAAAGAAAATCCATTATTTGCCGACTATAGGCTGAAGTGGACACAGCCAGAATAAGCACCCCACTTATCAGTATTGAAAACGAAAGCTTAACCAGTTGATCGACACGCTCGCCCGAAACAATCATTTTGGAAAAAAGGGGCAACAACAACACGGCAAAAAGATAGGCGAAATTCTGACCTGCATCCAATAACCTGTAAGCTTGCGAATAAACTCCAGCTTGCTCATAACCAAGTGCTCCGGGCAATAACCGCTGTATGATTACTGGGTCGACCCGGTTATAAAAACTCATCAAAAGCACCAAGGAAGCAAAAGGCAGACTTTTCTTGATGATTAGTATAAAAAAAGGCAGATTCCAGTTAAACTTAAGTTTTCCGGCCTTTCGTAAAACAGCAATAAGCGCTATCAACATGGTGACGGCGTACGCAATAGTTTGTCCGTAAACAAACCATTCGATGGTAAACGTGGCATCGTACCATCCCGTCCAAAGCAAATAGCCCAGCAGGAATATCATAAGCAACCTATCGAGCACCGAAATAAAACTATCGGTTTTAAAAAGCAACAACCCGTTGAGATTCGATCGCAGATACAGGATAAATGACAGAAGAAACTGGTTGAACCCTACCCACGCCAACAGATAAAAAGCCCTTCCTTCGTAATCGTTGAGCCAGGCTACTAAAAAAATAATAAGGCCATAGAGCAGGCCAAGTAACATTTTCACTGTTCCAATGCCAGCTAAATGCTTGCTTAACAACTGGTTGTTCTGGGCAATATTTCTGTTATTGAAATTGGTTATCCCCAAATCAAGAAAAATGTAAAACAGAAAAGAGAAATTAAAGATGGTAAAATAAAACCCGTATTCTTCAGGGCCTACAAGGTTTTGCACCTGGCGGTCGATGCCAAAAATCCAAAGTGGTTTTACCATCAAATTTAAAACCAGAAGTAACAGCAGATTCCTAAAGAATTTTTTTTGCATGAGGACAAAAGTAGTGAATCGTTGATTTCCAAAACGGATAATATTTGATTTTATTCCCCGGGAATTACACAACCTTTTTCAATTCGCTATCTTTGCCGAAAATTTTTAGTTTATGTTGAAGAATTTTGTTGAAGAACTGCGTTGGCGAGGCATGATACACGACATGACTCCGGAGACCGAAGCTTATATGAACAGTCATCGTACGGCAGGATACGTGGGCATTGACCCAACCGCCGACAGTCTGCATATCGGACACCTCGTGGGTGTAATGATGCTCAAACACCTCCAAATGTGTGGACATAAACCCATTGCTTTGGTTGGTGGAGCTACAGGAATGATTGGTGACCCCTCCGGAAAATCACAGGAAAGAAACCTCCTTACCGAAGAAACCCTGCGCCAAAACGAAAATGGCTTAAAAAAACAATTGGCCAAATTCCTCGACTTCGACGAAACAAAACCGAATGCCGCGCTTCTGGTGAACAATTACGACTGGATGAAAAACTTCAGTTTCCTGGATTTCATTCGCGATATTGGTAAACATATCACCGTCAATTATATGATGGCAAAAGATTCGGTAAAAAAAAGGATTGCCGCTGAAAGCAAAACCGGCATGTCGTTTACCGAATTCAGCTACCAATTGGTGCAAGGCTACGACTTCCTGCATCTTTTTCAACATCAGGATTGCCATCTACAGATGGGAGGATCAGATCAGTGGGGAAATATTACTACCGGAACTGAACTCATCCGCAGGAAACTGGGCAACGACAAGGAAGCCTTCGCCCTGACCTGCCCGCTGATCACCAAAGCCGATGGTTCGAAATTCGGAAAAACTGAAAGTGGAAACGTATGGCTCGACCCTGAAAAAACATCTCCTTACGCTTTTTATCAGTTCTGGCTAAATGTGTCGGACGAAGATGCTGAAAAATACATTAAGATATTTACACTCCTTAGCCTGGATGAAATCCAGACGTTGGTGGCTGAGCACAAAGAATCTCCGC
Organism: Bacteroidales bacterium UBA6244; assembly: GCA_002440885.1. Classification (GTDB taxonomy): domain Bacteria; phylum Bacteroidota; class Bacteroidia; order Bacteroidales; family F082; genus UBA6244. The sequence continues at coordinate 38,968 of DJVY01000118.1, forward strand.
ATTTACGCTTGCTTCAAAAAACACTCGCTCAGGATATTACAACACGCGTGCACTCAGAAGAAGATTACCTGACCGCACTTGCAGCAACCGATCTTTTATTCGGCAAAGGAACCACTGAAATGCTAAAAAAACTGAATGAAAAAACCTTGTTGGACATTTTTAGTGGCGTGCCGCAATCGGAAATTACCCGCGAGGAGTTTCTTTCTGGCATCGGCATTCTGGACTTTCTTGGTAGCAAAACCGGGATCTTTAGCTCAAATGGAGAAGCCCGCCGCATGCTGAAAGAAAATGGAGTCTCCATAAACAAGGAAAAAATAAACGAATCCTATCAACTGTCAGAGAACGATCTGCTTAACAACCAATACGTTCTGGTACAAAAAGGGAAAAAGAATTATTTTTTAGTTCGGGTACTATCTTAAGCACAATAAATATTGCTATTATTGCAGTAAAGCTTAATATAACTGCCATGAAAACTCTACAAACTGTATTAGCAATATTGTTTATCGGGCTTTTTCCTCTTATTTCTGTAGGCCAAAATTCTTTTTATGATGGGGAAGTGCACAAAAAGGGCATAGCTGTTGGCATAAAACTCACAAGTTTCGGTCCCGGAGCAGACGTTGTGGCAACCCTGACAAAAAAACTCAATGTACGCGCCGGAGTAGCCTATTTTCAATACAAATACAACCAAAATATCGTTTCGGGTGATGCGACAACCTACAACAGTAAAGCCAAACTTGGGGCTGTTACTTTGGGTGTCGACTGGCAATTTGTACGTTTTATGTACCTTTCGGGAGGTTTGATTTACAATTTTTCAACAATCAACTTCGATGTTGTACCTACCACCCCTACCCCCGAAGACAATGGATTAGTAGCCTATCATCTCGAACCCAATCATTATTGTCCCTATCTTTCGGTAGGAATTGGGCGTACCATTTCACGAAATAAAATTGTTAGTTTCGGTTTCGATATTGGCCTAGCCTATCAGGGGACTACTTCGGTTGATTATGTCGTTACCCCAACGATCTCCAGCACCAAACTTACGAAATGGACAAACAACATTAAAAGCGGCTCTAAATACTACAAATTTTACCCGATTATCAATTTTTTAGTCGCCTTTAGGCTGTTTTAACTCTCGTTTCTTTTTTTGACAAACTAATCATCTTAACAACGAATCTGGCGTTTTTGTTCCCGTCCGGGAAACAACAACAATCTACCAACATATTATTTAACAATTATTTAGAGATTCTATTTGTAATTATTCTAAATTATATTTACTTTTGCCGAAATAAATATTTGTTAATTAAAAACTTGAAAATATGTCATTCACACTTCCAGCACTCGATTACGCCTACAACGCGTTAGAACCGCATATTGATGCCAGAACGATGGAAATCCATCACACAAAACACCACCAGGGTTATATTACCAACCTGAACAACGCCATTCAGGGAACGGAACTTGAAAGCAAAAGCATTGAAGAAATCATGGCCAACATTTCAAGCGCTCCAGTAGCCGTGTGTAACAACGGAGGCGGACACTACAACCACAGCCTGTTTTGGAAAATGCTTTCACCAAACGGAGGCGGCATGCCTTCAGGTGCTTTGCTTAGCGAAATAGAAAAATACTTTGGCTCGTTCGACAGTTTTAAAGCCGAATTTATAAAAGCCGCCAGCACCCGTTTTGGATCGGGATGGGCATGGCTTGTAAAAAATGATTCTGGCCTGGTAGTTACTTCTACACCCAATCAAGACAACCCACTGATGGATCTGGCAGAAGTAAAAGGTACGCCGATTTTAGGATTGGATGTCTGGGAACATGCTTATTACCTGCATTACCAAAACAGAAGACCTGATTATATCAGTGCATTCTTTAATGTAATTAACTGGAACGAAGTGGCCGCAAGACTGTAAAACACCACCCGCATAACAAACACATCCCGAAGCTTCAAGTTTCGGGATTTTTTTTGTTTTGCCGGCTCGCATTTGTTAACAATTGCTTGTGACTAACTCACCTAAGAACCAGCGACCGGCAAACACTTCTGTTGCTACTTTTACATTCAGGATTTGTTTTCCTAAAAGCTATGAAAGAAACTGAAAATTTGAATCAACTTAAGGCCTTGGTAAGCCTGATGGATGAGCCAAGCGATGAGATTTTCACGGAAATACAATCGAAAATTATTTCATTTGGAACGGAAGCCATCCCTGTTCTTCAAGACGCATGGCTTAACACTTTTGTGACAGATCAATCGCAGAGGCTGGAAAGCACGATTGAAGAAATCAGATTTAATAACCTGACCTCCCTGATTTTAAATTGGCTTGAAACACACGATACACCTTCGACCAATTTACTGCATATTGCGGCGGAATATGTTAACGAAAACTACGATCACCTCTTGCACCAAAAATGGCTTGATTCCATACATAGAGATTGTTGGCTCGAGATTAACGATGACTTAACTCCACTCGAAAAAATCAATGTATTAAATCACATTATTTATCAGGTGCACGAAATTAACAGTTTTTTACCCAATCAAAATCAATTACTTGGGTTTTTTCCAGATTATATCAGAAACACAAAAAAAGGAAACGCCTTATCCATCGGATTCATCTACCTCACCTTAGCACAAAAACTCAAGATTCCCCTTTACGGAATAAACCTGCCCAATCAATTTATTTTGGCCTTTCTCGACAAACCCTTGATAAATGCACCGGAAAAGCCATTGGAGGTCGTCCAAAACAATATCCTCTTCTACATAAACCCTTCTAATTCAGGAGCCGTGTTTACAAAAAGAGAAATCACAAACTACCTGAACCATCAGGGAATTAAAGCAGCTGAATCCCATTACCTGCCTTGCACCAGAAAAACAATGGCGCGGATTTTTTTCAGCGAACTGCATCAATGTCTGCTGGAAGAAAACAGAAATACCAAAGGCACGAGGGTACTCGATCTCATCCAGCTCATCAACTCAATACATTGAGTTAATCTGACTACGTCACTATCTTTGTCCGCTCAAGTATGCGTTCACATTCCTTTCAATACGGGTCAGCACATCGCTACTATCCGATTTCTCAAAGGATTCGCCGGTAACTTTCTCATACAACTCAATATACCGGTTCGAAACGCTGTCGACAAACTCATCTGTCATTACCGGCACCTGCTGCCCGCTCAAGCCCTGAAATCCTTTTTCCATCAGCCATTCACGGACAAATTCTTTTGATAGTTGCTTTTGAGGCTCTCCTTTTTCAAAGCGGGCTTCATATTCATCCGCATAAAAATACCTGGATGAATCAGGCGTGTGTATTTCATCTATCAAATATATTTGCCCATCGTGCTTTCCAAATTCATACTTGGTATCCACCAGGATTAAGCCTTTTTCGGCAGCCATGCGGGTGCCGCGTTCAAAAAGAGAAAGCGAAATTTCTTCCAGCTGTTTATAATCTTTTTCTGAAACCAATCCCTGTCGGATAATCTCTTCCCGCGAAATATCCTCGTCATGCCCTTCGGTAGCCTTGGTAGTCGGGGTTAGGATTGGCTGTGGAAAACGCTGGTGCTCCTTTAATCCATCGGGCACAGGCACACCACAAATTTCGCGAATACCTTTCTTATAAGTACGCCACGAACTACCCGTTAAGTAGCCCCGAACAATCATCTCGACCGGAAAAGCATCGCAATACTGACCTACTGTAACCATTGGGTCAGGACTTGCTTCTTTCCAGTTCGGGACGATATCGCGGGTAGCATCCAGAAACTTGCAGGCTATTTGGTTAAGCACCTGCCCTTTGTAAGGAATTCCACGTGGCAATACCACATCAAAGGCGGAAATTCGATCGGTGGCAATCATAACCAGTTGTTTGTCATCGATGTTGTAAACATCTCTCACTTTTCCGTGGTAAACGCTTTTCTGCTTCGGAAAAACAAATTCAGTGTGAACTAAGGCTTCTTCTTTCATATAGATAGGGTTTAATTATTCTTCTGTTTTCGCATAGGCTTCAATAATTTTCGTCACCAGCTTATGACGAACTACATCGCTGCCATCAAGGTAAATAAAATCAATTCCTCTGATCCCAGTCAGTATCTTTTGTGCCTGAAACAGTCCTGACTGCTTTTTTCGCGGCAAGTCAATTTGAGTTACATCACCAGTTACGATGAACTTCGAGGCTTTTCCCATGCGGGTGAGGAACATTTTAAGCTGACTTTCAGAAGCATTCTGTGCTTCATCCAGAATGGCATACACATTACTCAGGGTGCGTCCACGCATAAAGGCAAGTGGCGCAATTTCAATGGTTTCATCTTCAAGATACGACAGAAATTTCTGGGTTGGAAGCATGTCGCGCAATGCATCATAGAGCGGTTGAAGATAAGGATCAAGCTTTTCTTTCATGTCGCCTGGCAAAAATCCCAGACTTTCTCCTGCTTCGATGGCAGGCCGGGTGAGGATTATTTTCTTTATTTCTTTGTTCTTTAATGCTTTAACAGCCAAAGCAACTGCCGTATAGGTCTTGCCCGTGCCGGCAGGCCCAATGGCAAACACCAAATCATTCTCAGCAGCACTACTAACCATTCTTTTCTGGTTTTTGGTTAAGGCCTTAATGGGTTTACCATGCCGACCAAACACAAGCACATCGCCATCTGCATCGTGCAAACTTCTGCCGTTACTCTCATCTTCTCCCATAATCTGTGTAACAGCATCCTGATTAATTTTGCCAAATTTCTCATAATGAACCTGAAGTAAGTCGAAACGTCTTTCAAATTCAGTTATTTGATCAAGATCGCCGTAAAGCTTCAGAAACTCACCACGCGCCACAAACTTTAGCTTCGGAAAAAGGTGTTGCATTTGCGTAAGATGCGCATCGGCAGGTCCAAAAATTTCGAGAGGACTGGCCACTTCTATTTGTATGATATGTTCACTCATTCAGTATTATTAATGTTTCGGCCTTAATTATCCGAGAGGTCAAAAATATTAAAAATAGTTCCTGCTCACGGTTCAATTTTTTATAATTTTGGTGTTTTGGCAAATCCTTCCCGAAGGACTAATTTTCAAACTACTAACTGATGGGTGTGATAACATTGACAAGTGATTGGGGAACGGCAGACTATTACGTAGCGGCCGTGAAAGGTATGATTTTGAAACACCATCCTGAAGCTAAAATTGTTGACATAACGCATGAAATCAATAAATTCGATTCCGGTATGGCTGCCTTCATGATAAAACATGCCTATCCGGGATTTCCAAAAAATTCTATACACATCATCGGCGTGAACACGGAGGAGTCAATTAACGAACCTCACACCATTGCCTATTACGCCGGGCAGTATTTTATAGGAACGGATAACGGCGTTTTCTCGATGATCTTTGATGGAGACCCCGACTGGATGATCGAACTCGATATCCCGCACGAATCATTGGGCTTCACCTTTTCAAGCCGCGACAGATTTGCCATGGCCGCTGCACGAATTGCCATAGGGGAAGACCCGAAAAAACTCGGAAGCGAAAAGTTGACACTAAACAAAAAAATGCTGTTCAAGCCTGTTATCGATCCTGATCACATCAAGGCCATGGTTATCCATATCGATGGTTACCAAAATTTGATTACAAACATCGACCAAAACACATTCGAAAATTTCACCAAAGGGAAACCTTTTGAGATTTCATTCCGTTCGCAACGATACAAAATCACTGAGGTTAATGAAGCCTACACCGATGTGCGCCCCGGTGAAATAGTCGCCGTTTTTGCCTCCAACAGCTTGCTCGAAATTGCTATCAACCAGGGGAAAGCTGCCTCTTTGTTGGGGATTCATAAAAACGATCCTGTGATTGTTTCATTGCAAAAACATAAAAATGACCACAACTTACTCTTCTAATCCATGACAACAAAAACCGGCATTTTAGTTACCGGTGGCACTGGTCTGGTAGGAGCTCATTTACTGTTTCACCTCACCTCCAAGGGTCATCAGGTAAGGGCTTTGAAACGAAAAAAATCTTCTCTTGAGTTGGCAAAAAAAGTCTTTGCGTGGTACGGCTCTATCAACCCCAAACAATGGGATTTAGTCACCTGGTTTGATGGCGACCTGCTGGATATTAACTCGCTAGAGGATGCTTTCGATGGCATTGGCTACGTATACCACGCCGCCGCAATTGTCTCCTTTCAAGGTACAGACAAATCAATTATTGCCCAAACCAATCATACAGGTACCGCAAACCTGGTAAACATTGCCCTGAATAGAAAGATCACAAAACTTGTTTACGTAAGCAGTATCGGCACATTAGGACGATCGGAACAAGATGAAGAGGTAAGCGAAACCCATTTCTGGAACAACAAGAAAACATCCGTTTACAGCAAAAGCAAATATGATGCGGAGCAAGAAGTCTGGCGTGGCATGGCCGAAGGGCTCTCTGCCGTCATCATCAATCCTTCCATTATCATCGGCCCTGGCAACTGGTCACAAGGCAGCGCACAACTGTTTTCAACCTTGTGGAAAGGGCTTAAATTTTACACTGCGGGATCAAATGGATTTGTTTGCGTTAACGATGTGGTAAGAATAATGATCTTACTCATGAACAGCGAAATCAATGGCGAAAGATTCATCGTGTCATCAGAGAATGTGAGCTACGAACAGCTCTTCCTCTGGATGGCTGAGGGAATGGAAGTTGCAAACCCTAAAATAAAAGCCGGACCGATTTTAAGCGCAATCAGCTGGAGATTACTGGCGTTAAAGGGTCTTTTTACCGGAAAAAAATCGACCATAACAAGGGAAACAGCGCAAACCGCCCAACAAAACTACAAGTACACAAACAAAAAGATTAAAACCGCCCTGAGATTCGAGTTCACTCCTGTAAAACAATGCGTTATTCAGACAGCAAAATTTTTCCTACAAGACAAGACCAGAAATTAAGCCACTCATTTTTCCATCACAACCATAGCATTTGCCATTTCCTTTACATGGGAAATGCTCAAATGAATATGTTGCACGTTCTGCTCAGCTATAAACTCCTTAACTTTCCCATGCAATACAACAGTTGGCTTACCCAGGTCATCGTTCAGCACTTCAATTTCATGGAAAGCCATTCCATAACGATAGCCTGTGCCCAAAGCCTTAAAGAAAGCTTCCTTAGCGGCAAACCGAGCGGCGTAGCACTGAAAACGTGTTACCCCGCTTTTATTACAATACGATTGCTCGCGTTCGGTAAAAATCCGACGCATGAGTGCCTCGTTATCGGTTAGCGACCGTTCCATTCTGGCTACTTCAATAATATCCGTGCCTATTCCAAAAACCATCTAATAAGGTGTTTAAAAGGATGAATGCTCCAAAAGGAGTAGTGCTATTTTATCACGTTCAAAGCTTTGCCCACTTTGATGAAAGCGGCAATGGCTTTGTCCAGGTCTTTGCGTCTGTGTGCGGCTGAAAGTTGCACGCGAATACGGGCCTCGCCTTTTGGAACTACCGGGAAATAGAAGCCGATAACATATATTCCTTCATCCAGCAATTTGGCCGCTACCTCTTGCGACAGTTTTGCATCGTAGAGCATTACAGCACAAATAGCCGATTGTGTGGGTTTAATATCGAAACCGGCGGCGAGCATTTTTTCCATAAAATAGGCTGTGTTTTCATGTAGCCTGTCTTGTAGCTCATTCGTGTCCGTCATCATCTCAAGCATTTTAATCCCGGCACTAACCACCATGGGAGGCAAAGAGTTTGAAAACAAATAGGGTCTCGATCGCTGGCGCAACATGTCGATGATTTCCTTGCGTCCGGTAGTAAACCCGCCTATGGCTCCTCCAAAAGCTTTTCCGAGTGTGCCGGTAATGATATCTATTTTGCCATACAGATTGAAATGCTCACTAACGCCTCTCCCTGTTTTGCCAACCACGCCAGCCGAATGACTTTCGTCAACCATAACCATGGCATTATATTTCTCTGCCAAAGCCACAATCTTGTCCACCGGAGCCACGTTTCCGTCCATCGAAAAAACACCATCGGTAACAATTAAGCGAAAGCGCTGTTCCTGTGCCTTCTTTAATTCTTCTTCCAAAGCCACCATATCGGCATTGGGATAACGGTATCTTTTGGCCTTACACAAACGCACCCCATCAATAATGGAAGCGTGGTTTAGACTATCGGAAATGATGGCATCCTCTTCCCCCAAAAGCGGCTCAAAAACTCCCCCGTTGGCATCAAAGGCGGCAGCATATAAAATGGTGTCTTCGGTTCCAAAAAATTGCGCCACATTTTGCTCAAGCTCCTTGTGAATATCGGTTGTGCCACAGATAAACCGCACCGATGACATCCCATATCCGTGACTGTCGAGGCCGGCTTTGGCGGCATCAACCAGCGATGGGTGATTGGATAACCCCAAATAATTATTGGCGCAAAAGTTTAATACTTTCTGACCCGTGTTCAACTGAATTTCAGCTCCCTGCGGACTAACAATGATTCGCTCATTTTTGAATAATCCGGCTTCTTTGATATCGCTTAGCTCTTTGGTTAAATAGGCTTTAAAATCTCCGTACATAGCATTTGTGTTTAAAAATCAGTATCTGTTTTAAGCATCAAAAGTAAACAATCAATCTATTCAACGGTCATTGATGACACAATTTAGACGCGTTATATTTTCCGCAGGCCTCCATTTTTTCCGATCTTTGCCGCAAAATTGCCTTTATGAAAATTGCTTCTCTGGTTTCAGGCGGTGTCGACAGTTCGGTTACTATTCCATTGCTGAAAAAGCAAGGTTACGACCCGCATATTTTTTATATAAAAATAGGAATGGAAAACGAAGAGGCTTTCATGGATTGTCCGTCGGAAGAGGATATTGAGATTACTAACTGGATCGCAAAAAAGTATGCCTGCAAATTTGATGTTGTTGATTTACAAGACGAATATTGGTCAACTGTAGTAAAATACACCATCGATAATGTAAAAATGGGACTTACTCCAAACCCTGATATCATGTGCAATTTACTGATCAAGTTTGGAGCATTCGATCAAAAATACGGGAAGGATTTCGACCTTATCACTACCGGACATTATGCCAACACCTACAAAAATGAACAGGGCGTTTTTTTAGCTACAGCTGCCGATCGGGTAAAAGACCAAACCTACTTTCTGGGACAGATCACCTACCCTCAGCTAAAAAAAGCCATGTTCCCGATTGGGAATTTGTTGAAAGCGGAGGTGCGAAAACTGGCGCACGAAATGAAGCTTCCCAGTGCCGGAAGACCAGACAGCCAGGGAATTTGTTTTTTAGGAAAGATAAATTACAGCGACTTTATTAAACAACATCTGGGCGAAAAACCAGGCGAAATAATCGAATTAGAGACGGGAAAGGTAATTGGTGAACACAAAGGTTTTTGGTTTCACACCATTGGTCAGCGGCGTGGGCTGGGATTAAGTGGTGGCCCGTGGTTTGTAGTGGGCAAAAACATTAGGGAAAATAAAATTCTGGTGTCAAATGGCTACGATCCGATAGCGCAATACGGAAAAACCATACATCTGGAAAACTTACATCTGATTAATCCGAATTCACCTTTGGCGTCAGGCCAACCTATCAAATTTAAAATAAGACACCAACCTGAATTCAATTCCGGCGTAATTACTCATGACCAACTGCAATCAGCACAGATAAAATCCGATTCCGCCATATCCGGTATTGCACCCGGGCAATTTGCCGTTATATACGATGAGGAAGAAAAAACCTGCCTTGGAAGTGCAGTTATCTCAGCAAGAGATAAATAACACAGCGGGCTATTTAATAAACAGCTTTCTTTTTCAGGTATTTCCTCACGTATTCTTCCACACCGGCCTCCAGAGAAGTAAATTCATCCAGATACCCTGTAGCGATGAGTTTCTGCATGTTAGCCTCAGTAAAATACTGATACTTGTCGCGGATGTCTTTGGGCGTATCAACAAACTCAATGTTGGGTTCAATTTCCATGGCGTTAAAAGTCGCCTTTACCAAGTCGAGAAACGTACGCGCTTTACCCGTACCCAAATTATACAATCCTGATTTGGGGCGGTTTTTGAACAGGAACATAATCACCTTAGCCACATCCTTCACGTAGATGAAATCACGAAGTTGTTCGCCGTCCTTAAAATCAGGATGATGCGATCGGAAAAGCTTCATCTTACCGGTTTTCAAAATCTGATAATAGGCGTGAAAAACCACTGAAGCCATCCTGGATTTATGGTATTCGTTTGGCCCATAAACATTAAAAAACTTCAAGCCAAACCAACAGGGTGGAACTGTTTTCTGTTTTAATACCCATTTGTCAAAATCATTCTTTGAGTCGCCGTATGGGTTTAGCGGTTGCAACTTGCTAATCACCTTATGATCATCGTCAAAACCATGCTCTCCTCCCCCATAGGTTGCAGCAGATGAAGCATATATCAAACCGATTCCGTATTTCGCACACCGGCTGAATATTTCCTTAGAGTATTTCAGATTCAGTTCATCGAAAATCTTGCGGTCAAACTCCGTAGTATCGGTACGAGCACCCAGGTGAAACACGAAATCGACATTAAAATAATAGCTGTCAAACCAACCAAAGAATTCCTTTCGCTCAATTTTTTTTATAAACCGACGCTTGGTCAGGTTGGGCCATTTATCTTCTTTCGAAAAATCATCAACCAAAATCAGATTCTCGTAACCTTGATTATTTAAAAAAGTCACCAATGCGCTCCCAATAAATCCCGCAGCTCCTGTAACAACAATCATATAGAAAATTTTGTCAAAAGTACGGTAATTAAACATGCCTTGTCAAGGAAAAAAACACAACCAAGGCCAACAAAAACCGCAGTGAAGTAGTTTAAGGTATTTTACAATTAATAATTACCTACTTTTGTAAACGCAGCAAAGCTGTTTTAATCCAAAAGTGAAGCTGAATGCAAAAAATTAAAATTTCGTCTTTGTGGGTCTTTTGTGTCCTCTTAATGAGCACAACAATGGCTCAAACCAACAACAGCACTGAGCCAATCGGAAAAACCCTGAATCTTCCTGAGGTAAAACTTTTCTATCCTATCGAACAGCAACCCCTCCCGCAAGTTGTTGGCCAGGAAGTCGCGCCCCTTTTAGTCGGATACACCAGAGACATCAAATACCCGGAATTAGAGGCTGTCGGACAATGGGACACAGCATTCAACACTATTCAGGTATGGCGTGCGCTGTTTAAGACAGAAGCAGCGGCTGGCATGCATGTTTATTTTTCTGATGTCAGATTAGGGCCAACTGAAAGACTTTTTGTTTACAATCCCACCAAAAAAGCTGGTTATAAAACTTACACCGAGGCAAACAACGGCCTTCATCTGGCATCCGACACAATAACCGGAAACGCAGTAATGGTAGAGTATATCACTTCAAACGATTCACGTGAATTGCCATTTCACCTCTCCGAAATCGGAGTGCTAATTGGTGACAAGACTAACAAAGGATTCGGTGATGCGGGTGATTGTGAAGTCCATATCAACTGCAGTGAAGGGAACAACTGGCAAAAACAAAAGCGAGGTGTCGCCAGAATAATCCTAAAACAAGGCAGCTACACTTACTTGTGCAGTGGCACGCTTGTGAACAATACCAAGCTCGACGGAAAGCCCTATTTTTTAACGGCCAACCACTGCGGGCAAACGGCCACTTCAACCGATTATGCCCAGTGGCTTTTTTATTTTAACTACGAAGCAGAAGGCTGCGAAAAGCCGCCTGTTGAACCTTCCTACAATGTCTTAAACGGATCAAAACTTTTAGCACGAAGCGTTTCCAATATTTCTACTGCATCCGATTTCAAACTACTTCTGCTCGACGATAATCCACCTGATAATTTCAACCCCTACTTCAACGGGTGGAGTCGGAGTGCAGACGCTTCACCCAGCGGTGTCAGCATCCATCACCCGCAGGGCGATTTGAAAATGATATCCACTTATACCCAGCCATTGGCTTCATCGCAATACACTTCCAACATCGATGACCCTGACGGATTATACTGGCGGGTTTACTGGTCGGAAACAGAAAATGGGCACGGAGTCACAGAAGGTGGCTCTTCAGGCAGTCCGATTTTCAATGACGAGGGACTTGTTGTGGGTAGCTTAACAGGAGGCGGCTCATCCTGCGATTTCTTAACATCGCCCGACTTTTACGGAAAATTCAATGTGTCGTGGCAACCAAATGGCAGCACCGACAGCACGAGAATATTATCCTACTGGCTTGATCCGTTGAACTCGGGGGTTGTCTCACTTCAAGGCAGCGACCTCGACACCACCAACCTGACAGCTTGGTTTACCGCCCTCGATACCGAAGTCGTGGTGGGTGAAACAATAGGTTTCTCCAACTCTTCATTTGGAAATATTACCCGATATGAGTGGGAATTTGAAGGAGGATATCCACAAACCAGCACAGAAAAAGAACCCGGAGAAGTTCGGTACGAAAAATCTGGACTGTTTGATGTGAGGTTGATTGTTTATTCAAACACCGACTCCGACACCCTGGAACGCCAAAACTACATCAACGTGATGCCCCTGCTATCACCCAATCCCGGAAACGGCTATTTCACTATTTCATTTGGCGACATCGTTCCCGAGGATATCGGAGTGCGTGTCTTCGACTTGTTTGGCAATGAAGTGGATTTCAAATTGAATCAAATAAACGAAAATCAGCTGCAAGTCGACATAAGCAATTGCCGGGTGGGGATGTACATTATTCAATACACCTCCGGACAATTGAGTAACACGTTCAAGGTGAATGTGATAAAATAATTGGGGAGATCATCCGCGAAACTTATCCTTTTATAAAGAGCACTTACCCAATACATTTTTTATCGAAAAAGTAAGGAGACCAGATACCTATTTGGGCTGATTCAGGAATTGGCAAAAAATATGATTCCATATCACTCAAAAAGATACACAATAGCGAAACATTGAAATCAATTAACTTTGATGTGTGGCCATATGCTCAAATTAACCACATCACCCTAAATGTTTTATGACCGCATATTAGGCGAAGATTATTTTGTTCTCAAACTATTCAAATATTCGTCCGGTGTCAAAACTGGAATTTCAGATTCTTTAAAATCCTTACTATTCCTTGTGATCAATATTTTACAATCCATTTTTATAGCACAATAGTATTGTAAAGAGTCTTCAAAATCTGAAAATTTTGACGACAATCCTTTAGCAACAATTTTATCTGTCAAATCTGATGTCTCAGCTATTACCTTGAATTTACGTAGCTTCTCCTTGACCAACTTTTTGTCCTCAACTCTTGAAAGCAAATAATATAGAGTAGAATATGTTAAAGCTGAAACAATCAAATCAATTTCGCCTTTATCAGCAAGTGTTGCAATCTTGGCAGCAGAATTATAATAGGGCTCTCTTTCTCCTAGCAAATCCAGAACAACATTTGTATCCAGAAATAATCTATCTTTCATTTGTACTTCTCTGCTAAGTAATCACTATATTCTTGTTTATAGTCAATATCTGTTGGGAACTTCACTCCAGTTTGCATACTTTTAACAAATGGCGATATCTCAAAATCATTTTCAACTTTACTAAATTCTTTTTCAATCAATGATTTAAGATAAGACTCAATCAAGCGAGAAAGACTTCTTTGATTTGATGAGGCATACTCTTTGGCTTTTTCAATCACCAATTTATCCAGTTTTAATGTCAACTTTGCATCCATATCTCAAAATGTTTTATACGTGCAAATATACTACTTTAATCCGTATGATTCAAGCGGAAATTTTCATGAAACTAATTTTTGCCCAACAGCCACATAAACTCTCCGGCAAATACGCTGATCTTTGGGAATGCCACGTAAAACCCGACTGGCTTTAATTTGAAGCATCGACTTAAATAACAAAACAAATATCCTTTACCGAACAGGTACACATGCCGATTTATTTTATAACTTCAAGATTAGGCTTATACCCTTATCAGCAATCTCTAATCAGCACTATCCCCAAGTTTTTCGTAGTTGGAATATCCTGTCCACTTTTCAATAACCTGTGTCAGATCTTCCGGCAATTCAGAATCAAAACTCAAATGTTTTCCTGTAATAGGATGCTCAAAACCCAACGACTTGGCATGCAATGATTGTCGGGGGATTAAAGCAAAACAATTGTTTACAAATTGCTTGTATTTGGTAAAAGTTGTGCCTTTAAGCAGCTGATCACCTCCATACTTTTCATCGTTAAAAAGCGGATGACCCAGGTAGCGAAAATGCGCCCTGATTTGATGTGTTCGTCCGGTTTCAAGCTGACAAGCCACCAAAGTGACATAGCCAAAGCGTCTGAGCACTTTGTAATGTGAAACAGCTTCTTTTCCATATTCCCCATTGGGAAAAACGGTCATTACCCTCCTGTCTTTCAAGCTGCGGCCAATGTGTCCGGTGATGGTTCCCTCTTCTGCCTCCACATCGCCCCAAACCAACGCATGATAAGTACGCTGTATCGAGTGATCGAAAAACTGCTTGGCGAGTTTGGTCTGTGCCATTTCATTTTTCGCCACAAGGAGCAACCCTGAGGTGTCTTTGTCGATGCGATGGACAAGATAGCCAAATCCATTCTCCACTTTCTCAAGTTGATGGGTTTCCTTAAAATAATGGGCTAAACCATGTAAAAGCGTGCCTGTGTAGTTGTTATACCCGGGATGAACGACCAACCCGGCTTGCTTGTTTACCACAAGCACATCATCATCTTCATACACAATTTCCAAATCGATTTCCTGAGGAAAAATCTCGACATCACGGGGCGGATAAGTCATAACCACCGATATTTCATCAAGCGGTTTTACTTTGTAATTCGACTTTACAGGTTGCTTGTTTACCAGAATGTTACCGGCTTTGGCCGCTTGTTGCACTTTATTCCGGGAGACATTTACAATCCTGTTGTATAGGAATTTATCTACCCGTAAAGGCGACTGCCCCCGGTCGACAATAATATGGTAATGTTCATAAAGGTCGGAACTTTCCTCCTCAACAAACTCGTTATAGTTCTCCATTCTTAGTTATTAATCAACAACTTGGCCGTGTAAGACCTGTGGTTTATGACAACGCGGACGAAATACAATCCTGAAGGCAATCCGGCAACATTCAGTTCACGCTGGTTGCTGTAAACCTTAAGCAACTCAGATCCGTAAATGTTTAAGAGGGAAATGTCCGCGTAAGTATCAGCCTGAAGATCAGGATGCGTAAAGCGCACATGGCTTGAGGCAGGGTTTGGAAAAAGGAGCAAAGAGCCTGATGGCTGAGGTGTTTCAGAAAACCTGTTTCCGAGCACGAGGTCAGAACCCACAATGGGGCGTATCAGGAGAGCGCCGGCAAAGGAACTGTTGTACCAATCGTCGTTGGTGTTGTAAAAGATGTGTGTATGTTTATCATTGTTGGTATCGAAACCAATATTCAGGTTGTCGTCGGTGTATTGCTCCCACCCCACATAAAATGTACCCGAAACAATAAGCGGTTCGTCAAGCATATAAGGCATGAAATGATAAAGTCCTTCCTGCCAGGCCACTTTTTGGTTTTCCTGCTGATAGATAAGCTCGCCCGGTTTTCCGTTGTTGTCGTTCCAAACCTTTAGCACAAAATATATTTCGTTGGCATTGTTCAACGTTTTGTTAAAATACATCTGTACCCCCTGCAAAGTATCGGGCAACGACACGTTAAACTGGTAGGCTAATTCCGCACCAGCCGGAACCAGACCATAACCCAGTTCCGGTGTTCCGTCATCATAAGCAAAATAATTATAAAAACCCTGACGGTAAATTAACGAATCCACAATGGTGTTTTGGTCAGATGAATCGCTTATGTAGTGCTTTATTAAGTACGAGGCCGTATCGGTTGATAAGTCAATATTAAACAGAGCCTGTACGGGTGGGCAGGCATGAGCAGCACCACACCCTTCACACTGCTGAAAACCAGCTACATAAAACGGACTAAGGTTGCAGTTTCCTCCATTGTAGCGATAGGCGTAATTACCAGCAACCTGACTAACGCGGTACTCATAAGCCGTATTATGCTCCACCTTGTCTAGGTTGGCAATATACATTTGAAACTGTTGACGAATGGAGTTAGTTGGGTCATTTTTATATTGACGGTAAGGCATCGACTGATAATCATTTAAAAACGAAGGAGCCCGCTGTGAGAAAGTCAGCTTGCGGTAGGTTGTATCGCCCGCGGAGCGGTTGTAGTTCAGATAAATAAAGTCGATGTTCCATTGATCCACGTTGGATTTCCAGGTAGGAATGATATCATCGGAAATACTGGCATAATTGTAAAACCTGAATTGAAAATCCGGGTTAAACCAGACAGAATCAAGTACAGGAACCATGACCTGCAAAAAGTCGCGGCCTGTTGCTTCCCTAAACTCTGAAAGTTTCATCCCCTCGGCAAACCACATCTTTTGCCACGAAGTCACCGGTTCATATACTGAATCGCAAGGGATGGTAATTTCCTGACCTCGCACAATAGGCTCAGGGTCAAAATTAATCATGAAAACAGATGGATTACATCCCAAATCAGCAGGAGCCCATAAAGTGTCAAACATGCGTATGGTATCTTGACCCGGCATCATGATCAAATCAGCCAATAACGTGACTGAATCCATACGGGCAAATACAGAATCGCCGGACGGCACGCCAAACTCAAGCACAAGTGTATCCCAGGGCTCAGGCTCGTCACCTGTACCTTGCGGCTGATAATAAAAACTGAGATAGAGGGAGTCGGCTGGACTCAGTGCCCTTTCCAGCGAAAGCAAACTATCGAGTCGAATAGGCCTGGACGTCAACCGGTCGGCAATAAATGGAGGAAACCACACGGCATCCGAATACACGCTTCCAGTATAGTCGATGGCATCAAATGTAGCGGCACCCACATTAGGCGGCATAAAAGGAAAATCTTTGTTGATAAAAACATCACGATCTGCCCACAATAAAGTGTCAGGATATACCTTCGACAGCGAAAAATCATCAAAAACAGGAAGATCAATGGAGGCTACCTCAACATTTCGATTACAATCGCACCCTCTTTTTGTAACAATTTCTTTTTCAGCATGAACACGCAAAGCTTCATTCACTTGCAAGCCAACAATAACTTCCTGACCAACTGCACAGGAAATACCCAGCAAAAACAACAAGGCTATATAAATCTTCTTACTCATCCTCAATTAAATAACGATTAACAACGATGGTATCACTTTTAAGTGAATCTATTTCAAATTGTTTAATGTATTCGTCAAAGTTAAAAAACTCATCCGAGCGATACCACAAATTAACTTTTGCGCCCAGATCCAGAAGACCTTTTGACAACACAGGCGGATCGGTTTTGTAAACCCTGGAATGAATCGGGTCAAAAGATTCCTGAAAATACTCCTGACCAACATTCAGCGAGTTGTAATGAATTGATGCCTTTGCTTCCTGCTGTGTAAGACCAATAAGCATTGGCAGACTGGCTTTTGTAAGGGTTTCTCCCTTACCCAACACAAGCTCAATAGATGACCCCTTTACTATCTCGGTATCAGGCTCGATGGGTTCACCGTTAAACAACTGATCTACAACGGCATTTCGTGCAAAATACTGCATGTAACTAAGTTCGTCAACCTCGAGGCCTACCGATTGCAGTGTAACCAAAGCCTGTCGCAAACTCAAATGCTTGAGGTTGGGCATAACCACTTTCTCAGGAAGTTCAGCCACAGTAGTGAGATAAACATGACGTCCTTGCTTAACTTTCGATCCGGGCTTTGGATTTTGAAGCACTACAGAACCCTTCTCCCGCAAAGGGTCATACAATGAATCAATTATCTTAAAAGTAAAATATTCATCATAATTATTCTCCGTTAGCCGGCCTAATGTCTGGCCTTCAAAATTCGGGACGAGATAAACATCTCCATGACGTGTAAAGACATCTAACGATTTTAATACAGCAAACAAAAGAATTATGGACAGACCAATGGCCACAACCAGATGCAGGTAAAATTTTCGTTTTTTTAAAAATCCAAAAAAGCCCATATTTCGTAACAGTAGAAAATTACAAAACTCTTCACTCCATAAACTTTGTTTACAGGTTTTTATTGTAAGGCGACAAAGGTAACATATTTTAAAATGCCTGATGAAAGTAAATTAAATCGCACCTCAGAGAAGCAGAAAAAAACGATAGCATTAAAAAAACTGAATTCACTATAGATTTGTGTTCAGAAATTGCTCTACCTTTGATCATCTTAATAATCATTATCAATGAAAAATATTGCTATCGTTTGTGGAGGGTATTCGGGTGAATACGACATTTCAGTCAGTAGTGCCAAGGTGGTGGCAAACAACCTGGATGTGAGACTCTACAACAGTTTTCTGATTGTTATCACAAAAAGCAGTTGGTACTACCAGGATGCGAACGGACATAGAACCGAAATAAACAAAAACGACTTCACCCTGGAACTTGAAAAAGGCAATCCAATAAAGTTTGATGGTGTATTTAACGCCATTCATGGCACACCGGGAGAAGATGGCAAATTACTGGGCTATTTTGACATGCTGAATATCCGCTACACTTCATGTAGCGCTGATGTTTCAGCCCTGACTTTTAATAAATACCTGTGTAATAAATTTGTTTCAGCATTCAATATCAAAATAGCCCGATCAGTCTCATTTACAGCAGGTCAGCAGATAGATGAAAAAACCATAGTTGAAACCCTCGGCATGCCATTGTTTGTAAAGCCCGCCTGTAGTGGATCAAGTGTTGGAATAACCAAAGTAAAAGAACCAACTTTACTCAGAAAGGCCATCGAAAAAGCACTCGAAGCCGACACCCGGGTGATTATTGAAGAGTTTATCGAAGGTCGTGAAATTGCTTGCGGACTCATTAAAAACAGAAACGAACTTATTGTGTTTCCGCTAACCGAAATTGTGAGCAAAAACGAATTTTTCGATTACGAAGCCAAGTATACGAAGGGGATGGCTGATGAAATTACACCACCTGTCAACCTGAACTCCAAGGCCGAAATCGACATCAAAACAACCAGTGCATTTTTGTACAACAAGTTTGACTGCAAAGGCTTCGTCAGGATTGATTATATTGTTTCGACTGATGGCATCTATTTTATAGAAATCAACACCGTTCCAGGCATTTCAGAAGCAAGTATTTTACCTCAGCAAGCCGAGGCGATGGGATTATCTATATCTAAGCTCTTCACTATGGCTGTTGAGAACATGTTTTTATAGCACCCTTCTAATCAAACCTGTTGCAAAAATTCAGTAAGCCTGGCAACAGCCAAACCCCGGTGGCTTATTGTATTCTTCTCGGCAGCATCCATTTCGGCAAAAGTTTTGGTATATCCCAGCGGTGTGAAAACCGGATCATATCCAAAACCTCCATGTCCCTTGAATTCCTTTTCAATAATCCCCTCGACTGATCCTTCAAAAAAATACGTTCTGCCCTCAAGAATCAATGAAATAACGGTACGAAATCTGGCTTTACGATTCTCAACACCAGACAATTCGGCCAGCACTTTCTTCACGTTGTCGGTAAAAGTACAGCCTTCGCCAGCATACCTGGCAGAATACACTCCCGGGCGACCATTTAGTGCATCAATTTCTAATCCTGTGTCGTCAGCGAAACAATTTACACCAAACAACTTGTAGATGTGTTCAGCCTTAATCAAAGCATTTTCCTGTAAGGTAACACCTGTTTCAGGAATATCGTCAAAGAAGCCTAAATCCGACAAACTCAGTATACTTATTGATCCTGATACAATATTCCTGATTTCATCAAGTTTATGTTGATTATTGGTGGCAAAAACTATTTCTCTCATGCGAACTACAAACTATTTTGAATTTTGACAAAAGTAAACAGTTTCAATCGATTTATTTTTTACTTTTGAATTTTAGCGTTGAAAACATTAATCAGTAAATAATTTAAAGAATCATTTCATGAAAATTTTAAAAACCTTTTTATTGGCAACCAGCATTGTATTGCTTGCTTCAGCCTGCAACTGCGAATCTAAATCAGACACATGGAGCGATGCTCAGGAAGAGGCATGGAAATCAAGGTGCATGACATTTATGGAGGAAAACGGAGTTGAAAAGAAAAATGCAGTAGACTTTTGCGATTGCATGTTTGAGAAGACTTCAGACAAATACACTCCCGAGGAAGCGGAAGGCATTACGGCTGAAGAAGAAAGAAAGCTTTGGAACGAATGCGATTACAACTGGTAAAAAAAAAGGCTGCTCGTTGAGCAGCCTTTTTTTATCCTATTATTTCTGTTTTCAGTTTATGGAAACTGAATTGGGGGATAACTTGTGATTGAAACCTTGGGCACATTGGCACTGTATTTGGCGTTGATGGCGTCAATATAATAATTGGCAACCAACGCATTGGCCTGCGGAGTAAGGTGAATACCGTCGAGAGAGAATAAATTACCCTGCACAAATGTAGGAGCAAAGGTCACACCCTCAAACATGAGACCCGTAGTTGCTACCTGATGCATAATGGCATTAAAATCTACAAAAGCCAGATCATTATTTGTTGCGGTGCTTTTGATAATGTCGTTGAACTGGGTAATGGCTTCCGTAACATTGGTAATTTCTTTTTCAGTAAGAATGTACTGGTTAGGCACAGGAACAGCACTTCCCCAAGTTGCGCATTTAATCGAATCCTGAGGTAAAGTGAGCAATGCCAGTTCGTTTGCCGTCATTTGGCGGAACTGTAGATATTCCGGCACACCTTCCATTCCCGGATCCATAATAACCATCGGGTTAGGGCCAAGTTGAAAATGTATTCTATAATCTTTTTGCATCTGTTCCATGGCAGCGTTGTAACCAGCGTAAGCTGCGTTTAACGCATCAACAGCATATTGCATGGTATCCGGAATGGCCACAATATTGTAAGGAATTGTTGTAAAGAAGGCAGCGTCGGTAATACTAGGGATATTGGCCAACACACCTTTTGCTCCACCCTGTGTCAGGTTTTGAACAAGCATGGCGTAAGCTCCGCCAAACTGATCAACGGGAGTTATTACATCGCCTACGCCACCTGAAGTGGCATAGCCTAACACATCGTTGTTACCAATCCACAAGGAGAAAAAAGTAGGAGAAAGACTTAGCGCCTGCTCCAAAACAGTGATATCCGGAGTGGCAGCAAATTTCACAAAGTAAGGATTGGCCAGGCCTAAAGGCAGATTCTGGATGTTTCCATAACCGGGAGCTAATAAATGGATCACTTTTGCTCCGGGAACACCCATGTTGTTTACGGCATAATCCACGTGGTTTGTATAAGAGTCCAGTTCTCCGGCATCCGACACAGGGCCTAAGCTCGTTACCCCTCTACAATCTGTGCTATAACCCAGTTTAAGCTTTCCTGGCAGCACGCCAAATTCGCTATTCACAACCGGTTGAACAAATTTACCAGCACCAACAGTTTCAAACTGTTGTCCGAGTATGTTTGCAAAGCTATACATCTGTCCTGATTTATACAGGGCTCCATCAGCATATCCTGCTGTAAGTGAATTACCTAAAGCAACATAAGTAGTGAAGTCAGCGGTTCCTTTACTCGGAGTAAACTCATTTACCTCGGGCTTACATGATGCCAGAAAAGCAAACAGAACCAAATAAACAAAATATCTAATTTTCATGATTCTTTCTTTTTAAGATTAAAATTTAAAACTAACACCAAGTCCGGGAATATAAGTTATTGACTGATATGTTCCGTTGAAATTATCGGGCACATAGCTCTTTTCAGCCTTTTGGCCAAAGAGCTGCAGGAATGATACATCAATGCTTAACATATCAATCGGGCTGTATGATAGTCCAAGTGTATAGGCAAAGGTGTTCAAGCTTACTGTTTCCGGAGTAAAATAATCTTCGTTGGTAGGTGACTGATCATAATACATGCCGGCACGTAAATGAAGTTTACTGTTCACTGCATACTGAGCACCAAGACGTGGTATAAAAGTATCTTTGTACTCTCTGGGATCAGATGTATTAAGCAATTCCCCCTTTTCTTCAAAAGTAAATTCCAGGTTTTTATAAACGCCCCACATTACCCAATCGAGCTCGAAAGCCAACAGGAGCTTATCGGTTGCCTGATATGCTACACTAAAATCGAGGTTTGCCGGCAAAGGCAATTCAGCGTCAAATTTGTTGGTCGGAGGGATTGTGGTTTGCAACGCCGTTGGTATAGTAAAAGTAGCATCACCACCTTCCATTTTCATGGTAATTTTTGAGCGGTAATCAATTCCAAAAGACAATTTATCAGTAGCCTGATAATAAGCACCCACGTTGAAACCATAGCTCAAGGTAGACCCTTTGAGGTTAGCCTTTGCATTGTCGCTATAGTTGATGGCTTTATTGATTTCGACATCGCCTGTGGCAAGAATAAAACCTGCTCCAATGCCAAATTTGTTATTGAAATTAAACGAAATAGTGGGCTGAATAAAAATAGCTTTTAGCGCAATGTCCTGGATAAGGAACTTACCTGCCCACTCTTCATCCCATTTAGCTGTACTACCATAGGGAGTGTAAACACCAACCCCCACGGAAATCATTTCATTAATTTTACCTGCTCCATACACGTAAAAAGGTGTCGATACAGGATTGTTTGGCTGCCAATTCGAGTTTGTGCCTTCCATCTGAAAATCGATGTTCGACATGATACCGCTTGCGCCCACCTCAAAATGAAGCTTATCCTTCATTAACGATAGCGCACCCGGATTGTAGAATATAGAACTCGACCCCATATTCAGGGAAGTTCCAACAAGGCCCATTCCGTTTTGCTTATTTCCCTGCAAACGAACCTGATATCCGCCTGCAAATACTGTCGTCGATAGAAAAAACGCCGACAATAAAAACAATGTAATTTTTTTCATACACGATTTGTTTATAATTATGGTCGGTAAAACTACAAAATATATTGTATCGTTAACTTTTCACAATTAAAATAATTCCCAAACAACAGGTTCAAGTCCATTTTGACTTAGAATTTCGTTGGTTTTAGAGAAATGTTTGCATCCAAAAAAACCACTGTGGGCAGAAAAAGGCGACGGATGTGGGGCTGTTAGAACGAAGTGTTTATCGGTATCAATCAACGCCAATTTATTTTGAGCATGTTTTCCCCATAACAAGAACACGATGCCGGCCCGGTATAGCGAAAGGGCTTTGATAACTTCATCAGTAAAAATTTCCCATCCCTTACCTGAATGGGAAGCGGGCTCTGACTTCCGAACGGTGAGTGTCGTGTTCAACAAAAGCACACCTTGCTTTGCCCAGCCCGACAAGTTACCCGAAGCGGGAGGCATAATCCCCAAATCGCTGTGCAATTCCTTAAAAATATTTTTCAGAGAAGGAGGTAAAACCACACCATCGGGTACAGAAAACGACAGTCCGTGCGCCTGACCATATCCATGATAGGGATCTTGCCCCAATAAAACCACTTTAACCCGCGTTAAGGGAGTAAGGTTGAAGGCGGAAAAAATAAGTGGGCCGGGGGGGAAAACTACCTGATTCTTTTTCTCCAACCTCAGAAAATCAATCAATTGATGAAAGTAGGGTTTTGAAAATTCTTGATTTAGAGCAGCTTTCCACCCTTCTTCTAACTCAACGTTTACTTCTGTCATAAATAATTATACTATTTAGGATAATAAAAGAACAAAAATCTTGTTATTTAACCAAAATCTGCTTTTCTTTGTCGAAAGCAAATTATGTTTATTAAGTAAAGGTATGAAAAAAATAATCGTCCTGATATCAACCATTATACTCATTGCCATTTTTGCCAGCGCATGCAAGTCATCAAGTAAATGCGCAGCATACGGAGAAACACAAAAGTTTCAAAAAGAATCCAGGTATTAAATCTGGCAGCGTCTTTTGGCAAGCCTTTTGTTGATATTTGATGATCTCATCAAAATCAGAATGTTGTAGCTATGTTATCATTTCGGAAAATATCATTGTTGCTAATCTTGATATTCTCCGGATTGTTCGTTTATGCCCAGTTCGACACTGAAGAGGTCGATTCAGTAGAAAACAAGATTCTTTACAACAAACAATATACTTATGGCGTTACACTGCACAATCTGGGTCTGGGGATAAATTTCAGAACCGGAGGCAGACAATCCATTTTCAAAACCCGCATGATCGAATTTGAATTTGTAAGCATGCGGTCGTACCGGCAAGTTAAGCTTGTTAATCCGTATTTTGTAAATTCACGTCGTTACGTTTATGGAAAATACAACGATGCATTTTTTTTAAGAGCTGGTGTTATTTGGAAAAAGTTGCTCAACAGAAAGCCCTACTGGGGTGGTGTAGAAGTCAGGATGTTGTATGGTGGGGGCTTTTCGCTAGGTCTGGGCAAACCATATTACCTTTATGTTATTGAAGACATAAGTGGAAATGGCACTCAGTTTGTCCTTAAAGAAGAAAGATTTAACCCCGAAAAACACTCCAGTACAATTATTTATGGACGAGCACCTTTCACAACCGGACTGGGCGAAATTACCTTACACCCCGGTGTTTACCTTAAAGCCGGTCTGAATTTTGAATATGGATCAAAAAACACTTCTATAAAATCTCTTGAAATCGGAGGCGTTGTTGATGTGTTGCCAACAGGACTTTCGATCATGGCCGACAGAACCGATCAGATTGTTTTTCCAGGACTTTATCTTAACATCAACTTCGGAAAACGGTACAACAAGTATTGATAACGTTTTATTAATCAATAGCCAAGATTGCCAGCAATTAAAACACTGGAGTTATATAAAAAGGGAAACCATGTTTTTGGCGCGGCTAATTTACAGCTTCAAAGTCAAGTCATCGTTTGGGTTGTGAGTTTATCATGAGGGCCATTCGGAATTTTATCCTGCCTTCCAAATGCGACAGATTAGCCTCACTTGAGAATGGTTAATTGACATGACTGGATAACAAAGACAATATAAAACCTGAGCACAGGTCAAAATAAAAAAGGGAGAGACACAATTTGCGCCTCTCCCTTATAAATCGAAATTACCCTAATTATTGAACGAGTATCTTTTGAGAAATCGATTCCTCGCCTTTTGAAATAATCAGATTATAAATACCTTGGTTTACTTCAGGCAATACAATGTTCATTTTATTCTCACCTGGAGCACAGCTAATTTGCTCATCATAAACAATACGTCCGGTAATGTCGGCAACT
>DJVY01000198.1 GCA_002440885.1 Bacteroidales bacterium UBA6244
GGTTACGATCCATATCCTGATGAGTTTTAAAAAAAGTCTCTGAGGGTTATGCTTTTTGAGACTCCCAATATATCAACATCCCTTCCTTTGCCAGCGCATTAATGGTTGGATTCATCATAAACGATGAAACGTGCCAGGCAAACCCAAACCGGGCGCTGATTTCCATTTCGAGTGTTACAGCGGCAAGCGAGTCTATCCCATATTGGGTAACAGCGGCCTCCAGGTCAATTTCTTCACGTCTGAATTGTTGATTTCTTATGATCCAGTCTACTAACCATGCTCTGAGGATTTCTTCTGTCGGGATTTGTTTTTTTTCTTCTGATTGGATTTCATTGTAGTCTCTTTCCCACGATGCCACCACATCCAGTTCGTTGTTTAAGAAATGGTAACGGGTCTGTCGCCGCTGTATTTTTCCACTTGAGGTCATGGGAATGCTGCCTGTTTTTATAAGCACGATGGCATGGCTTTCAATCTCATACTCTTCTGATACGGCTTTCCTTATGGCAGAAATAACGTCGTCGTACGAAGTCATGCGCATGGCCGTACGCTTCAACTCCTGAACGATGACAAGGGTTTCCTGGTTGTTGACAATGACAGGAAAAGCAGCACCGCTGTTTTCATTTAAGGCTTCATGCGATTTTTGAACGGTAAACTCGATATCGCTGGGGTAATAATTAGCTCCGCGTATGATAATCAGGTCTTTAAGCCGTCCGGTGACATACAACTCCTCTTCATGAAAAAAGCCCAAATCGCCGGTACGGAGGTATGGCCCTGAGCCATCCATGGTGAAGGCATGAAAAGTGCGTTGGGTTTCTTCGGGTTTATTCCAGTATCCTTTGGCTACGGTAGGCCCGCTAACCCAAATCTCTCCAATTTCACCTGCCGATACCGGGGAGAATTCTTCAGGATGCACGATTTTTATCGCGGTTTCCATCCATACATGTCCGCAGCCGGCAATGGTAGTGGTATTTTTTGCATGACTCTCAATCACCACTTTGTTTTTCGATAGGGCCTCGGTATCCAGATTTAGAAATTTGGGTGCTTCACCCGGAGTTTGCCCTGTTACAATCAAGGTAGTTTCGGCCATGCCGTAACACGAATATAGCTGTCGGGGATTTACCTGTGCTGCTTCAAAATGGCTTGCGAAGGAGTCAAAGGTAGTTTTTCGGATAGGCTCAGCGCCACTATAAAAGACAGTCATGCTGCTTAAATCGAGTTGCGCCGCTTCTTCTGCATTTGTTTTCTGCACGCAATAGTCGTAGGAGAAATTAGGACCTCCTCCGGTAGTGGCTTTATATTTTTGGATGGCCTGTAGCCAGTTGGTCGGATTTTTTAAGAAGGCGATGGGAGGCATGCCAATGTTTATAGCACCAAGATAGGCTGCTTGCAGGACACCTCCAATAAGCCCCATGTCGTGAAAAACAGGAAGCCAGTTCAGGCCAATTGAATTTTTGTTTAACCCAAACGACTGCCGGATGTATTCAGAATTATAAAGCAAATTAAGCTGGGTTATCATCACACCTTTTGGTTGTCCGGTTGACCCTGAAGTGTATTGCAGCAAGGCCACATCTCCGGGTTCAATATCTGTAGGTCGAAAGTTTTGCTCATTTTCGGGTTGGATGTCCTCATAAATCACCCAATTCATTTGTGTAAAAAAGGGATCTTCCTTAAAATTTCGTTCGATGTCGGAATGGATTTGTCTCGTAACCAAACACAAATGTGCTTCTGCATCTTCAATTATCGACAGCAGTCTGTTTATACCCCTGTTTTTTCGTGGAGGATAGGCCGGTACGGCAATAAAACCGCTGTAAAAACAGCCGAACAAGGAAGCCAGATACGGAAGTCCGGGAGGAAAGAGCATAAGTAAACGGTCACCTTTTTTTCCTTTTTGCTGCAAGCAGGCACCAACGCTTTTGGCTTTGGCAGTGAGTTGTCGGTAAGTCAGGCTGTCTGATTCAGTTATGCCGTCTTCAAGAAACCGGTATACCACATGGTCGGGAGTAGCGGCTGCCCGGTTTTCAATCACTTCAAGGTAGGTCTGCGCCTTTTGTGCCAGGGGATCGTTAAAGTTTTTAAGAAATGAATGCATAGCTGATGATTTTCAAAAATGCAAATGTAGTTTTTTGATGCAGTTTTTTACGCAGCGCTTCATCAAAATCCAATTATCTTTGTCGAAAATTCGGCTGCATGGAAAAGTATGTCATCTTTCAAGGCAAAAAAATAGCATATCAGGTTTCCGGAAGTGGAAGATCAATCGTACTTCTCCACGGATTTTTGGAAGACCGTTCTATTTGGGATCAGTTTTCGGAGACGCTTAGCCCGCATTATCAAATAGTGACAGTTGATTTACCCGGATTCGGTCAGTCTGAAAATTTGTCCGATGTGCATACAATGGCTCTAATGGCTGAGGCTGTAAATGAGGTTTTGGTGGCCGAAGACATTAAGCATTGCATCCTGGTGGGGCATTCGATGGGTGGTTATGTGGCCATTGAGCTGGCGGCGAAATTTTCCGACAAACTGTCCGGACTGGTGTTTTTTCATTCACATGTTGCTGCTGATGGAGACGAAGCCAGGATAAACAGATACAGGGCAATAGAGATAGTTAAAAACAATAAAAAGCAGTTTATTTCTTCTTTTATTCCTCTTTTGTTCGCTGAAAAAAATATCAACCGATTTGCAAAAGAGATTGCTCGTTTGCAGCAGCGATCGGATGCTATTTCAGCCGAATCAGTCATGGCATCACTTGCCGGTATGGCGGTTAGAAACGACAGGCAGGAGTTGCTTGGCAACCTGGAAATACCGGTGCTGTTTATTATTGGTAAGCAGGACTCCAGAATACCAATGGATAAAATTATGCCACAGGTACAATTGCCCCGACATAGCGAAGCCATCATACTTTCAGAAGTGGGACATATGGGCTTTTTGGAAGAAAAAGAAAAAACCTGCACCGTTTTGGCCAATTTTGCCGCCCGGATTCTTTAAAAAAATACTCATGCGGAATAAAAAAACGAAAAACCTTAATACCAATACAGAGACTAATCCACAACGTCAGCAGACCTTTTTTGTGTTGGCTATAATACTGTTGACAGGCTTGTTTTACTACAACAGCATTTTCAACTATTTTTCCCTCGACGATAATTATATCAATATCTCCAACGAACAGAATATCAAGGGTATTAAAGCAATACCTGACATATTTTCAAGTCTTTATTCCGACAACGGAAACCAGGCCTATGGATATCGGGCACTCACAAGGGCAACCTTTGCCATCGAATATCAGTTTACTGCCGACAGTCCGTACAACCCCTATGTCAGTCATTTTATCAATCTTGTCTTGTATATTTTAGCGCTTTTGGTGTTATTCAAGGTGCTTAACCGATTACTAAGGGGGTATAATCCGTGGTTTCCATTTTTTGTGGTATTGCTTTTTATGGCCCATCCCACGCACACCGAAGTGGTAGCGAGCATAAAAAACCGGGATATGTTGTTGCATTTTCTTTTCTCCTTTATGGCCATCTGGCAGTTTGTCAGGTGGGTCGACAGAGACAAAGTGGTGCATCTTGTCGTTGGGCTGTTGTACTTCCTGCTGGCTTTAATGTCAAAAGAAACAGCTGTTGTTCAGTTGGCTGTATTTCCGTTGGTATTGTATTTCTTTACCGATATCAAGCCTAAAAAGCTCCTTGTTTTAATTGGTGTTTCGGCTACCTTGCTTGTGCTTTTCTTCGCCCTGCGTATGGCGTTTTTACCCGCCACACACCGTACCTATGCATTGATGGAGAATCCTTTGGTTTTCGAGGACAGTCTGTTGACGCGAATAGCTACAGGCTTTTATGGATTAGGACATTACATTAAACTGCTGGTTATCCCTTTCCCGCTCCTGTATTATTACGGTTTTGATATGATTCCGGTGGTTGGGTTTGGCAATATTTGGGTTATCCTCAGCGCTGTTGTTTATCTGGCATTGCTGTATGTTGCACTCATCAACTTACGTGGAAAAAAACTGATTTCATTTATCATCTTGTTTTATCTGGCTCATCTTTCCATGTACGCCAATTTTGTGAAGCCGGTACCTGGAATAGTTGCCGATCGTTTTGTTTTTTTCGCCTCCTTGTCATTTGCCATGATGGTGGTTTACCTGCTTTTTTTGTTGTTCAGATTACCCTTAAAGCAGTTGTCAGCACCCGCCCGTTCTTTAGCAGGAATAGTCATAGTAATGGGGCTGATGCTTATTCCTTACGGATATATTGTTCACAAACGAAACGCACAATGGAAGACCTCATACACGCTATTTAAAGCCGATATGAAAAGGCTCGACCGCTCGGTAAAAGCTAATAATTTGTATGCAGGGGAAATAATCAAGCAGGTAAACAGCGAATTATCCAAGCCGGTGAATCCTTATAAATTTGTGCTCAAGCTCATTAATCGGGCAGAGAAACACTTTTTGCGCGCCATCGAACTCGATTCCTCGCATGTGGCTTCGTTAAACAGCCTTGGGGTAATCTACTCAAGAATTCATGGAAATCAGGCGCTTATCAGAGAAAAGGCCTATATAAAACAGAACCGGCCAGCGGATGCAGCACAGGCTCGAATTGAAAGTCAGCAGTATTTTGATAAGGCGATTTTTTATATAGGGCAGGCTCTTCATTACGACCCTGAAAATGGCTCATCTTATTACAACCTGGGAAATACTTACGAGCTGATGGCAAAGTACGATTCAGCGGCCTGGTATTATCAATTGGAAATAAAGCACGATGGTCCACAGCCTGTTAGCATGTCAAGGTTGTCTAATATGCGTTATCAGTCGGGGGATGTAACAGGTGCTGTGGCTGCCAACGAACAGATAAAGAAACTCTTTCCCGACAGCTTCCTTCCCTACATAAATCTGGGAAATTATGCCTTTATGGCTCAGGATACAACGGCCATGCTTGAAAATTTTACCCACGCCGTAAAACAAGGGGCAGGGCCTGAGGTCAGCAGTTTTCTGGCTTCCTACTATCAAAGCATCGGCGAAACGACACAGGCAAACTATTATCGAAATCTGGCAGCAACCGCCCAAAGTAATAAACCTTAACATGAAGCATGCTCAAATTGATCATATAAGTTGTTATTATCCGCATTATCAGTTGACAAACGCCCGTTTAGTCGAAGATTTTCCTGATTTTAAAATTCAGGAGATGAGTCGTCTGACCGGTGTGCTGAGTCGGCATATCTCAGCAAAGAATGAAACCTCTGTAGACATGGGAGCGAAGGCCGTGGAGCGCTTGTTCAGTGAGTTCCCGTTTGAGATGGATGATGTGGGATATCTCTTATTTTGCTCTGCCGGAGGTGATTATATCACGCCTCCTTCGTCGTGTATTCTGCACGATAGGTTGAGGTTGCCTGCACATTGTGGTGCATTGGATTTTAACCAGGGTTGTACGGGTTACTTGTATGGATTAAGCTTGGCCGACAGCTTGATAGGTGCAGGTCATGCCAAAAAAGTGCTCCTTGTAACTGCAGAAGCCATAACAAAGATGTTACATCCAAAGGATAAGGCCAACCGGTCGATTTTTGGGGATGCCGGGGCGGCCACGCTGATTTCAGCGAAAAAAGCACCTTCCTCAGAAGGCGGTTTTATTTTTGGCACAGATGGAAGCAAGCATGAACAGATTATCATCAGGCATGGTCGCGAGCGATATCCCTTGCCTGAATATGAAGAGGATGACTTTACCGATGCGTTAGGAAATACGCGCAACAACCGTTACTTCTATATGAATGGCTCTGAAGTGTTTAACTTTTCTGTTGCCAAAGCCCCCGAGTTGGTTTCTTCCTTGCTTGCAGAGGCCGGTCTCAACATGGATCAGGTTGATTTTTTTGTATTCCATCAAGCCAACCGCATCATCCTCGAAACTATTGGGAGGAAATTAAAGATACCAAACGAAAAGCTGGTTATCGAGCTTCAGGAAACGGGGAACACCGTTTCATCCACTATTCCGATAGCTTTGCGCAATCTGGAGCAGAAAGGATTGCTAAAGCGGGGTATGGTTCTCCTGCTGGCTGGTTTTGGCGTTGGTTTTTCCTGGGGAGGCATCATTTTAAGGTATTAGCAATGTAACCACTTGGCTACAATACCGAAACCCTTTCAAGCATCTCAACAATCAGATGATTCATGCTTTTTTTGTAGTTGGGGTTGAACTCATTGTTTACCCTGTTGGCAATGATATCGCACACGGTGAGGGCCTTATGACCTAGCATCAACGACAGAAAATACAGTGCTGAAGTCTCCATTTCGAAGTTTGAAATTTTGTGCCCGTTCCAGCTGTACTGGCTGGCGCGTTCGATGAAGTTTGGGTCTTTAACCGGTAGTCTGAGCACCCGTCCTTGTGGCCCGTAAAAACCGGGAGCTGTAAGGGTAACCCCTTGTCGCCATCCATAGCCTAATTTGAGGAGCAGTTCAGGCGATGCTTCTACGCCATAAGGGCGTGGTTGATGGGCTTCGGGCTTCACAAGACTCAGAAAACGATCTGTCATTCGTGTATTTATGGCCTTGTCGGCATCGGCATAAAAATAGGCCAGACCATCGAGGCCAATGGCAGAGGCCGAAACCAGATAGGAGTCTACCACCGGAATGTCTTTTTGAAGTGCCCCGGATGTACCCAGCCGGATGAGATTTACCGACTTGGTTTGTTCTTTGGCTACCTTATGTGTGAAGTCGATGTTGAACAAGGCATCTATTTCGTTTACAACAATTTCTATGTTGTCTGTGCCCATACCCGTCGACATCACACTTATTCTCTTACCTTTGTAATAGCCCGTGTAGGTCACGATTTCGCGGTTATGACGGT
The DNA here is from genome assembly GCA_002440885.1 of Bacteroidales bacterium UBA6244. Lineage (GTDB taxonomy): Bacteria > Bacteroidota > Bacteroidia > Bacteroidales > F082 > UBA6244. The sequence goes on from DJVY01000198.1 coordinate 6,825, forward strand.
GGAGTTCTATCGAGTCGAAAAAAGTGGAAATAATTGTTGATCTGGCCGGATCGCCAACGAGCAAAATGGTTTCGGCAAGTTCACCCGGATGCAGATTGAGATGGTAAACTGAGCCATCCTGATGGAGTACAAGCTCCGAGTTATTAATCTTTGTCATATGATTCGAATCAATCAAGAAAAAAGTAAATTTGCAAATATAACGTTAAACCTCCATTGATTATGCACACTTTGCCCGAAACTATACTTGTACCTATCGACTTTAACGATCAGTCGATGCACGCTATGAAACGTTCCTACGATTTTGCCCGCTTTCTGGGTCTGGAGATCGTATTGCTTTATGTTTTTGAAAACCAGGATTTTGCTGAAGCTTTCCTAACCAAGGAAGAGCTGGTAAGCCGGGTTGAGAAGAAACTTAAAGACACAGCCACGGAAATTGCCGGAAAGACCGGATTGAAAGTTACCCCTGTGTTAAAGCAGGGAAAAGTATACAACGAGATTTTAAAGACAGCCAAAGAGCTAAACTCAAAATATATCCTGATGGGCACAAACGATTCGGCTGAGAATGTGCGCATTGATAAAAATCAAATTGGCAGCAACACTTCTAAGATTATCCGGCAGTCGCCTATCCCGGTGATAACCGTTAATGGTAAGCAAAAGTTCGGGTTATGCCATAACATCCTGCTGCCCCTCGACCTTACCAAAGAAACAAGGCACAAGGTGACTTATGCCGTTGAAATTGCCCGCAGATTTGGTGCAGGCATCAGGGTGGTATCCGTCCTGTGGTCGAAAAAGGACAAAGACATAAAAAACGAGTTGCTGGCTCAACTTGATCAGGTGAAGCGTTTTATCGAAGGAGAGAACATACGTTGCACCAGTGAATTGATTGAATCAGAGGGAGGTGAAAAGATGATGGTGCCACGCTTACTGCAATATGTTGAGGAGCAAAAAAATATCGATTTGATCATGATTATGACACAGCAGGAGAACAAATTGGTGGAGTACTTTTTGGGCTCTGCCGCTCAGTCTATCATCCGGTTGTCACAAATCCCGGTTATGTCGATTACACCGTTTGAATTTGATTCGTATTCTGTAACCTATTAGCATTTTGCCAACAACCTTTATTCCTGATGCGATGTTGGTTTTGTGACGTTAACTATACCCTATGTCTGAATTATTTGCTGAGATTATAAGTATTGGCGATGAGTTGCTCATCGGCCAGGTAGTGAATACCAATGCCAGTTGGATGGCGGCAGAACTGAATAAAAACGGAATACATGTAGTACAGGTGAGTGCCATCGGTGACAATGGTGACCGGATAAAAAGTGCTCTTGATGAGGCCTTTAAACGTGCTGATATCGTGCTCCTGACAGGTGGTCTCGGGCCAACAAAGGACGACATTACCAAGAATGTACTGGCCGCCTATTTCAATTCGGAAATGGTGTTTCACGAACCCACTTATGAGCATATAAAGGTGCTTTTTAGATTACGCAATTATCAGGTTACTGAGGTAAACCGGATGCAGGCCCTAATTCCGGAGCGCTGCATTCCGTTGAAAAACAACCATGGAACGGCTCCCGGTATGTGGTTTGAGTTTGGCGAAAAAGTCGCTGTTTCCATGCCTGGTGTACCTTTTGAAATGCAAACTTTGATGCGCGAAGAGGTAATTCCACGTTTGAAACAAAAGTTCAAATTAGGAATCATTTACCACAAAACCATCATGACCCACGGGTTTGGCGAATCGGCTCTGGCCGAGCGAATTGAAGCTTGGGAATCGGCTCTGCCTTCGGCCATAAAATTGGCTTATTTACCACAGCCCGGTATTGTTAGGTTGCGGCTTTCCATTTCTGGTGATGATGAACTACAGCTTAAAGAAATTGTTCATCAGCATTGCCGGCAGCTTACTGAACTCATCCCTGAGCTAATTTTTGGTTACGACGACGTGCTTTTGGAAGAAGTGGTGGGACAACAGCTAAAACAATTGGGCAAAACCATGTCGGCGGCTGAAAGCTGTACCGGAGGATACCTGTCGCATTTACTTACTGCTATTTCTGGAAGTTCGGCCTATTTCAATGGCTCGGTGGTAAGTTATTCCAATGCCGCCAAACACCAACTGTTGGGAGTTCCGGAGGGGGTGATTGAACAATTTGGCGCAGTAAGCCAGCAGGTGGTGGAGCTGATGGCCACAGGCGCACGTCAACGCTTTTTCACCGACTATGCCCTGGCAGTAAGCGGTATTGCCGGTCCCGATGGTGGCACCCCCGAAAAGCCCGTGGGCACCGTTTGGATAGCCCTGGCCACACCGGAAAGTGTTCAATCACAGCTTTTTCATTTTGGCGAACACCGGGGACGAAACATACGCAGATCAGCACTGGCAGCATTAAATATGTTGCGGGTGGAGTTGAAACGGGAATTTCTAGTAGTGGGTAAGGGTTGTTGTATGGAATGATTTTTAGTTTACGTTTTTATTTTAAGTTAAAGTGAGGTTGTTTAAGAAATTATTTCTATCTTTACCCACGCTATTCCCTAACAAGCGCATTTTAAGGCGAGTAGTTTTTTATAAACAAATACAAAGTAAAATGAAAACAATGCTACCCCCCNNACAAAAGACAACCTGTTTTAAACAGATTAAGTAACCATGATGTTAGACGAGTACAAGGAATTACTAAACTATTGTTGGTCATGCTAATCCCTTTTTTCGGCTATACATCCTTTGCTCAAACCGACTTTATTACGGAATTTCAGCAAGAACAAACCTATTACGATTCCCTGATTTCAGTACGTGGATCGGACAGCATGCAAGGTACTGGTTACACGCAATTTCAACGAAGGTATCGGTATTGGGGCCCAAAATTAAGCGCCAATTATGATTTTGATGACTATCAGGCTGATTTGCTGGATTATGCCCATCATTACACTTATAATGAGGAGACCAACAATACAATAACCTGGCATTTAGTTGGCCCTAACGATGTGCCGGAGATTGGATTTGCAGCCAAGGGTACTGGCCAGATTCATTATATACTAAAAGACCCCCATGATCTCACCGGCAACACGGTATATGCCTGTTCTCCTGTGGGCGGTTTGTTCAAAAGTGTCAACAATGGGGATGCCTGGGAGAACGTGGGCACTGACAAAGGTATGCCACGTCCCGGAGTTTCCAGTATAGTTGTAGATAGTCGGACTTCTTCTACTTTGTATGTGAGTACCGGCAATGGAGAAGGCTTTGTCGGCGAAAAAGCCTGGCAAACGGCCATTGGTGTGTGGAGATCTGTTGATGATGGTGAAAACTGGACAAATATTGGTTTGGATTACGGTACAAATGGATATTATTATCACATGAGAAAACTCATTGAAATTAAAAACAATACCGATAGTACCCAATTAATTGTAACAACTACTAAAGGGTTGTACCAGACAAAAAATGCCAATGCCGCAGCGCCGATATGGGATGCCCTTATCCCGGGTGAGTTCTATGATGTGGTGCAAGATATCAACAACAAGAACATTGTTTATGCATCAGGATCCAACAGTACAGGTATATACAAGTACAACCTGGACAATAACGATTCCATAAAAATATTCGATATAGATACAATAACCTTCCCTTATGATACAATGGAACTTACACTACCAGAGACTCGAAGGATATCTCTAAAAATACCGTCAGCGAATTCAGATTACTTATTTGCTGTGGTAAGCATGAAGGCTTATAATTATACAGCTATTTATCGTTACGAAATCAGCACAGGAATATGGCACAAGTTTTTTGCACAGGCCAACTTTAATGGGTATGGAAGAAAACTGGGTTGGGCAATACGCCCGGATACAATTGGAGCGCTGCAAATCTTGGGGCGCGACGTGGAGCAATTGTTTCAATTTAGCAACGGTTTAAGTAACGATTCGTGCGTGATACTTAGTGTGATAAAAGCCGAAAACGAAGCCCCGCACCACGACACACACTTTTTGTGGGTAGAAGAAAACAACCAAACCATTTGGGCAGGTACCGACGGTGGCGTTTACAAAGGCCGGTTTATTAACGACTCCACTATTTATTGGGAATCGAAAAATTACGGACTGGGCGTTGCCACCGTTGAATTTATTGATGCATTTAGCGATCAGTCTAACATCAACGAATTTGTTACCAGCGGACAATTTGATTGCGGAAGCAATACCTATAGAAGTGATAATGGAATTGACTGGAGTATTAGAGAGGTATCCCATGGCGATGGTTATCAAAATATAATTTTAACAGAGAATCATTATTATGTAAGTCATCAGTTGGGTGGATATGTGGAGTATGATCCATTGATTAATTTTAAAACCATGGGGTCATATCCCTCGTGTCTTACATCAGTCACGGTCCCATATGCCAATTGGGATACCTACTATGTGAATGTTGATACCATATTATATGCCGCAGGTACCAAAGAAGTGATAAAATATTATAACAATGGCTGGCATGAGTGGTCTGATCTTGAAAGCCAAATCGGATGTGATAGCTCGGGCACCTGGAGAGTGGCGGCAAAGAAAAAAAGCAATGGCGTACACCAGATTTATGCCAGTGCACGGCAAGAAGATCCTGAATACCACTATATATATAAATCGATAGATGGCGGTGGACCCCATGTTTCAAAGTGGACAAAGGTAAACAACACTCCTGCCAAAGGATGGATATCTTCCATGGCCATTACCGACAACACCGATTCGGTAATTGTATCCATACGTACAAAATTGTATAGCGTTAACACCACCGACCCAAGCCATCCTGTTTGGTACGACATTTCTTACGATCTGGAGGCAGGTAATATTAACAGCATTTTTCTCAAAGGCACTACCACATGGTTGGCCACAGAACATGGTGTTTACTACAGAGAAGATGGCGGCCCCACTTGGATTAATTACACATTCAACCTGCCCAATTGCGAAGCAAAAGACATTAAGGTAACCAACAATAGAAAAGTTTATGTGGGCACCTATGGCCGTGGTGTTTGGTACGCTTCTGCACCTGGGTGCGGAAACGTGGAAAGTGATTATCACACAAGTCCGGGCTACAGTATTGGCTCGGGTTTTACACGGAATTTTTATAGCGATATCATTGTGGACTCAGGCAATACCTTCAACATTTATGGCACCTTAAAAATGGCAGCCGATTGTAAAATTATTGTTGAGCAAGGAGCCAAATTGGTGGTTGATGGCGGCACCATCACCAACGCGTGTCCCGATATGTGGGATGGAATTGAAGTATGGGGAAATTCAAACTCTGTTCAGGATACTGTACATCAGGGATGGGTCATACTAAAAAATGGGGCAACTATGCAATATGCCAAAACGGGCATTACCGCCGGTAAAGACGGAAGTTCCATTGCCAACCTGAATTTCACCGGAGGCATTATTCAGGCAGAGGATGCCTTTTTTAAAAACAATACCAAGTCAATTTCATTATTGCCCTACCCCCATATTGAATATAGATTTGCCATTGCCGACAACAAAAGCTACTTTAAAAACTGTACGTTTACCTACGACAGTACCTATTACTTTTTCGACGACAGTCCCCGTGCACATGTGGAATTAACTGATGTAAGAGGCGTATTATTCGAGGGCAATCTTTTTGAAAACAACGTTTCGCCACTCTTTGCCGCCGACAACAAGCGGGGTGCAGGTATTGCTGCTTCCCAATCAGGCTTTAAAGTGGTAATGGGTGGAGGTGAGAAGCACAATGTGTTTAGCGGACTTAACTATGGCATCAGGGCCTACGACATTACCCTGACCAACAAGCCCATTGTTATCGATCAGGCTCATTTTAACAACAACCGCACCGGATGCTACCTGGGTGCTTCCACGTTCGTGAGTGTGACCAATTGCTTGTTTAATGCTACCTATTTCCTAAAAGTACTGCCCGGCGATTTGTATTCAGGCCTGTATTTAGACAACTGTACCGGGTATCAGGTGGAAGAAAACACCTTTAGTTCTGATTATTCCCCTATGCAACCAAACGATTATAAATCAGTAGGGCTGGTTGTAAACAACTCAGGGCCGGAGGATAATTTTATCTACAAAAATAATTTCTATAACTTACTGTTTGCCACGGTGGCTCAAAACCACAACCGTGCCAACAAATTACAAGGAACGGGCCTGCAATATAAATGCAATGTGTTTGAGAATAACTACCAGGATATTTCAGTTACCTGGGATGGAGAGCCCAGTGAGCTAAACGGGATTGCTTTAAACCAGGGAAGTAAAGCCAATGAAATTACTGCACCGGCAGGTAATTTGTTTAGTCAAATGGGTACATGGAGCTATAGTGATTTTGACAATCAGGGGGAAGATGTTTGGTATCATATGCCATATTGGGGATTAAGTAGTGATTTTAAGGTTAAACCCGTATTTATTGATACAGCCAAAGTTCATCTCAATTACAATAATTATTTGACAAACTGGCGACCTGATTTGGGCTGTCCTTCAAACTTGGGTGGTAATACAAAATCAGAACTATTATCATTGATTGTAGATAATGAATTAAATAGTGCAATTTATTCTGATTCACTTAGTACTATGGTTGATCAGGGTAATACCACATCTTTAACCCTGGATGTAGCAACCAGCCTACCACCTGAAACCATGCTATTAAGAGATCAACTGCTCGCTGCCTCACCGTATTTAAGTGATACGGTTATGGTAAGTGCGGCTGAAAAGGAGGATGTGTTACCAAATAGTATTGTTACCGAAATTTTATCTGCCAATCCTCAATCGGTTAGAGATGAGAATGTACTCAATACGTTGGATGCGCGCATCAATCCGCCGAGTGAAACTGAAATGGCAAGCCTCCATGTCAACGATACGATTATGGGGGCAAAAGAAATGCTGGAATCCAAGCAGGCATATTATTCTTCAAATATGCAAGATGCTGTTAACCATCTAATAAGAATGTACATGAGCGATAGTATGCTTGTTGACATTAACGACAGTATTAAGGCTGTTCTTTCAGAAGTTAATTCGCCGGATTCGTATTATAAACAAGCTTTCTGCAATTATAATTCGGGTGACAGTGTCGGCGTGCTAAACATGCTTGCACAAATTCCGTATAGCTTCGAGTTATCCACCTACCAAACCGATTTACACAATGGATATGAAGACTATTTTGATTTATTGTTGGAATTGAATTCACAGGGTAAAGGACCAACTGAAGTTGATAGCACACAAAAAGGCCTGCTCTATTCCCTCATGCAGAATACCGATGAGATATTGAAGGCATATTGCCTCAATATCCTTATCAGTACCGATAGGCTGGTTTATAGTGAGCCATATACTTTTCCTGATACTGTATCAACTAAATCAACTCAGGTAAATGAATCTAATATTGATAATTCATTTTTGAAGTCTTCTGATTTTCTCAGGCTCTATCCAAATCCAGCAAAGGAGTATATTACCGTGGAATACCAATTGCCTTATTCTTTTAAAGATGGCATTATTGAGATTTTCAACGTAAATGGCTTGAAAATAGAGGTAATGAAATTAGGTAAAAGTTGGGGGCAAAAAATAATCGACCTGCGCACCTACAAAAGCGGTTCTTTTACTATCCGGTTAAGAAATGGTGGTAAAACACTGCAAAGCATTAAGTTTATAAAATACTAAAAAATGAAACGTATATTTTTATCAATAACTTTTTCAGTATTTTCAATTGTTGCTTTTTCTCAGGTAAGGTGGGAGGTAATTATTAATGATAATAACCTTGATTATTATGGAATTACTTCTTGTCTTTCCTATGATGGTGGTTTACTAATTGCCGCTAAGACTCAAGACATAAATACACATGTTTTTAAACTTGATCGAAATGGTATGGTTCTTTGGCATAAAACTATATTGCTTCATAACTCATGGCTTTCAATTATTAGAATAAAACAGAATGCTAATGGTGAAATTCTTCTGTCAGGCAATACAAACGATAAAGCAATCCTGATAATGATTGATCCATGCGGAGAACCTATATGGTGCAATTTATTTGAAAATACTAATCATTATCAGAGTGTTGAGTATCACGATGCAGCATTTCTCGAAAATGGTGACGTTATTGCTCTAACTTGGTTATATACAATTAATGATAAATATGATGTTGCCATAACGTCCTTTGACAAAGATGGTAACTTCTTATGGTTTAATCCATTCTCATTGTATGAAACATTATATTTGCCACTTCCTTTTCAAATGCAAAGTTTTGATGATTTTGTTATTATTACTGGTGACTGCTATTCAGCTTATCCTGATAACCCTAATGTTGTGTACTTAAGGCCATTAATAGTAAAAACTGATAATAACTACAAAAAAGAATGGGTTTTGACATATGGTATGAGTGATACGATACTTGGTGATGCCAGAGGAGTCGTTTCATTTGACGGTAATATTTTTCATGGATTTGGGAGTTATACTAAACTTGGATTTGGGAGTTATAATTCAATTTTGTTGAATTTTGATATAAATGGAATAGAAACTAGTTATATCGGAATTGATAATGTTGAAATAAACCCATCTGTTACGGAAAATTTCTTTTTAGGATTAGAACAGAGGGATGACACTTCATATTTTGCTTCGGCAAAATTTGGTAATGCAGGTTGGGAAAATCCATTTGGCGAATGGATTATGGATACTGCTGGACACATATTTCAGTATCAATCCCATGAAAACACAACTGGTGGTTTCATGCCTCTGCATAAGTACATTGATAATAAATTTCAATTAACTTATCAACTCAACTATTCCGATATCCTCCTTTACAAACTTAATCCCGATCTCTCCCAAGCACCTTTCGACACCACCCACCACGTGTACGACAGCCTGTGCGATCATCCCATTGTTTCTGATACCATTTATTTAATTGGTTGCGATGTGATTACGGGCATTGAAGACGCCCCCTCACCTGAGCAATATTATACCTCACTAAAAACAATACCCCTCCATGTTTCGCCCAACCCGGCAACGGGGAGCGTTAGTTTTGAAATGGAGAACACAGCATATCACAAAAACATTGTTTTACAGGTATTTGGCATCAATGGCAACCGGGTTTTTGAGCAAAGCCTTGCCGATGGGCAAACTGTAATATCCACCTCAGTGGACAACTGGCCCGATGGCCTGTATGTGGCCGTGGCGAGTAGCAGCACAGGCGGCACGGGAAGTGCAAAGTTTTTGGTGAAAAAATGAATACAATGAATATCGATTAACGAATTTTGATTTTAGAAGGAGAATCCACCTTCGACATTCGGCGTTCGTTAATCGGTGTTCGGCGTTCAAAAAGGAAATAAAAATGAATATCGAATATCGATTAACAGCCCGTCCGCCAACGGCGTGAAATGATGATTTTAGAAGGCGGGGCAAACCTTCGACATTCGTTAATCGTTGATCGGTGTTCGGCGTTCAAAAAGAAAAAACTAATCAATACCCCATGAAAAAGATATTCAGCATTTTCAGTCTGCTTTTATTCGTTTCCTGTTGGTCGGTTGCCCAGCAACAAACTCCTGAGAACTGGCTCACTCCCTACGCCAATGCCGAGTTTGTCGAAGGCAAAATTGTTTATTCCGTTACCAACGCGCGGCAGAGCATGGGTGTAAAACTCATGCCACGCATGTATCCCCGTAACCTGGTTCAGTTGCATATGAACCAACAACCCACTCCCGTAAACGGGAAATACATCGGCGAAAGCCAGTCAAAAATCAGAGATTACCTGGCTACCGAGCCCGTCAGCCTTTACAGTGCCGAAAAGCAAAACGAATACCTGCGTCTGGTGGCCATGGTTCTGTTGTGGGATTTGGATCTGCCAAAATACTGCATCGATGAAATCAAAAAAATACAAACCACCAAAAACCGGGAAATAAATGCAAATGCCGAAACGGTGCTGGCGGTTTGGGAGGTGTATGAGGAGAGCAGAGTGAATAAGTGAAAGACAGAAGAGTTAGCTTTTGTTCTGTACAAGAGAACAAGCATTCAGCAAAAAAGCCGGAATTAACCGGCTTTTTTTTAGTTTTATACTTCTGCACTCATTGTCTGCAGTTTTCGATCAATTTTCTTAAACAAACCCTGTAACACTGTTCCCGGCCCTACCTCGATTATGGTGGTAGCTCCATCGGCTATGATGTTTTGCATGGTCTTGGTCCATCGAACGGGGGAGGTGAGCTGAGCGATGAGGTTGTTTTTAATAATTTCCGGATCGTTTACCGTTTGCCCGGTTACATTTTGGTAAATGGGGCAAATGCCTTTGTTGAATTTGGTAGCATTTATCGCCTGTCCGAGTTCAACACGGGCTGGTTCCATAAGTGGCGAGTGGAAAGCGCCGCCAACTTTCAGCATGAGGGCTCTTTTTGCGCCGGCCTCAGTGCATTTCTCAATGGCTTTTTCAACGCCTGCTATGCTGCCCGAAATTACAAGCTGCCCCGGACTGTTGTAGTTTGCCGGCACAACGACCTCGCTGATGCTGTGGCAAATTTGTTCAACTTTTTCATCTTCAAGGCCAAGAATAGCTGCCATCGTGGAAGGCTCAATTTCACATGCTTTTTGCATGGCGGCGGCCCTCTTTGCAACCAGTTTTAAACCATCGTCAAACGACAGTACGCCGTTGGCTACCAAGGCGCTGAATTCGCCAAGCGAATGTCCAGCAACCATGTCGGGTTTGAAATCTGTGCCTAACACATTAGCCAGAATAACTGAGTGAAGAAAAATAGCCGGCTGGGTTACATTTGTTTGCCGCAGGTCTTCCTCGGTGCCCTCAAACATCACATCTGTAATCTTAAATTTCAGTATGCCGTTGGCTTTCTGAAAAAGCTCTTTGGCTTTGGCCGATTTGTCGAACAGGTCTTTTCCCATTCCAACATATTGTGCTCCCTGACCGGGAAAAACGTAAACGTTCATAAATAAGTGTTTATGATTTATTGGCTATTTTTTTAGACACCGAAAGCATGATTTACCGCTCTCGAATGGCTAATATTCATGGTTTAATTATTTTAATTTCAGGAACATATATTTATTTTCTGTTCCCAAGAAAACGCAGCAAAAATAAGAATAAATTGATAAAGTCAAGATATAAAGTTAAGGCTCCGAAAATGGTCATTTTGCGCAAGCTCTCGTTGCTATCGATAGCAGAAGCTCCAATTCTTTTTAGCTTTTGCACATCATAAGCGGTAAGTCCGGCAAAAATCATAACGCCCAAAAAGCTGATGATGTAATCGAGTTGGGTACTTTTCATGAAATAGTTTACCAATGTGGCGATGATGATGCCAACCAGAGCCATCAGCAGGATGCTTCCAAATTTGGTGAGGTCGGTTTTCGTTGTATAGCCAAGTAAGGCCATAAACCCAAACATGGCTGTGGTTACCAAAAAGGTTTTAGCTATCGAAGGCAGGGTGTATACATAAAAAATAAAGCTGAGACTCATTCCCATCAATATTGAATAGCCCACGAATACCAAAAGCATGGTAGAAGCCGACATGCGGTTAAATCCTGCTGACATCCATAGCACGAGTCCAAGTGGTGCTAACATAACAATCCAACCAAGCATCGACATTGATCCAGTTTCCGGGTTTAAGAGCATAGCCATCAGTTCGGTGCTGGAAGCGAAAAGCCAGCTGGTAATGGCTGTAATGCCCAACGCGATACCCATCCATGAGAATACACCGGTAATAAATGATTGCGCCATAGGGAAGGTGGTTTCCCTTTCAGAATAGTTTATTGGATTAAATTGATTCATTTTTTTGCATTTTTTTTGATAAACGACAGATTTTAGTTTTTAGTCTGAGGATGATGTGGGTATTTGTTAAAATGAAATGCCTTTACTACGACAATTTTGTTGAAATCAGGCTGATGAACTCGGCCCTGGTTTCAGCCCTTTTAAAGGCTCCGGTAAAATCGCTGGTGGTAGTAACCGAGTTTTGTTTTTGAACGCCTCGCATAGCCATACAAAGATGTTTGGCTTCGATAACTACGGCCACGCCTAGCGGGTTCAATGTGTTTTGGATGGCGTCCTTAATCTGAGAGGTAAGCCTTTCCTGTACTTGCAAGCGCCGCGAATAGGCTTCTACAACGCGTGCAATTTTACTTAACCCGGTGATGTAACCATTTGGGATATAAGCCACATGAGCCCTTCCAATAAATGGAATCATGTGGTGTTCGCACATGCTGAATATTTCAATGTCTTTCACAATGACCATTTCGCGGTAATCTTCCTTGAATTTCGCTGAAAGTAGTATTTGTTCCGGATCGTGGTCGTAACCCTGGGTAAGAAACTGTATCGATTTGGCTACCCTGAGTGGCGTGTCCAGCAAACCCTCTCGGGTATGGTCTTCACCAATCAACTTGAGTATCTCCAGATAATGGTGCTCCAGTTTCTTGAGGTTCTCCGGGTTAAATTTTTCTATTTTTTCGTATCCTAACAAGTCTTTTACTTTTGACATGATTATTAATTTGTTGTCACTTTGATCCTCAAAAACAATGCCAGATCAAATTGAGGTTGTGATCATTTGTTTGTTGCCCGTTACCCAAACCCCTGACCGAATTGATATTATATTAAATTGGTATTTAAAATCTTTCTTGATGATGAGCATCTTTGGCGGTTATTGTCATTTACCGAAGTATTCAGCGTAATTGTTTTCCGATTCGGTTACTTTAACGCAATGAAGTGCTGCGTTCAGCTTACGAATGGGTTGCTCCAGCACTTCCCAGATGCTGACAGCCAGATTTTCGGTGGAAGCCAGTTTTCCTTGCATGAAATCAACCTCCAGGTTGATATTTTTGTGATCTACTTTTGAAATAACTTCTTCGCGTATTAAGCGGCTCAGCTCTTTTAGGTTGATTAAAAACCCGGTTTCAGGATTGATGTCGCCTTTCACTGTTACAAACAGCTCATAGTTGTGGCCATGCCAATTGGGGTTTGAGCACTTCCCAAAAACCTCGGCGTTGGTTGCGTCGGTGTAATCTTCTCTGAAAAGCCGATGGGCTGCATTAAACCTTTCGCGGCGGGTGATATGAATCATCTGTAAGTAATTTGTGTCAAAAATACGAAATAATCAGGCAAGCTTGTCGTTTTGGTTAAAACCTTTGATTTTGTTGTGCTTTATCGAATTAAAAAATATTGTTTGTCTCCTTTACAACAATTTACTCTAAATTTGCTGTATCAACCAATAATACATTTGGCATGAATAGGTTTTTATTGATCTTATTAATAGCAGTGGCATTTAGGGCCGGAGCGCAGGAAACTGATCTTTTTATTCCTGTTGATACCGATACCCAGTTAATTAAATTTCAGAATGTTGTGGAAGAACCCGGCGATCAGGATGAATTGTTTAAGCGTTGTATTTACTGGCTTAATGGATACTACAAAGACCCGGTGAGGGTGACCTCTGTGAGGGACAAGCCTTCCGGAAAAATCATCGGACATCATCGTTTTCGGATTTATTATTGGGACAAAGACAGTATAAAACATACCGGCGGTATGATTCATTATACCTTTACTATTGAATTGAAAGAAAACAGGTATCGATACACCATCAATGAGTTGGTGCTGAAGTCGCAAACCAATATTCCGGTCGAGAAATGGCTCGACAAGAATGATCCGGCTTACGACCCCAGGTGGGACAGCTACCTGAAACAGATAGCCGATTTTGTAAATGCCTGGAGTGCCAATCTGGAAGAGAAGATGAAACCGGAACCTGAAAAAAAGGAAGATCTCTGGTAGATTTAGTGACGTGATTTTTTTGAACAACCAACATGCCTAGAAGAAGAAAACGTGATCTGATTATCAGGGGTTTTAGTAAACTCCTGAAAGAAGATAAGCTGAAAATTGTAGCTGAACTGATGGACAATCAGCTTGAAACCATCGAGCTGCTCAAGAGTTTTTGGCACAGCGATCAAAGCAAACAGAAAATCTTTGATGAATTCAGCGAAAACACCATCTCCAATTTTTATATCCCTTACGGAGTGGCTCCAAATGTTATTGTGAACAACATCAACTACCTCGTGCCTCTTGTTATAGAAGAGAGTTCGGTGGTGGCGGCAGCCTCCTCAAGTGCACGGTTTTGGTTCGATCATGGTGGTTTTAATGCCGAAGTGGTAGATGTGGAAAAAATTGGTCAGGTACATTTTTTATGGAGCGGAAAAATACAACACCTCGAACCCCTTCTGGAGAAATTGTATGCCCGACTCCGGCATGCTACACGTCACCTTACCATGAACATGGAAGCCCGCGGTGGTGGTATTATACGTTTTGAGTTGATTGATTTTACTGATAAAGTATCTGATTACTACCAGCTTAAGGTAGCCTTTAATACCGTCGACAGCATGGGCGCTAATTTCATCAATTCATGTCTGGAAGAGTTTGCTCAGGAGTTGCAACATTTTTTCCGCGAAGAAGAGTCGCTGAAGGACGAAGAAAGGCAATGTGAAATTATCATGTCAATTCTATCGAACTATACCCCAAACTGTTTGGTGAAAACATGGGTTGAATGTGATTTTTCCGAACTCGACGGCATGGATGAATCCCTTACAGGTGAGCAATTTGCCCGAAAATTCCAACTCGCCGTTCACATCGCTGAAATTGATGTCTATCGCGCCACCACCCATAACAAAGGGATTTTCAATGGAATTGATGCCGTAGCCATTGCCACAGGCAACGATTTCAGGGCGATAGAGGCGGCGGGTCATACCTACGCTGCCCGTGATGGAAGCTATAAAAGCCTGTCTCACGTCGATTTGTCTGAAGGTAAATTCAGGTATGAGCTGGAATTACCTATGGCTTTGGGAACAGTTGGCGGACTTACCTCCTTGCATCCCCTGGCCAAGCATTCACTCAAAATGTTGGGCAACCCAACGGCCAACGAACTGATGATGATTGCCGCTGCTATTGGACTGGCAAACAATTTTGCTGCTGTCAGATCGTTGGTTACCAAAGGCATACAAATTGGTCACATGAAAATGCATCTGCTCAATATCCTCAACCATTTTGAGGCCACCAACGAAGAAAAAGAAAAAGCAGTGGCGTATTTCGTGGAGAATAAGGTGTCGTTTGCTAATGTAAGTCAGTTTCTGGCTAACCTCAGAAAAAACGGATGAGTACAATGCGTTCCTTTTATGCCAATGGCAAACTCCTGCTTACGGGTGAATATCTTGTGATGGAGGGAGCCAAAGCGTTGGCCTTGCCCTTAAAAGTGGGGCAACACCTGCGTGTAAAACCCTATCCTGATAAATCCCTTATCTGGCAGGCGTCTCAACCTGAAGGTGCTTGGCTTAAAACCGTTTTTTCTTTGCCCGATCTGGAAATTCAACAGACAAGCGACTTGTTGTTGGCCGAAAGGCTTAAAGAGATCCTCACTTTGGTGTTTAGTAAGTCAGGTATATCGCCAGACAGCGGCTTGGTTATGGAAACTTTTTTGGATTTTAACCGTGAATTTGGATTTGGATCGAGTGCTACGCTCATTTCCCTTTTATCGCAGTGGAGTGGAGTGGATGGATACTGGTTAAACAACCGGCTGTTTGGCGGCTCGGGCTACGACATGGCCTGTGCTACCGCCGCAGGACCTATTATGTATTCGCTGTCGGATAGTTTGCCGGTGGTTGAACCCATCGATTTTTCACCGCCTTTTTATGATCAGATTTATTTTGTTTATCTGGGTCATAAGCAACAATCGCGCAAAGAAATAGAACAGTTTAAGCTAAGTAAAAACCACACCAATACCCATATTACAGCCATAAGTGAGATTAGCGAGATGGTGTGTAAGGCAGGAACTTTACCCGAATTTGAAAAGGCTCTTTTGACCCATGAGGCCATCATGGCTGAAATACTGAACCGAAAAACTGTACAGCAAACACTTTTTGGTGGCTATAATGGAGTTGTTAAATCATTGGGAGCGTGGGGCGGCGATTTTGTTCTGATGACCACGCGCGCGAGCCGGACTGACTTTTATCGTGAGATGAAAAATGCCGGTTACACCACCATTTACCCCTTTGCTGATATTGTGATGTCGCCTCCTCCCGATTATTTTTAATTTTGCCCCATGCAAGGAAAAGTAACATGGCAGAGTCCCTCCAACATTGCGTTGGTTAAATATTGGGGAAAAACCGGCAATCAAATGCCACGGAATCCTTCGTTAAGCATGACGCTGAGCAAGGCCGTGACAGAAACAAATATTAGTTATACCAGGGTTTCCGGGCAGCAACAGGTTAGCCTGAACTTTAGTTTTGAAGGGAAATCTGCACCACGTTTCAGCGATCGCGTTTTGTCCTATCTGCAGCGGTTGTCGCATGAGTTGCCCTGGCTGTCTCAGTTGCATCTGGAGATAGATTCACGAAATTCCTTTCCACATTCCTCCGGCATTGCTTCTTCAGCTTCTGCGTTCAGTGCTTTGGCTTTGGCCATTTCGTCCATATCGGCGCAAATAAACAAAGAGGTTAAAAATTCTGAATTATTTCTTAATGAAGCCTCCCGACTGTCGCGGCTGGGATCAGGAAGTGCCTGTCGCTCGGTGTATGGGGGTTATGTAGTGTGGGGAAAGATCCAGGAATCAGATACTTACAGTGATTTTTATGCCGTTCCGGTTTCCGCCGGTGTTCATCCTGTGTTTGAAGATATGCAGGACGCTATCTTGTTGGTGAATGCCTCTGCAAAGAAAGTTGGGAGCAGTGCGGGTCATAAGCTTATGGACACAAACCCTTTTGCCACAGCCCGTTATGCTCAGGCCAACCGGCATGTAAACGAAATGTTGACCGTATTGGCTGATGGCGACCTTAGTCGTTTTATTGAAATTGTTGAACAGGAAGCCCTCACACTACATGCACTCATGATGGCTTCTGCGCCGGGTTATGTGCTAATGGAATCGGGAACTTTGGCTATAATTGATCGGGTAAGGCGCTTCCGCGAAGAAACGAAAATACCGGTTTGTTTTACCCTGGATGCCGGCCCAAATGTGCATTTGCTTTATCCTGATGGCTTTAGGAGCGATGTGATGAAGCTAATAAAGGAAGAATTGTTGTCGTTTTGCTCTGCGGGTCAATTCCTGGACGATAAGATCGGGCAAGGTCCAAAACAAATACCTGAAATGGAATGATGGAAAATAAAGTATATTATTCCAAGTTATTGCTGTTTGGCGAATACAGTGTTATCTGTGATTCGATGGGACTTACCGTTCCACTCAACCTGTTCGAGGCCAGCTGGAAGTTTTATGACCTTCCGGGTAATTCAACCGTTGAAACGGCGCTTAATGAAGACTTGCGTGGTTTTTACGCGTACCTGCGAAAACTTCGCGAAAGCAATCAGTTATTGGCTGAACTGGATCTTGTCCGTTTTGAGAACGATCTGAACCAGGGCTTGTTTTTTGATTCGTCTATTCCGCAAGGCTTTGGTGTAGGCAGTTCGGGGGCACTTTGTGCCGCAACTTTTGAGCGTTACCAAAAGAACCAGGTAGCTCTTGCTTTGGATGCGGGCGATGGTTTTCAGCATCTTAAAAAGGCGCTGGCGCAGATGGAGTCCTATTTTCATGGGGTCAGTTCCGGCCTCGATCCTTTGTTATGCTATCTTCAAAAACCTTTGTTGATTAAAAACAAAACCAGCATCGATTTTGTCGATTTGCCCCCCGATCTGCACTTTCCTGGTTTTTCCATTTTTTTAATTAATACCGGCGTGGTGGGCAAAACCGGCCCGCTGGTGAATCGTTTTTTTGAGGAGTGCCGCAAATACAATTACTATAAACGCATTGTAAACGAGCTAATTCCTGCAAATAATCGCTGTATTGACGCCCTTGTGGCAAATGATGCGGAATTGCTTTTTAACACTTTACCAAACCTATCTTTATTTTTCTTCGATCATTTTAAAGCCATGATCCCTAACGCTTTTCATTCCCACTGGCAGCATGGTCTCGACAGTGGCGATTATTTTTTGAAGCTCTGTGGATCAGGAGGCGGCGGGTTTTTGTTGGGGTTTACACGAAATCACCAGGTTACCCAAAAGTATTTTTCTGATCAGGACATCAGTCTCATCCATTTGTGAGCTGGGCAGGTGGGTTTATATTTTCGCGCTTTGGTTCTGTTTTTTTCAATTATCAATTATCTTTGTGTTTTAACTAAAACTACATCAGTATGTCTAACTCTATAAATTTCTCAATAAGCGGTCAGATCGTTGATCTTCATAAGCAAAAAATATTCCCCGGTACTGTCATTGTTGAGGACGGACGTATAAAAGAAGTCCGCGAGGAGAAAGTCTCCAGCAGCCACTACATTATGCCGGGTCTGATTGATGCCCATATCCATATCGAAAGCTCGATGCTTATTCCCTCTGAATTTGCCAAATTGGCTGTACTGCATGGTACGGTGGCTACGGTGTCTGATCCACACGAAATTGCGAATGTGTTGGGGATTGATGGCATTAAATATATGATTGCCAACGGCAAACGTGTCCCGTTCAAGTTTTTTTTCGGGGCTTCGTCGTGTGTTCCGGCAACGCCTTTTGAAACTGCTGGTTTTGCTTTCAAACAAGACGAGTTGGAAGAACTGCTTGCTATGGACGAGATCAAATACCTGTCCGAGATGATGAATTTCCCCGGTGTTATTAACCGCGATGCCTGGGAGATGGAGAAAATTGCTATCGCGAAAAAACACGGCAAACCTGTTGATGGTCATGCCCCGGGTGTTTTAGGCGAGGCTGCGCGAAAGTACGCTTCTGCCGGAATAACTACCGATCATGAGTGTTTTACCATGGAAGAAGCCCTCGATAAAATTAAAGCCGGTATGAAAATCCAGATCAGGGAAGGAAGTGCGGCGAAAAATTTTGAAGCTTTAATCGGGTTGATGGAAAACCATGCCGACAAGGTGCTGTTTTGTTCCGACGACAAACATCCGGATGATCTGGTAAAAGGCCATATTAACCAACTCGTGGTGCGCACATTGAATCATGGGCATGATCTGATAAAAGTGTTGCGCAGTGCGGTGCTCAACCCTATTCAACATTATGGACTGGAGGTAGGAACGCTTCAGGTGGGTGATCCGGCAGATATGATTGTGGTGGATAATCCCGTAGATTTCAATGTGCTGCAAACTTATATTAATGGCGCGTTAGTTGCCGATCAAGGGAAGTCGCTCATCGATTCGGTTTTTGAAGACCAACCCAATAATTTCTCCGCCACACCTATTACTACAAACGATATCAGGGTAATTCCGCTAGGCAATACTTTGCGTGTTATTGAAGCTTATGATGGTCAGCTGGTTACGGGTGTTGTGTTTGAAAAACCTTTCATTCATGACAACAATGTAATCAGCGATCCCGACAGGGATATTCTTAAACTGGTGGTACTCAATCGTTATGAAAGCGGAGCAAAGCCAGCTGTGGCTTTCATCCGCAATTTTAACCTGAAAGGGGGTGCAATCGCTTCGAGTGTAGCCCACGACAGCCACAATATTGTTGCCGTAGGTACTTCTGATGAGCTTATTGTTCAAGCCATCAACAATGTAATTGCCGAAAAAGGTGGTGTTACCGTGGTGAATAGCCGCGTGAATAATACATTACCGCTGCCCGTTGCCGGACTCATGTCGACTTGTGACGGCTATAAAGTAGCACACCATTATTACAAAATTGATGAAGAGGTGCACAAGATGGGATCAACATTGCGAGCCCCTTTCATGACGCTTTCGTTTATGGCCTTGCTGGTGATTCCGCAGCTAAAACTTAGCGATAAAGGGTTGTTCGATGGCAATACTTTTTCGTTTACCGATGTCTTTGCCAAAGGCTAGCCTGGTAAAAGTAGTTTTCTCTGCTGCACCATACTATTTAGAACTGTTAAAAAATAAACAATAGAGCAATATATGTTCATAATTGCTTGTTTACAATACAGGTTAATAATATTTTTGCAAAAATTTAACAAATGCAACCTGTTGACATCGACATATTGAAATTGGAATCTGCTGCCAATAAGCTAAGGGCAATTTCGCATCCTATGCGCATTGCCATTATCGACTTGCTTGCTGATGGCAACAAGATGAGTGTAACGGAAATTTACGAAAAGCTTGATATTGAACAGGCTACCGCCTCACATCACCTGAATATTCTTAAAAACAAAGGGGTTTTAAACTCAAAAAGGGTAGGTAAAAAAATCTTTTACTCCTTACGCAGCCTTATTCTTACCGAAATTATCGAATGCGTTAACCGCTGCAATGAATTTTAACCCGGTTTGTCGGGTTATTCTTGTCGGACGTTTTCCTTAATCAAAAGATCCATTCCTCTTCAACTTCCCAATTTGCTCTGATTTGTATTTCCTTGTTCAGGTAAATCACTTTTTCTGGCTGTAGTTTTGTGGGAAAATAGCCCGGATCCCATTGGTGGTTGTTGTTGTCATCGAAAATGATCTTGAAAAGGTATTTCCCCGGAGTCAGGAAATCGAGTACAACGGTGGTGTCGTGATTGAAATCTATTTGCCTGAAAACAAGTTCTTTGTCGTTAATCATTTGTAAAATATAGGGCTGTTCGTGCTCGGGATACAAGTGAAGGGTAAACACGCCATAATCCTTCAGTGGTTTGGGCGTAAACGAGAGGTTGATGGCTTTGCTGAAGTATCCGTTCCAATCCATAAATGAGGAGTCGGGGTAATCGATTTTGTATCGGGTTTCCTCATGTATTTCAATTGGAAACTCGATGACCTGATTCAGGCTGTCGGCATATACAAATGTTGGATCAAGGATGGTGTCGCTGCCTGCCGTCAACACAGTCGAATCGCCTACAAAACGCATCATAGGCTGGTTAAACGTAATTCGGGGTTTAGCTGTCAGTAAGAGGTTTCCGTTTTTTACATTCGAGCTCCAGTCGATGGGTTCTTTGGTTTCATCTTTCTTTTTGTTCTGTCGTGCTCTTCCGGTTGTTTTATCGGGATCGAGGCGTATTTCTACAATACTCAACGTATCTTGTTGATTTTTAATCAGAAATTTTAGTGTGTCAACAGGAAGTGTTTTCAAATACCAGATAACCGTGTCCTTTTTTGTAGAGTAAGCAGCAAGATGCCAAAGGCTATCGGGATTAAAATTTTGGGGAATAATGTGGATGTCGTCGGCGGGCTGCGAGAACGAAAACCTAAGGGTGTTACGTCGAAGAAGTTCGGCTTTAAGCAAACGTTGGGTGCTGTCGGTTTGGGAAAACATAAACAAACTCAATCCTTTAAACTTTTCATTAAAAACGGAATCTTCGGCAATGGAATCCAGCCGGTGTTGCAGTGTGTCAATGGGCAACATCGTTTCCTCATTTTCAGTAAGGGTATCAGCTGGCTGGATTTTCTTTTGTTTACGCGATGGATCATAAAAAGGTCGCACCAGCGAGTCGATAAAAGCGATGGCTTCACCGGGTTGATCGTAGATGAAATTCGCGTTTTGATCGTTCAGCGCAAATATTAAATACGCATCAGAGGCCAGACCTTGAAACGAAAACCGGCCGTTTACATCTGTTTTGCTCACGTAATACGGCGGTACAAAATAAGGCAGGCTATCGAACACGATGGTGTCGTTATCGTTTTTGTAAAGCATAACATACACTTGTTCTTCCGGCATCAGGTTTTGCGCGTTTTGTACAGTGCCATAAAGACTTAAAGAATCGACAAAGTCGCCGGTTGAAAAAATGTAGGTAAAATTATGCAATGGATTTCCTTCGGTTAAGTCAACGATGGCATCGCCGAAATAAACCGAATATGTGGTGTTGGGTTTAAGTTGCTCTTTGAACCTCACCTGAACCGATTTTCCTCTGGTCACAAATTCGGGAAGTTCTTTCATGGGCGGCGAAATGAGTGCGGCCTGTTGGATATTGTCCAGTATAACAAATTCATTTGTAGTGAGGACAAATTTCTTTCCTTCGAAACGGGCACTGCCATTTGGTGGTGTTTCTGACAGAATTTCAGGTGGAGTAATGTCCTTAGGTCCACCGCTGGGCATTACCGGATGTGCACATTGCCACGCAAAACAGGTGATGGCAAGCACAGCGGTTAAGTAAAAAATCCGTTTAATCATGTGGTTTGTCGATTACAGCTACAAAGATGCAAAATATTGACATGCGCCAGCCATTGTTTTTATTGGTCGATTGCGCGAAACCGATATCCTCGTTCGGTCATCGTTCGGAGGTACAGGGGCAGAGCCGCAAGCATATTTTTCGCTGATTTTTCACTGTCGTGAAAAACCGCAATCGTTCCCGGACGGCTATATTGTAACACGTTTTCGAGACATTGCTCAGGCGAAATTTGTTGACTGAAATCATACGAAATAACCGACCACATGATCAGCCGGTATTTCTTTTTCAAGTGCCATGCCTGTCTCGGTGTGATGAGTCCGTGTGGTGGTCTGAACAGGTTGCTTGCAATCAATTTGTCGGCTTTTTCTATGTTGGCATAGTAGGCCTTGTTATCAGTATTCCAGCCTTTTAAGTGGTTGTAGGTATGGTTGCCAACCCGATGTCCCCGATTGATAACCGAGGTAAAAACTAAGGGGTATTTTTGTACATTTTCGCCCACGCAGAAGAAGGTAGCGGAGGCTTTAAAGGTATCAAGTATATCCAAAACCTGTGGCGTAATTTTGGGATGCGGACCGTCGTCGAAGGTGAGGTAAATGACCTTTTCGTCCGTTTTTATGTCCCAACTCAACCAGGGCATCATTAATTTCAGCAACAAAGGAGGCTTAACATACATGCAGCAAAAATACAATTGTCTGCAATAGAGCCTTGGTATTTTATTAATTTTGTTGCTCCATTTTAATTATAAAAACTTTTAAAAGATGAAACGTTTAGTGTTGGTGCGCCATGGACAAAGTGCATGGAATAAGGAAAATCGCTTTACCGGATGGACGGATGTGCCCTTGTCGGATCAGGGGATGGAAGAAGCACGGAAAGCAGGAAAAGTGTTGAAAAACGAAGGATTTGATTTTCGTCTCGCTTATACTTCCTATCTGTCGCGGGCTATCAAAACCCTGTGGCTCATGCTCGAAGAAATGGATTTGATGTGGATTGAGGTGAAAAAAACCTGGCGTTTGAACGAAAAGCATTATGGAACCCTGCAAGGGCTAAACAAAGTAGAGACAGCCGAAAAATACGGACCGGAGATGGTGCAGTTGTGGCGGCGTAGTTTCGATACTCCTCCTGATGCACTAACCGAAAACGATGAACGGAATTCCCGTTTTGAAAACAGATATGCAGCATTGTCGCCAGACGAATTGCCTATGACCGAATCGCTGAAAGAAGTGATCGACCGCCTGACACCTTACTGGGAAACAGAGCTGCTACCTGCCCTGAAAGAGCAAAACGACCTGCTGATTGCTGCCCACGGCAATAGCCTGCGGGCGCTCGTCATGAAGCTTAAAAACATGAGTAAGGAGGATATTCTCGAATTCAACATCCCAACAGGTATTCCCTATGTTTTTGAATTTGACGATGACATGAATCTCGTAAAAGACTATTTTTTGGGCGATCTCGAAGAGATAAAAAAACTGATGGATCAGGTGGCTAATCAGGCTAAAGGGAAATAGTGCAAAGCTTTTTGCTTTTTAATCTTGTAATCTAAAATTTTATACTAGTTTTGAATTACATCATTACCTGATAAATATGGCGAAAAAGTGGGTCATCCCCGATATTCACGGATGTGTGCGGACACTCAAGTTTCTGATCGAACAACAGATTAAACCCGAGGTAGGGGATGAGCTATTTTTTTTGGGCGATTATATCGATCGGGGGCCTGACAGCAAAGGCGTTATCGATTACATCATGGGCTTGCAGGAAGCAGGACATAACCTGAAACTCCTGATGGGAAATCACGAGGATTATTGTATTCGTGCCTACGAGGAGGATCTGAAGAACAAGGGTTTTATGGGGTTTAGATCGAAAACCAAGATCCAAAAAGAATGGGAGGTTTACGGTGGAAAGGAAGCGCTTGAAAGTTTTGAGGCTGATTCGCCACGCGATATCCCCCCTAAGTATATCGATTGGATGCGTAAGCTGCAATACTATGCCGTGACTGATGATTTCGTCATTGTTCATGCCGGTCTGAACTTTAAAGAAGACGATCCCTTTTCCGATACCCGTTCGATGCTCTGGATTAGAGATTATCAGGTTGACAAAAGTAAAATTCGTGGCAGACGGGTCATACATGGGCATGTTCCTGTAAACCTGGAGTTTATCGACACATGCGTTCGTGAAAACGGATATAAATTTATCGACCTCGACAACGGGGTGTATTTCGACAACCGTTCAGGCTACGGCAATCTGGTAGCCCTGGAGCTCACCGAAATGCGTTATGTGGTTCAGTCGCTCATGGATGAAATTACATTTAAAGCGCGGTAACCGGACTGATGAAAGGGTGTTGCAATAGAAATGTGCTTTCAAGTCTTATTTCGGTGTGGAGTGGTTTTTTCTTCGCTCCTTTTAGGCAAACTAGTTTCCAAGACAATAATTCAATATTTTTGCTGATTTTCACTAAATAAATTATATGTTTTCTGCATCCCGTGCCCGGTTTATGGCTGAGTTACTCTCAAACCCGCAACGTCAGCGGCAGTTGGTGCTGGTGTTAAGTTT
>DJVY01000194.1 GCA_002440885.1 Bacteroidales bacterium UBA6244
GTCATTAGAAAAATCAAAAAAAGCGGATTACATAAGAAATGGTTGAAATATATCGCTGTAATTTTCTTAAATGTACCCGCGTTCACTTATGCGGCTGTAAATGGATTTTCATTTAACCTTTTGAGTTTCCAATTTTTATTAGGTATTAGTTTCAGCTATATGGGATACTTAAACTCAGCTTGGACTTTTGGACTTCCTCTTGGTGGACTTTATTGGTTTTGGAAACTTAAAATGAAAAAATTAGAAATCACGAATATGACGGATGAAGCCTTAATAAATACGGGCAAGTTAGAAGTAGAAAATGAAGAGAAAGAATAAAGCACAGGTGCGATGCAAAAAATATAGTGCATAAGAATTAAATAAAGTGCATACCTTTGGCAGACATTAATCAAAAAGATAAGAGAACCATGCGAAAATACCTGCCAAAGATATTACCCGAACTACAAGAAACACGGAATGGAGACCCACTCTTCAATTTGTCCAACTATAGTGGGAATAAACGGAAGGGTTGGGTTTAGTTACACGTTGGCGGTCATTGAACAAAGCGGTCGGGCAACAAAAATAGACTGAAAAAAAATTTAACTTTGGACTGGTAATTTCAGACTATAAGAAATTGTAATATGAGTAAGGAAAAAATATCCATACGTTTTTTTGATGACCGTGAAGTGCGTGCGGTTTGGGATGAGCAAAATGACAAGTGGTGGTTTAGCGTTTTGGATATTGTTACTGTTCTTAATGACCAGTCTGGTGGTTTTTTCAAATCAAAACCATGACCTAAAAATCATTTTTCACTTGTTTCGTTTCAAATATTAAATATCTTTGTTTAAGTCATAAATGGTTTGAAAATATTATTTAACTAAACTCTTTTCATGAGAACAGTTTTACTTAAGCGCCTGATTAAAAATGGCCTGTTGTTGGCAGGAATTATATCCCTGAGCTCCTGCGCAACCATTCTGGGAGGAAAGAAGAACACCCTAAAAGTGCAGCAGGGATATCCTGAAAGTGCCCAGGTTTTTCTGGACGGAAAATACATGGGCGATGCGCCCTTTAACCAACGTATTTCAAAATTTGAACTTCAGGAGGGAAGTCTTATCGAGATAAAAAAGGAGGGTTTTGCAACCTATAAGTATGAAGTAATACGCAGCCCACATGTTATTTATGTTATGGCTGATATCCTTACCGGTGTTGTCCCACTGGTTGTTGACGTGGCCGATGCCAATATTTACCGTCCGAATACACGAAATATTAAGTATAACCTGAAGCCGGTTGATCCAGTTAATTCCCATGCAAACGGCGAAACCTTAAACGAAGTTGAATAGCATGAAAAAAATAATTACCCTCTCCTTATGTTGCGTTTTAATGTTTCCTGCCCTTTTGGCGCAAAACAAATACGACGACCTGCTCCGCGTAAAACGTGATTCATTGGACTATGGATTCTACAATGTTGTCGACCTTAAACTGCATAATGGCAGGTTTATGAAAAACTCTGAGTCGTTAGACGACATCATGGATAATCCCTATTTTGCAGTAGATGTGCGGATTGGTTTCCAAACTACCGGAGTAAAACAAATATGGGATCAGCTTTATGGATTTCCTGTTTATGGTGTCGGGTTTTACTCGGTATATTTTGAAGGCGGCGAGTTGGGCGATCCCGAAGCGGTCTATATGTTCATGAGAGCACCCATTTTCAGAGGCAAACGGCTTACATGGAATTGGGAGCTTGCCGTAGGACTGTCCTATGGTTTTTATAAGTACGATCCAAACGAAAATCCTGATCAGCAAGTGATCGGATCAAACCACAACGTGTACTTTAATGCCGCAACAGGCCTGTCGTACGAGTTGAGTAAACGTTTCGATATTACCCTGGATTTTGATTTAACACACTTCTCGAATGGTTCTACCAGAACGCCCAACCTTGGAGTTAATCTGGCCGGTTTTGCCCTTGGCGGAAGATACAGTTTTAATCCGGTAAAAAACCTGACCAAGAAAGTGGACAGCGAGTATGATCCACCATTCAGACCTGAGTTTGTTTATAGAAAAATCGAGAAATATCACCGTCATTCCGAAATAATCCTTTTCGGAAGCATGGGTGGAAAAACGACTACCACCCAGATTTATGATGGGCCTACATATTTTATCTCCTCTTTTTCAGCCGACTATGCCTGGGCTTATCACCATGTTGGCATGGTAGGGGCGGGCATTGATTTGTTTTACGAATCAGCTTTACGCGATTATCCCACCAAAATCGAAAACGCTTCTTTCAGCGATCTGACTTATTCGGGATGGCATATTTCGCATTACCTGAGGATGTACCGACTTACGCTGGTAACGCAGTTAGGATTTTACATTGGCGATAAAGTGAGTCATAAAGGACCTTACTACTTACAGGTGGGAGGCAGTTATCTGATTACCGAGAACTTCTTTGCCCGCATAGCCCTCAAAACCCGAAATGGAGCCGTGGCCGATTTCATCGAATGGGGCCTGGGATATCAAATTCCGTTTGCTTACGCGAAGAAAGACAGAAATTAATCCGGCTGATCGCATGACAGTAGGGTTAGTTATGGAATTTCTTCCAACAACACCACACCGTTATCGGCCACCACTTCAACAACGCCATTTTTTATTTTGTACGTTTTCCCTGTATAAGCATCGCGGAGTTTTCTGGCTTCCGGGAAGTAGGAGCTAACGTCTACATTTACCGGATCGAAAGGAAGATCCAAACCAATCATCACATTGTCGATGACGCCGTTTTTGTTGTACGAGCGCGTGAAAAAGTACGGACTGTCGCTAATTTTCTGGTGCACACCGGCTCCGATGGCGGGATGCCGATGACGGAACTGTCCGAGCTTTTGCCAGTGGAGTAGCAGGTTCTGGTGTGTATTGTCGTCCCAGTTCATCATGCTGCGGAGGTTTACATCGCCTTGCACGCCTTCGATGATTAGGGGACGGGCCACCTCATCTCCGTAATAAATTTGAGCCTGTCCGGGCGACAACATTAATTTATTCGCCGACTCAAAGGTTTTTTCGCGTTTCAAATCGTAGGGATGGCTGTCGTCGTGCGAGCTGATGTAGTTCATAAATGTCACATCCTTTAGCTCTCCGGTGTTGAGCAGGGCGCTATAGTTCGAAAAAAGCCGTTCATAGCTTTGGTTTGCCTCCCCTTTAAACCCGAAGTTAATCAGACTGTTAAAACCAAAATCGAAGTAATTCACTTTTCTATCACCGAAATCAAAGTCTTTTCCACTACCGGCATTGTAATTGTAGGTTTCACCCAGCATAAAAAACTCCTGATCTTCCTGAATGGCCTCGGCGTTATTTTTTTTCCACTCGGCGAAAGCAATGGCGGCTTCACCGGCTAAGTCACCCCAAACATCAGCTTCGGTATGTTTTACAGTATCCACCCTGAACCCATCGATTCCGTATTTCCTGATGTAATCGGTAATCCATTTAATTAAGTAATATCGCGGTGTGCGGGGAAATCCGGTACGAGCAAAAAATTCGTCCAGTTCTTTCATTTCCTTTTCCAGCCGGCCTTCCTTTTTCCATTTATCGAGCAAGGCCTGTGGTACCTCTACCTCTTCGGTTTGCTCGGTCCGTATATCAGGCAGGTTTTTCACGAGGGTACAAAAAACGGTGTTTTCATAATCCTGGTAGTTGCATTGGGGTTCGGTGCGTACCCAGTCGGAAGGCCACAGCGGGTCTTGTTCGGTTACCGGTCCGGTGTGGTTTATTACCACGTCCATCATTACCCTGATCCCATGCTGGTGTGCCACCTGAACCAATTGCTTTAAGTCTTCTTCTGTACCAAAATTTGGCTCAATACTCGTCCAATCACGAATCCAGTAGCCATGAAAACCATAGGTATTGCTTTGGCCTTCATCTACATAACCATGAATTTGCTCGTTTACAGGCGAAAACCACAACACGTCAATGCCCAGGCGGTCGAAATAACCCTCTTCAATTTTTTTTGTGATGCCTTTCATGTCGCCTCCTTTAAACCGCCGTAAATCCTTGGTGGGTGCCGTCCTGCCAAAGTTTACATCGTTACTGGTGTCGGCATTGTAAAACCGATCGGTGAGCATAAAATACACCGTGGCGTTGTGCCAGTCGAACGGAGGTTGGGGCATTTCTGCGCGCTTGCACCCAAACGACAAGCTGACAATAAGAAATGCGACGAAAATCAGGTTATTAAGTCTCATAAGCCCGGATAATAATGATTAATTACCACAAAAATACTTCAAATTTCAAAAGCCTGCCCGATGTATGGATAAAGTGTTGTTTTTTTATTGGGGTGAGGTGAGGGAGTTGGTTTTTGGTCTGCGTTGCAACCGACCTGTTTTAAACGTAAAATACCTTTGTATCAAATAACTGTAAATCACAACGATTACCGTGGTGAACATTTTTGCAACGGTAGGCCAGATAAAGAGGTATTCTACAAACAGTTTCAAACAAATGTAATTCAGTACAATGCTCCCCCCAACGGAGATTCCGTATCGAATCAGTTGAATCCTTCCCCGCAACGGAGAATCGATGAAAGTGACATATTTGGCCAACAGAAAGCCGGTGCTAAAGGTTATGGGAAAAACAAAAATAAAGGCAGCGATATATGGACTGATGACTACAAAACCCAAATCCACGTTTTGCTTGTCGAGGATGAAGTTGTAAAAGATGAAATAAAGAAAAATATCCAGCATCGTGTTGAATCCACCAGTAGCAGCATAACGGAAAGTTTCAGGCGGAATCATCCGGCGAAAGGGCTTGTAAACCCAGCCTATGAATTGCAAAAAAATGTTGTTACGTGCCTTTGATCCCAATGTAAAATTGCTGTAAAAATTGGCTGCAAAGATAATTTGATTTTGAAAACAAACTATTTTGCGTCTGCTTCTATTAAAATACCCTGTTTTAGGTATTCAGCCGATTTGTTTTCTGCAATAGTTTTGCCGCCATATTCTAAAGCTTAAACACATGGAAAATCGAATTACAATAATTTTCATCTTTTTATTGGTGGCCTTTTTTGGCTATTGCGTTCAGGGGCAGACCGCAACAAACAACTATACCAATGCAGCTACACAATTAATGAATAACGATCAACGTGTAACCTTTGGCGGCTATGGCCAAATCGACTACAATCAGCCTTTTGGGAATAACTCCATTCAAAATGGACGCCTTGATGTGCACCGACTCGTTTTGCTTTTTGGTTACCGCTTTTCAGACAAACTGAGTTTTGTTTCAGAAATTGAACTGGAGCACGTTAAAGAAGTATACGTAGAACAAGCTTTTATGCAATACTCCTTCAATAATTATATCCAGGTACGTGCAGGTTTAATGCTTGTGCCGATGGGCATTATAAACGAATACCACGAGCCGACCACTTATCACGGCGTCGAACGACCGCTTATCGATACCTATATCGTGCCAACAACCTGGCGTGAAATTGGTTTTGGTTTAACCGGTACTGTTCCCGAAATTTCATTTCGATATCAGGCCTACCTGATGAACGGGTTTGTAAGTTATAACGGCAGCGGACAGCTCTCAGGTCAGAATGGTTTACGAAAAGGACGGCAAAAGGGAGCTGAGTCGATCATACATACACCTTCATTGGCTTTCAGGGCTGAGTACTATGGAGTGCTCGGTTTAAATATGGGTCTGTCGGCCTATTCAGGAAAAACACAATCGTCTCTTTACAAAAACATTAACCGTGATGAAACCACTACCATAGCCCGTGCCGACAGCTCTGTTGTGGCGATAACAATGCTCGGTTTTGATGCAAGATACCAACTTAAAGCCCTTGAATTCAGAGGTCAGGTGTATTACGCCTGGATTAATAACACATTGGAGTACAATGTTTTTACAGCGGATAATGGAGTAAATAACAACCTGGGAAGTGCCATGTATGGTTACTACGCTGAATTGGCCTACAACGTTTTTTATGGAGCCAAATTCACCAAAACATCGCTGATTCCATTTGTTCGGTATTCCTCTTACAATACCCAGGAAAGTGTTGAGCCGGGTATCGTTAAAAACGAAAGCTATCAAAATGAGGTGATAACAGCCGGTATTGACTGGAAAATTGTCTCAGGATTGGTTTTAAAAGCAGACATGCAGATGATAAAACCTGCTTCTGCCGATAGTTACACGAACACGTTTAATGCCGGTATAGCCATCTGGTTTTAATCATGACAGGAAAAATCTATAATAATTCCATCTGGATAATCTTTCTGTTGGCCGGTCTTTTGTTTGTAGCTTTTGAAAACAAACAAGGACCTGAGATTCCGCTGTCAAAGGTGGAGAAAGAAGCCAGAAGGATATTAAAATTTTCTTCTGTAAGCATCCACCCTTTGTCTGATAATGTATTAAAAGCTGAACAGACTGTTTGGTACAGCCTAATCCACGAGGGGAAGAAAACAGGTTTTGTCGCTGTAAGCAGAGTGGAGAGTTGTAGAGCCGGAGGTTGTGATGCCGGATTTGGCCTTGACCAGCAGCCTTTTGAGTACTTCGACTATTTTGTAATCTTCTCCTCCGAGGGTGAGGTTTTAAAAGTAAATGTATTTAACTACCAGGCAACCAGGGGTCACGAAATTATGAGCCATGGATGGTTACGACAGTTTAAAGGGGCAAATGCGAACAAAACGCTGGTGGTGGGTCGTGAAATTCAGGCCATATCAGGCGCAACCATTTCGGTAAACGCCATTACCGCTGATATTGTGCTAAAGACATCTTGTTTGAGCAAATACCTCGCTGATTCATTGGTCTTGCAGTGATTGGATTGCCTTTCGGATAAAAAATAGTTCCTTTGTAAAAAATCTCAACCGACAGAAATGCAATGGAGACAAAAAGTTGCCGAAACTTTATCAGCTCATTTTGGGTGTGATGTAGCCTTACATCGCGTTGATCCTGTGGGTGGCGGATCAATCAACAGAACTTACCGCCTTAGCACCTCCCATGGACAGTTTTTTGCGAAAGTTAACTCGTTCTCAGCTTATCCCGACATGTTTCAGAAAGAGGCACGGGGGCTAAATATGCTGCTTGAAGCAGATACGATTGCTGTACCTAAACCCTTGACCATTGGGGCGGCCGGTGATCAGGCATTTTTGCTTATGCCATATATCGAAAGTGCAAAGCAACGGGATGATTTTTGGCCACTTTTTGGTCAACAGCTCGCCCAACTCCACCAACGCACCCACTCAACTTTTGGCCTTGACCACGACAATTATATTGGTTCCTTGGTGCAAAATAACACACCCCACGAAAGGTGGTGCGACTTTTTCATTCACCAGCGCCTTGAACCGCAACTCAAAATGGCACGCGACAATGGAAAAGCAGATGTGTCTGTTTCGCAAGCTTTTTCACGGTTGTTTTATCAGCTCGATGACTTTTTTCCAGCCGAACCTCCTGCCTTGTTGCATGGCGACTTATGGAGCGGCAACTATCTGGCAGGCCAGCGTGGCGAACCTGTTGTTATCGATCCGGCGGTATATTTCGGCCACCGTGAAATGGATTTAGGAATGACCCGACTGTTTGGTGGGTTTCACCCGGAGTTTTATTACGCTTACGATATGGGCTATCCTCTCGAAAAAGGATGGAAAAAGCGGGTGGATATTTGTAATTTATATCCTCTTATGGTTCATGTTAACCTATTTGGCGGAGGATATTTATCGGAAGTAAAATCTGTTTTAAGGGGTTTTTAGTCGTGGCAACGAAAAAAGTAAACACAAAAAAACAGTCATTTATAGGTTAAATGACTGTTAACAATGGCCACTAAGCAACTAACGTCTTGTTGAAGATTCTAATTAACATGAATACTTTTTGTGATGTAACTCGAGCACCAATCGCTTCCTTTGTAAAGCTTATAAGTAGCTTTAGCCGTATAAGCGCCGGTGTTGGCATAGGTATGGTCGATGGTTTTTCCCTGAGAGGTTTCAGTAGTACCATCACCAAAATCCCACTTAATCTCATTGTCGAGGGTAAACTCACCTGATCCTTCGTACTCAAACGTAAAGTGAAACAGTTTCAGATTTTGGGGGTCTACATTGGCGTGCATGGTCATCAGCAACGACTCCAAGCTACAATTAATGGCCTCCTCAGTTGTTTTTTTGCAGCCCATTTGGCTTAGGAAGAAAATGGAAAGGGTAACTGCGATAAGTAAATTTTTCATATAATTAAGTTGTTTTAATTACCGCAAATATAGTTAAATATNNCTCGCAGTCGCGGGACAGGTTCCCGCAGCCTCGGGAGGTGACAGTGAGTTTTTATCATGGCAATGATATCGTTGATTAATGACGTCCAAATGTACTCACTTTTCTATTTCAAATGATCTGATGAGCTGTCAATTTTTTGAATGAAAAACAAGAAAATACCGAAACTACGAAACAGATGACCAACTGTTTCTATCTGAAAAAAAGAGATTATTCCCGCACCTTGAACACCAGAACCGGCGTTTTTTCAAGGACTTTTAACGCTTCTCGCGGAATTTTTACGGCAATGTGTCCATTTGCATTTTCAGGCAACAATGGTTGATTGCAACCCAAAAGGTTTACTTCCTTGCTTTGGATTACAAACCCTTCCGGAAGGGTAATCTGCTCAGGTACAGCTTCCTCTTCGGTTAACAGGTAAAACGCGTACACGGCTTTGCCATCTTCTGATTGGGTAAAACACCAATTGTCTTTTTGGTAGGGAGCATAGGGCTTACTGTTGAAAATGGCCTCTCCGTTTACATCCATCCACTGCCCGATTTCCTGTAATCGGCTAATGACTTCGGGGACCAAAACCCCTTGTTTGTCTGGCCCTATACCCAAAAGCAGATTGCCTCCCTTGGCCACTATTTGCACCAGCGTTTGTATAGCCCAATGTGCCGATTTATAACGCTCGCGCGGACCGGTTGAATACCAACTGTCGCCCAATGTGATACAGCTTTCCCAAGGATATCCTGGAATTGTATCCGGAATTTGTTGTTCGGGTGTCCGGTAGTTTTCAAATTCTCCATGCACGGTTCTGTCGACTAAAAGCAAGCCGGGTTGTAAAGTTCGGGCTCGTTGCGCAATCAACGGAATATTCACATCCTGAATCCATTGGTTTTTCCCAAGCCAGGGTTTGGTTTCTTCGGTAAGTGAACCTGCCGGACGAACCCATCCTCCATCAAGCCATAAAATATCAATCGGGCCGTAGTCGGTCATAAGCTCAACAATCTGATTTTGTGTATACTCCTGAAAACGACGCCACCTATCGGGATATTTCCTGGGGTCATAGTTCACATTTCGGTCTTGCGGCGGAAAATAGGGCCACCAGTAATCGTCGCTATGCCAGTCTGGTTTACTGAAGTAGGCTCCAATACCCAGCCCTTTGGCGCGAAAGGCATTAAAAACTTCCAGCGCAACATTACTGGCCGGATTTGAAAAAAAGGCACTGGCCGTATCGGTAATTTTGTAGTTGGTATACTTAGAATCGTACATGCAAAACCCATCGTGGTGTTTTGTTGTAAAAACGACGTATTTCATGCCTGCGTCATAAGCTGCTTGCGCCCACTGTTCAGGGTTAAAACCGGCAGGATTAAAGGTCAGCCTGATTTTTTCGTACGCGCGCACATAATTGCTGTAGTCGCCGGCAAACGGTCCGCGCCGCTCACACCATGGTTCATCTTCAGGGCACAAACTCCAGCTTTCAACAATTCCCCATTCGCTGTAAGCCCCCCAATGAATAATTACGCCAAACTTCCAGTTTTGCCACTGAGCCAGTTTATGACTCACCTCCTGGTCGTCAGGCCACTGATAGGCTGTGTGTTGCGCCGATAAAGGCTGTGCAGAAAAGCAGGAGAAGATAAGGAACAAAAGGCCTGTGAAAAAAGGCAGGCCTGATTTAAAATTTCGATTCATGGATCTGTGTTTTTCGTTGATTATTTATATCCCCAGGCCACCGCGACCCCGGTAAATTTTTACTGGTTTTTTAAATTTGACCTTAAGCACCGTTAAATAAGGATCGAGATGTTGTTGCGGAACCTGGATATAAATCAGGCCGGGCACAGGACTCCATGATATTTTTCCAACGATTTTCCAGCTTACCGGAGCATTGTGGCCTACCACCGAAACATGTTCAATCTCATTAAAAATGCCTTTAAGCACGATCTGGTCGCGGGGGTTTCCGTTAAGAAAAAGGTACAGGCTGGTGCTGTCGGCCGAAAGCGTAGTAGGCCCGTAAAAATGACCCGGAGGCAATCCCGCCCGGGTGTTAAACACAGCTTCCTGATGTTTTTTATTCCAGACTCCCAGCTCATTAAGCAAATATTGTTGTTCCTCAGGAATGGTTCCATCGGCACGCGGACCGATGTCGAGCAACAGGTTTCCTCCATAAGAAATCACATCGGCGAAAATGGTAATCACCTCATAGGGTGTTTTGTAATTGGTGTCGGCAGGCTGGTAGCCCCAACTGTTGTTCAGGGTCATACACAATTCCCACCAGGGAAAATCGGGGCGGCTTACCGGGAAATTCTGTTCAGGGGTTTCGTAATCACCATACCCTTGCAGGCGTCCGTTAATAATGGCTTCAGGATTTTTTTTCAGAATCATTTTCCTGATTTTGGCAGCTTCCCAAAGTTCAGCACTTTGCTCCCAATCGCCATCAAACCACCATATGTCAGGGTTAAAAGTTTCAAAAAGCTCAGTAATTTGTCCTTGCGAAAAGGTACGAAACTTGTCCCAGCGTTCTGGCTGTTCTGTTACTTTGTAACGTGAGCTATCTTTTAAGAACCCCGGATAATCAGGATATGACCAATCGAGTAAGGAGTAATAAATACCACATTTGATGTTTCTTTTACGAAGTTCAGTAAAAAGCGGATCAATCATCCCAACGCCGGCAGGTGAGGCTTTTACAATACTCAGATCGTTCATTTTGGTGTCGTAAAGGGCAACCCCATCATGGTGTTTACTTGTAATGACAGCATATCGGGCTCCTGTTTTCGAGATGAGCTCAGCCCATTCGTCAGGTTGGTAGTTGTCGAGTGTAAAGCCTTCGAGTTGACTCATATAACTTTCATAATCAATTTCATGGTTGTGAAAACTCCACGATTCGCCAATTCCTTTTACAGCGTAAATGCCTGTGTGGATAAATATGCCAAGTTTGGCATCTGAAAACCACTGCATTTTGTCTTTAATATCGGTCTGATTTACACGGGATTGTGCTTTCAGGTTTATCACGACCAAAATGGCCAGCATGAGAAAAATATTTTTCTTCAACATATTCAAATTTAATTATTTACGGATATTATCAGTGATCCTGATCAGGCTTCGCAACCGAATATCCTTTGAAGAAGCGCCCACCATCAGCCGAAAGTTGCCCGGCTCGATGGTCTTTTTCATGTTTTTGTCCAGCATTTCAAAGGCGTCAGGGGTTAAGGCAAGGCTAACTTCCCTAGACTCTCCGGGCTCAAGATGAATCCGTTTGAAGCCTTTGAGTTCTTTTACAGGACGCGCTACCGAAGCCAGCTCATCAGTGAGATAAAGCTGCACCACCTCATCACCGGCCAGGTTTCCGGTGTTGGTGACCGTACAAGAAACTATCACTGTGTCGCCTGCTAAAAATTCATTTTTATCAAGAGTTAAGTTACTATATTCAAAGGTAGTATAACTCAACCCGAACCCAAAGGGAAATAAGGCCTGACCGGTAAGATTAACATAATCATCACCTCTTCCTGTAGGTTTATGGTTGTAAATCAGAGGCAGTTGACCTTCGAATATGGGAAAAGTGATGGGTAGACGCCCGGCTGGATTATAATCGCCAAAAAGCAAATCCGCTACTGCCAAACCTCCTGCTTCGCCGGGATACCAGAGCTGGACAACCGACTGTACCTTTTCTATCCAATTACTCATGGTAATGGCACTTCCTCCAACAAGCAACACGATTACTGGCGTGCCTGTTGCCGCGACCTTGTTAATCATCTCTTCCTGTCGTCCGGGTAAATTAAGGTAAGCCCGATCGCGGAATTCGCCTTCTTCAATTCCGGCTACCACTATGGCCACATCGCTATTTTGCGCCAACCGGACAGCCTTTTCCATGTCAGCAGTTTCATCATCAACCACATCCCAAATCAACCTGAACCATGCATTGCCGGCAGGTTCATGGTAATCAATGCGCAAGTCGTACGACTTTCCGGCCTCGAAGAAAAAGTCGACGGTTTTGATTTCTCTGCCCCGCTTTACCCAATTGTCGAGCACCAATTTTTCATCGATATACAGGCGGTATCCNNTCCACCGCACCGAATAAAAATCATAATTAATTTTTTCAGGGTCAGGCGAGAACAATGTCCATTGAAATTGAATTTGTTTATCAACACGGGTAAAAGCAGGATCACCGCTAAAATCGATGGTGTTGAAATACGAACCCAAAAGTCCCGGAGTTGTTTTTCCATTAAAAACACAGGAAAGTGAGGTTTCAGGGATGGTAGAAAAAGTAGCCGGATTGCGATCACAACCCCGGGCATAAGAGATTTGGGTTGACGCGCCCTTCTTTTGTTGAAGGCCTTCCAGAATAGAAACAACCTGATTTCCCGGACCACTATATCCACCCAATCTTTTCTCCACAGCATCAGAGCCTATCACAGCAACAGAAGAAATATTTTCGCCAAGAGGCAATACATTATGCTTATTTTTCAAGAGCACAAACGATTCAAGGGCCGCTTGTTTGGCCAGCTCACGGTGTTCTGGCCTTCCGTTTTGTTGTGCGGCCAGACGAGGGTCTACATAAGGATTCTCGAAAAGTCCCAACTCCATTTTCAGGCGCAACACGCGTTTAACAGCCTCATCGATAGCCTGATGGCTGAGGCTTCCATCCAGAAAAGGCGGCATAAACAATGTAGCATGATCGTAACTGGTTTGAAAAACAACATCCAATCCGGCATTAATTGATTTGGCTGTAGCCTCTCCATAGTCACTTGCCGTAAAATGCAGCACATTGGCTCCCCCTGTCGCTCCGGCATCAGAAATGACAATGCCATCGAAACCCCAGGTTTCTTTCAATAACCCATTCAAAAGATAATCGTTGGCTGTGCAAGGACTTCCATCGAACGAATTGTAGGCTGTCATTACTGAACGCGAACCGCCTTGAGTAATACAAGCTTCGAAAGGAGGCAAAAAACGTTCCATAAGCTGACGTTCGCTGATCTCTATCGGATAGCTGTCGCGACCACCCTCGCCAACATTGGCCACCAGATGTTTTGGCGTAGTAACAACATTCAACTCCTCGAATGCCCTTACGTAGGCTACGCCCATGCCGGAACACAAGAAAGGATCTTCGCCATAAGTTTCTTCGGTTCGTCCCCATCTTACATCACTGGCGATGTTGACCACAGGGGATAGCACTTGTCTTATTCCTCTGGTTTTGCTCTCCACAGCAATGGCCTGTGCTACCTGATTCATCAATTCAGTATTCCATGAGGCGGCCAAACCAATGGCCTGAGGAAAGGCGGTGGCTCCCTCCCTGACTAATCCGTGAAGGGTTTCATCAAAAGCAATAATGGGTATACCCAACCGGGTGTTTTCGACAAAGAAACGTTGTATGCGGTTAATTTTTTCAGCCGTTTCATAAGCCCCCGAGCGGGCGCTATAAGCAAGCAACTGTTCTGAAGCATCGCGCTGATGGCCAACGGTGTTTACCTGAAAACCGAAGATTCCGTTCGCATACTTTGTGGAGTCCGAACCCAAATCTCCGGGTATCATAAACAATTGCCAGAATTTTTCCTCCGGCGTCATGCGCGAAAGCAGATCGTTTACCCGCACTTCCACCGACAAATCCGGGTTTTTATAATCCTGCGAAAAGGCCAGAAAAGGAAATGCATGCAGGAATACAACAAAGGCTAACCTGATGAGGTAGTCATGTACTAACAAATTCGTCCTCATCGCACCACAATTTCGTCAACAAAAACCCATGATCCGCCGCCGGCAGAGGGATGCCAGTCGAATAGCTTCAGTGTACCCTGCACTTCGAAACGCACATAGCGGAAACTCTGGCCTGCCGTTAAAAAGACATACAACCTGTTCACTTCTTCGGTGCGCTGATCTCCCTCCACTGTTATCGTGGCCAGGTTGTCGTAGTTTTCGCCATCTTTCGACACGGAACAGGAAATAGCCTTTGGGTGGAGAATCCAACTTTTTTTATCCCACAAAGTGCTGATTTCAATGGTGTCGGCTTCCACAATGTTTTCCAGATCAAGCGTAAGCGTAAAATCCTGTGCTTCCCATCCCAGCCAATGGACTTTATAATCGTTTGCTCCTCTAACCCCATTAGTTAAAAACGCAAGGTCGCCTTTGCTGTATTTTGAGGCAGGCAAAGGTGAAGCCGCTACAGGTTTTCTGAACGCTTTATTTCCATGTACCTGGACTTCGACAAACCGTTTGGTAGCCTGGTAATATTGTTCAACAGTGAGTCCGGCTTCGTTGATAGGAGCTGTTTGGGCCTTTATCCCGGTCTGGTAAAAGTTTTCGAGTTGCGTCATCATCCAATTGTTCAGGATGAAATTGTTTCCCTTTTCAACATACCACCCTCTCGGCCCAAACATATCGCTTTTCCCGATTTCCATCATCGCATACTGCAGCGGCATGCGGGCTGTTTGCACATGAAGCAAATATTCGGGATCATCAGCAACAGCTTGCTCCGCCTCATCGAAACAGGCGTTATAAAAAGAAACATTTGAGTCAGACAGAAAGGTATATTGGTAATTGGTTGGTGGCCCGTAAATATCGAGCCAGTCACCTGATTTATTAATTTCATCCTGCAAGTGGTAGATATACCGTCGTATTGCCGGAGCAGCCTTTCCGTAATATCCATCGGTAAATTCGTCAATGATACTGTTTACTTCGGCATCCGGACTCCAAAGCAATTTCGCCAGGAGGTAGGCTTTAAGTTCAGAAAATTCGTGACCTGTGCCTGTATTGGTTTGCTGAAAATGAGCCGATACGCCGTTGTCAACAAAGAACTGCAGGTTAGGCTGAAGGACGTGCAAATTAGGGAAGGGGCTGGTGCAGTGGTCAAAATCGATGGTATAATCCCACAAGTACAAGTTATTGGTAAGATTGCCCCAAGCCTCGATATCGGTAACGAAGCTCTGGCTAGTGGAATCGAGGGCAATAGGTTTGCTTCGGTTTAATTCGATGGTACAAAGCATAACCTGTACATTGTTCAGCGGCTTGA
Organism: Bacteroidales bacterium UBA6244; assembly: GCA_002440885.1. Classification (GTDB taxonomy): domain Bacteria; phylum Bacteroidota; class Bacteroidia; order Bacteroidales; family F082; genus UBA6244. Next base: position 15,175 of record DJVY01000194.1, read on the forward strand.
CTTGTTGAGGAGCTTTGCGGCTATATTGGTATGCCAGAGTAGAAATTATTTTATCCGGAAAACGCTCGGCAATGCGGTTAACAAAATGAATTACAGGACCTGAGGCACTACCTTCTTCTTCAATAATTTTTGTGCAGGCATCGCAGTGGCAATACGAGAAATTATCATCCTGGCTAACCGACCAATATAACTTGTCAGGCTGGTTTTTCATTTCTATTTCCAGTTTTTGTAAAACAACTTCTAATACTTCAGGATTTGAAAGACAAAGTTGATCAATCACGCGTTTGCCATTTAGCAAGGCAAAATATTCAGGATTCGATTGGAAATATTCCTGCCAGGGAATCAATTTATGAAAGGTATGCACATAATATCCGGAGGCAAACATATCGTCGATCGTATGCAAACGATGAAAATCTTTGTACTCTTCGTTTTCCGTAAAGCTACCGTTTACGTTGCGGTAATCATTTGGTGTAGTTCCTTCGAGGTTCAATGTTGGTATGGAAATGGTACTTTCGTGAGGCATACGCACAAAGTCAGGAGCATAGTAGCGAACCCCAAGGTATTTCTCCAACAATTCGGAAACACCATAAACACAACCTTTGTCTGCACCCCCAATTATATATAAGTCATCATTATCCGAATATAAACGGAAATCATCACCTCCTGCCATGGCCGTGTCTTTACGAATGTGCACATACTTACCTGTCAATGTATCAGCAGAATACATTATCGGAAGCGCGCAATCAGTTATTTGTTTTACATGAAGGTTTAAAAACTCAGCCGCGCGCACTTCCTCAGCAGAAGGGTTTGGCGACAAAACAACAACATAGTCGGTTTGTCCGTCATCCACCAGAACGAGCTGAGGAGACTTGGGTTGACATGAAAAAAGAGCGAAGAGAAAAAAGATGATTACAGAAAATATTTTCATCGAAAAGGGAATAAAAGTTTCTTATTGATTAACAATGATACAATTTGAAGGACGTACAAATTAGTTTCAAATCAGCTTTACGAGTAAAAAAAAAGCAGTCAAAAATACAAATCTAAAGGGATTTATAACGAAGGCCACCCCAAAAAAAGGGTTTTTATTAAAAGCAGGGGAATCAAAATTCCGGACGGACATTTTTTCTCAGATCTGGTTCTCCTTTTTTTAATCGTTTTTAGTACTTTCGCAACCTGACATCAGCTAAATAAAAAGTATGAAAAAATTATTATTAGTCATCACATTATTTTTAGGTTTACAAATCATGGCACAAACACAAAAACCGGAAACACTGGTAGTTATCCATACCACCATGGGCGATATCACGGCCAAGTTATACAACGACACACCACTGCATCGCGATAATTTCATCAAGTTGGTTAAAGAAGGGTGGTACGAAGGGTCCCCTTTTCATCGGGTGATAAACCAGTTTATGATACAGGGAGGGGGCAACGCTGATGGCCGTCCCGACCCCGGATACACTGTTCCTGCTGAATTTTTACTAAATCACTACCACAAAAAAGGAGCCTTATCGGCAGCACGCATGGGCGACCAGGTAAACCCGAAAAAAGCCTCTTCAGGCTCGCAGTTTTACATTGTTCAAGGACAAATCGTGCCTCCGACGCACCTCAACCGGTTTGCCGCCCAATCGGGCATTCAATACACACCGGAACAGATTTCTACGTACTCTACGCTGGGAGGAACCCCACATCTGGATGGCGGCTACACCGTATTTGGCGAAGTGGTTGATGGCATGGACGTGATTGATAAAATTGCTGCCGTACAAACCGGAAAAGGAGATATGCCCGTGGTACCCGTTACCATGACCATCGAGATTCTGGAGTAATTACCTAAATATTCCTGTTGGATGAAAGAAAGAATAGCCTCGCTGATGGCTGAAATCATGGCCTTCTCCACCTCTTCTCTCGACGAGTTGGAAGCTTTCAGGATAAAGTACCTGAGCAAAAAAGGACTGATTCCGGCCTTGTTTGCAGACTTTAAAGAAGTGCCAGACCACCAGCGCAAGGAAATGGGGCAATTGCTCAACGAGTTAAAACAGCAAGCACAGGAACGAATTGTAGCACTACGTGCAGCTGTTGATGAAGCTGCTCCCGAAACTACCTCTGATAAAGACTTGACCCTGCCCCGTGAAGCGCCTCTGGGCTCACGGCATCCGCTCTCTTTGGTTCGGGCTGAAATTATCGACATCTTCTCGCGTATTGGCTTTTCCATTTCAGAAGGACCTGAAATAGAAGACGATTTTCATAATTTCACCGCCTTGAATTTCCCACTCGAACACCCGGCACGCGATATGCAGGATACTTTTTTTATTCATAAAAATCCTGATCTGGCACTGCGCACGCATACTTCATCGGTACAGGTAAGGGTGATGGAGAAAAACCAGCCTCCCATCCGTACCATTTCTCCCGGACGTGTTTTCCGCAACGAAGCCATCTCGGCCAGGGCACATTGCATTTTCCATCAGGTGGAAGGATTGTATGTTGATACAGGGGTGTCGTTTGCCGACTTAAAACAAACGCTTTTTTATTTCGCCAAAGAGCTTTTCGGACAAGACACCAAAATCCGGTTTCGCCCGAGCTATTTCCCGTTTACCGAACCATCAGCAGAGATGGACATCTCATGCAATATTTGTGGCGGATCGGGATGCAATATATGTAAATACACCGGCTGGGTCGAAATACTGGGTTGTGGCATGGTTGACCCGGCAGTACTGCAAGCCTGTAACATCGACAGCGAGAAATACACAGGGTTTGCTTTCGGCATGGGCATCGAGCGTATCACCATGCTTAAATACCAAATCAACGACCTCAGGCTGTTCTTCGAAAATGATGTCCGCTTTCTGGAGCAGTTTAAGTCGGGAGTGTAGATTGGGTTGAATTTGCCCATTTACTTATCAACCAACATGTTGTTGTAAACCATGATTGCTCAAACCAAAGGCATTGTAATTAAAACAATCAGCTACGGGGAGTCGGGGATAATTGTCAAGATATTTACCGAATCGTTTGGCATGCAATCGTATATGGTAAAAGGAATTGGTAGCAAAAACACAAAAAATAAATCTGCCTTTTTTCAGCCTTTAAATTTGCTTGAACTGGTTGTTTATCACAAAGAAAATAAAAACATCCAAAACCTTAAAGAAGTTCAACCTGAGTACGTTTTTCAGCATCTGCATCAGGATGTGGTAAAACGGTCGTTGTTAATGTTTGTAAACGAACTGTTATATAAGTCGTTGCACGACGAGCTGCCCAACAAGTCACTTTTTCATTGGTTACATCACGCCCTGATTTGGCTGGATTTGGCTCAGCATCGTGTTGCTGACTTTCACCTGATGATGATGATACAACTCAGTCAGTTTCTTGGTTTTTACCCTAAAATGGCTAAAGCAAAAGCCTATTCTGTTTTCGATCTACAGGAAGGGCTGTTTGGCAATCAGCTCCCCATGCATCCCTATTACGTTACGGGTGATGCTGTAGTTTCACTTATCAGACTCATGGAAACCACCTTTGAATCGAACGACACGGCCTTATTCAACAACGCACAACGCAAAGAATTACTCGATACCCTGACTACCTACTATAAACTACACCTGCCGGGCTTTAGCGGCTTCAAATCGCTGGAAATACTGAAAATGGTATTGGGATAGTCGAGCTATTCCGACGGCGTTACCAATTCAAATCGTGCACTTTGAAACCCTTCGTTTCATATTCCCGAATGGCGATGGCTCTGGATTCATGGGCGTTTTTCTCAAACTCAAATCCGCTGGATATGATGTTAGCCTGATCAAAGTCGTACCACAACGGAAAGTCGCGCCTGATAATGTTGTTAAATTCTATCTGCAACTCATACTGTTTGGTTTGCCGCTTTACAGGGCTGAAAAACACGTTATATTCATTAATTCCGTCACCATCCAGATCAGTCCAACAGGAGGCGAAAACGTAATAAAACACTTTTTTAGGACGCTCTTGTACCACCACAGAAGTACCCCAGATATCTTCGTCGGCGTTACTGCGCACGGTATCCGTTTTTGCCGGATCGTTCCGGTAAATTCTGGAGATAAAACTATAGTCTTTCGACATGCCCGACAGCAGTACATCCTGATCGCCGTCGTTGTCATAATCTGCCCAATGGCCATCGCTCATATACAATCCAATCAAATCGGCGTTGATGTCAGTGAAACGGTCGTTGCGGTCGTTTCGATAGATTTTAGAGACAGGGCCAAGCACAGATTCGCCGGTAAGCAACAAGTCCAAATCACCATCGTGGTCCATATCTGCCCAGTCGACAGAGCCAGACCTGACTTCGGCAAAACCCGGAAAAACCGGCTCAAAATATTTGTGGTTGACATTGTTATACAAGATGGTAGCCACTCTGCCTTGCTGATTTTCACCACAAATCACCACATCCAGATCCCCATCGTTATCATAATCGCCCCAGGCGGCATCGCTAAGTTTTAATCCTGTCAGGCCAAAATCAATTCGCTGGAAAAGGCCGTCATTGTTTTGAAAAATCTCTGTTACTACCATGCCACTTGTTTCCAGCCCGGCAATAAGGACATCCAGATCGCCATCCAGATCAAAATCAGCAAACCTGGAGACACCAAATGAAATCTGCGGAAAATTATTTTCAAGTTTTACAAATTTGTTCGCCCGATCATTTCTGTAGATGGTAGTTATCGGGCCATTATCAGATTCACCGCAGAGCAACACATCAACATCGCCATCGCCATCAAAATCGCCCCACTCAACCGATCCATCGCGTACGCCGGGAAAGCCGGCATTTACCGGGTTGAAAACTGCTGTTCTGTTTCCGCGATACAATTGGGTTATCTTTTTTCCGTTGGCCGTTTCGCCGATTAAAACCAAGTCAGGAGTTCCATTCAAATCAAAGTCGGCTACGTCTATATCACCCCGATAGACGTTGGTAACACCCGATGAGACCGGCACAAACCGATCGTTTCTGAGATTTCTATATAGTTTCGATTGCACCCCTTGCAGGTTACCCTTATAAAAATCGCCCGTAATCATGGCGTCAGGAGCTCCATCCTGATCGAAATCTATCCAGATGTTGGCACTTTCGCTCACGCCCGTCAGACCCGCCTGTATATCAATAAAAACCTGACCAGAAACCGATGTAAAAACAAATAAAAAAATAAGCGTTTGAAGGAACTTACGCATAGCTGAAAAATTTTTACAATATTATCGAAAAAGTCCATTAAATCAAAGGGGGGTTAGTTTTATTTGGTTTCATTCTTAATTTTAAAAAAACATGACGAATCGCGTTGTAACACAAATAGTTTGTCTAATTTTGTGAATTATTTCACAATAATAACTACACCATGGATATATCTCATATTGAACATCTTGGCATCGCCGTAATAAGTTTAAAAGATGCCATTCCATATTACGAAAGCCTGCTGGGCAGCACTTGTTATGCCATTGAGGAGGTTCCCGACCAAAAAGTAAGAACCGCCTTTTTCAAAGTGGGTCAAACCAAAATAGAGTTGCTGGAGAGCACCGATCCCGAAGGGCCTATTGGGAAATTCATTGAAAAGAGAGGACAGGGAATTCATCACATAGCCTTTGCTGTTAAAGGGATTGAAGGGGCAATAAAAGAAGCATCGGAGAAAGGAATCCAACTGATCGACCAGAAACCCAGACGTGGAGCTGAAGGACTGGATATCGCGTTTTTGCACCCCAAATCAACTTTCGGCGTACTCACCGAACTATGTGAAGACAATAACAAATAGTAGCAGAAAATACAAATATCTCACGCTGTAAGGAGATACTCAACCATAGATTTAAAAAAAATGACAATAGAAGAAAGCATTCAGCATTTACTCAGCAAACGTGAGGAAGCCAAACTTGGTGGCGGCCAAAAGCGAATTGATTCGCAGCACAAAAAAGGAAAACTAACAGCCCGTGAGCGTATTGATTTGTTGCTCGACGAAGGCAGCTTTGAAGAGTACGACATGTTTGTTACTCACCATTCCACCGAGTTTGGTTTAGACAAACAGGTTTATCTTACCGATGGGGTTATCACTGGTCACGGGACAATTGATGGCCGCATAGTTTATGTCTTTTCGCAAGATTTTACTATATTTGGTGGTTCATTATCAGAAACATATGCCAAAAAAATCTGCAAAATAATGGACCAGGCCATGAAAGTCGGTGCCCCTGTTATCGGAATCAACGACAGTGGTGGTGCACGTATTCAGGAAGGCGTTAGAAGTTTGGCAGGTTATGCTGAGATTTTCCAGCGCAACATCATGGCCTCCGGACTAATTCCACAGATTTCGGCAGTTTTCGGACCATGCGCCGGAGGAGCAGTGTATTCACCTGCGCTTACCGATTTTATTCTGATGAGCAAAGAAAACAGTTACATGTTTGTTACCGGACCAAAAGTAGCCAAAACAGTAACCGGTGAAGATATCTCAACCGAAGACCTGGGCGGACCAGATGTTCATGGCAAAAAGTCAGGCGTGGCGCACTTTATTGCAGAGGACGAAAGAGAAGGGCTGTTATTGATCAGAAAGTTACTCACCTTTTTGCCGCAAAATAACCTGGAAGATCCAATTACTACCGAGTGTACAGACCCTATTGACAGAAAGGAAGATTTACTCAACGAAATTATACCCAACAACCCGAATAAACCTTACGATGTAAAAGACGTTATTTATTCGGTAGTCGACTATGGCGAATTTATGGAAGTCCAGCGTCACTATGCGCAAAATATAATTACCGGTTTTGCCAAATTTAACGGAAGTCCGGTAGGTATAGTGGCCAACCAGCCAAGTTTTTTGGCCGGTGTTCTGGATATTAATGCATCGCGCAAAGCGGCCCGTTTCGTTCGTTTTTGCGACGCTTTTAACATTCCCATCGTAACCTTTGTTGATGTGCCCGGATTCTTACCCGGAAGCGCTCAGGAGTATGGCGGGATAATCATTCACGGGGCTAAACTATTGTATGCTTATGGTGAGGCTACTGTGCCAAAAGTTACGGTTACCTTACGTAAGTCGTATGGCGGAGCTCACGATGTAATGGGATCGAAGCAACTGCGTGGCGATTTAAACTACGCCTGGCCTACAGCCGAAATTGCAGTTATGGGGCCAAAGGGAGCTATCGAAGTACTGGAGGGAAGCTATATTGCCACCCTTGAAACAGAGGAAGAAAAAGCCAAGTATACCGCCCGCAAAGAAGAAGAATACCGTGATAAATTTGCTAACCCTTACGAGGCAGCAGCCTATGGATATATTGATGATGTAATTGAGCCACGAAATACCAGGTTCAGAATTATCAGAGCCCTGCGTACGCTTTCTACCAAGAAAGACACAAACCCTTTGAAAAAACACTCGAATATTCCATTGTAACAACTTAACCTGACGAACTATGCAGCTATTATTTCAGCTACCGGATACAATAATTCAGGGAATAATCATCGCCATCATCGGTTATACGATCGTGTTTTTTGCTTTGGTGATACTCTACCTGATTTTTTATTACATGCCTAAGCTTCTTACCTGGAACACACGCAGAAAGCTGGCCAGAGAGGGTAGACTCAACGCTATTGAAGAAGAAATTGTGGTTACCGGCGAAGAAGCCGCCGCCATCTCAATGGCTATCTTTTTATGTCGGGATTTGCACGATGACGAAAGCGATGTAATTACCATCAATAAAATATCGAAAGCCTACTCGCCCTGGAGCTCAAAAATCTATGGATTAAGGAACTTCACCAGATAACCCGTACAAAAGGAATCAGCGTAAAAACTATTTTATCAGAAAACACGATTATTTAAGATGAAAAAATTTAAATTCACCATAAGTGGAAACGACTACGAGGTAGAAGTTAAAAAACTGGAGTCGAACATTGCAAAAATTGAAGTAAACGGAACTACCTACAACATTGAACTTCACAAGGAAGAACGCACTTCTAAAACCCCAATCCTGGTTCGACCAGCTGTGGCGCGTTCTGCCGATTCGCATAAAATCGCCAAATCCTCTGACGACATTTTCAAAGTAAAGGCTCCGCTTCCGGGCAATATCATGCAAATTTTTGTCAAAGTGGGCGATTCAGTGGCCAAGTCGGATAAACTCCTGATGTATGAAGCCATGAAAATGGAAAACAACCTGCTGGCTGAAAAAGCAGGAGTCATTAAATCCATAAAAGTACATACAGGCGATTCTGTTCTTCAGGATGATGTTTTGGTAGAAATTCATGTTAATTAAGGGGGCGTAGCTATGAAATCAAAAAAAAGAGCAGTTACGATTTTCGGCTTAATTGCCTTGTTGGCCTGCTTAAACTTTATGTTATTTAATATTCCGGGTATGGCCGACAGTATCGATGCTACTGAAACAGCAGTGGCTGCTTCCGAAGATGGTGGTCATACAATCTTAGGAGGCATCGGAAAATTTATCAGCTATACCGGTTTCAGAAATGCAACCCCCGGTCATTTGGTTATGATTGCAGTGGGTTTATTTTTTATTTTTCTGGCCATTAAATACGATTACGAGCCTTTGTTGCTCATCCCAATTGGTACGGGTATCATCTTGGGTAACATTCCTTTTTTCCAGGATGACGGCATCAATTTGCAGCTGGGTATTTACCAGGATGGCAGCGTGCTCAACTACCTGTATTATGGAGTGGTAAAAGGCATTTATCCGCCTTTGATTTTTCTGGGAATTGGTGCGATGACTGATTTTTCATCCCTTATTTCCAATCCACGCCTCATGCTTTTAGGAGCAGCAGCTCAAATAGGAATCTTTCTCACACTGATCGGAGCGTTGTATCTGGGCTTCAATATGCCTGAAGCCGGAGCCATTGGAATAATCGGTGGAGCTGACGGCCCAACGGCTATTTTCTTGTCATCAAAACTGGCCAATGGAGGCATTATAAATGGCATACAAACACAAAACCTGATAGGCCCTATTGCCATTGCCGCCTACTCATACATGGCGCTGGTTCCGGTGATACAACCACCCATCATGCGATTGCTCACTTCCAAAAAGGAAAGGGTAATCCGCATGAAACCACCCCGTTCGGTGAGTAAACTTGAAAAAATTATTTTCCCCATTCTGGGATTAATACTTACTACCTTTATTTCACCAGGTGCGCTGCCGTTATTGGGGATGTTGTTTTTCGGAAACATACTTAAGGAAAGCGGCGTTACGAAACGGTTGGCCGACACAGCCCGGAATTCACTTATCGATATTGTAACCATCCTGCTCGGTGTTACTGTAGGTGCTTCTACACAGGCTGACGTTTTTTTGACCAGCGGATCGATACTAATTTTTATACTTGGTGCACTGTCATTTGTGGTAGCAACTGCCGGTGGGGTTGTCTTCGCTAAAGTAATGAATTTATTCCTCAGCGAAGGCAATAAAATTAACCCGCTGGTAGGAGCAGCAGGCGTTTCGGCTGTTCCCGACAGTGCCCGTGTGGTGCAGACCGAGGGTCTCAAATACGACCCGTCGAATCACTTGCTTATGCATGCCATGGCGCCAAATGTATCGGGTGTTATCGGATCGGCTGTAGCTGCCGGGGTGCTGATGAGTTTCTTGCTTTAATTTAGAAAGTGATATTAAAAAAGAGGTGGATGGTTATAGCATCACCTCTTTTTTTATTTTTGAACAAAATATTCCAACATTTACTTTTTCATTATGCTCATTATAGGTATTGCAGGCGGAAGCGGTTCGGGAAAAACTACTGTGGTAAACAAAATCATCAGCTCTTTGCCAAACGACAGCGTGGCGGTTATCCCACAAGATGCGTATTATTACGACAATGGTCATCTTTCGCAGGAAGAAAAACTCCAGATCAATTTTGACCATCCCAGTAGTATAGAGTTTGATTTGCTTGTGGAGCACCTCCATGCGCTTAAAAGAGGAGAAACCATCCGTCGCCCGATTTATTCCTATGTTACCTGCGCCAGGGCAGCTGAATCCATTCCTATTAGTCCGAAGAAAGTAGTCATTGTGGAAGGTATTTTGATTTTGGGTAATGAGGCCTTGCGCGAGTTGCTTAATATTAAAATATTTGTTGCTACCGACAGCGACAACCGGTTAATGCGAATCATCAGGCGCGACGTGCAAGAGCGGGGCAGAAATTACAATGATGCCCTCATCCATTACGAAAAATATGTAAAACCAATGCATATTCAATTCATTGAGCCCACAAAATTGCATGCCAACCTCATTATACCTGAAGGTGGAGAAAACAGGGTTGCGATTGAGATGGTTGTTAGTCGCATAAAAATGAACCTGAGCGAATCAACCTATCCGATTTCGTAATCAACAGGTAAAAAAATTACGATTTCGATAACAATTTGGGCATTTGCCCCCGATCATTTCTATCGATAAAAGTGCTAATCTATTGCTTTAGTGTGTTTTGTAAACTATGGTTTGAAATTTGTGAGCCAAAAGGACAAATGCCTGTATCATGTTGATTTATATTATAGTTATTTATTTGCTTGTAACTTTTATTCTGACCATTGCGGGAATTGACAGTAAATCGGAAGGGATCAAAATCTTTATTATCAGTTTGTTGCTTACTCCCATTGTGGGGCTTATTTTGCTAATCAGGCAACGAAAAAAAGCAACCACCATCCACTATTATTATTGTAAAGAGTGCGACTACGTTTTTCCTGTGAAGATGCGGCATTGTCCGATCTGCTACGAAAACGATAAGAAAGTTAAGCTTGTAAAGTATCAGAGTCCCCACAAAACTGAAAAACTAATTCAGCAACTTAACTTAACTTAGACCACTTTCATACCCTTTCCTTATTAACCACACAAGGTATTGAGGACTTTCTGGTTATTTCATTAAAATACTTAAGCCATATTGCCTTTGCAATAAAAGTGCTACATTTGAAAAAAACTAAAGCGATGAATATAGAAGCTTTTTTCAAAATTAGCTACGGGCTTTATGTTATCAGCAGCGAAGCTAACGGGCGAAAAAACGGCTATGTAGCCAACACCGCCTTTCAGGTGACAGCAGAACCACCACAAATCGCCATTGCATGCAATAAAGACAATTTCACAACGCATCTCATTGAACAATCCGGTTTGTTTTCCATTTCTGTACTCGAAGAGCAGGCTTCTTCGGAATTGATTGGATTATTCGGCTATAAGAGTGGAAAAGACCTCGAAAAGTTTGAAAGTGTAAAGCATATCAAAGGCAAAACCGGTGTCCCCATTCTCACCCAAGACTCCATAGCCTGGTTCGAGTGCAGGCTGATAAACCAATTTGATGTCGGAACGCACATCCTGTTTATTGGCGAGATTATAAACAACGATCTGCTGAGCGAGCAAAAAGAGCCCTTAACTTACGCTTTCTACAGAAATGTTAAAAAGGGCAAAGCACCGAAAAATGCCCCAACTTACATAAAGCCTGAAGAAAAAAAGGAAAAACCACCGGAATCATCCTCCCACACCAAACGCAAATACAAATGCCTGGTATGCGATCACATATACGACCCCGACGAAGGAGATCCTGACAGCGGAATAGCTCCCGGCACAGCATTTGAAGATATCCCTGATGACTGGATGTGTCCGGTATGTGGTGCAGGAAAAGATGATTTTGAGCCTCTTTAGCTGACCTAATCAGGCATTAAGCCGTAAGCTCCCTTCACAATAAACTGCCGGTCACCAATCTTTTCAAGCCCCGCAGGCAGTATCTCGGTACACGTTCCTGTAACGAAACCTGTCGCTACCGGGATTCGCTCAAAAAGCATCTGATTTTCCTTTTCTTCCATCTTTACCAAAAGATAATTTCTTCCTTCAGCAGTAACTAATGCATCGCTGGGCACACAAAGACCTGTGCGCTCGTTGATAACAATAGCCGCCTCAACAAACAAACCGAACAAACTGGGTAATTTTTGAGGATTATCAATATGGGCATGAATATCAACTGTCCGATCCTCCTTATTGATGGCCTTACCTACCAAAAAAACTTCGCCGGTATACACAACAGATTCTGCATCGGGTATAACAAAGGTCAGCTTTTGGCCTTCCACGATGGTAGCCGCATCACGCTCGAACACTTTCATCTCCAGATGAAAATGATCGGTGTTTACAATCTCAAACAATTCCTGTCCGGGCTGAGCAAATTGCCCCTGCACAGCGTCTACCCGAACTAATGTACCATCGATAGGCGAGTACAGTTTGATCAAAGGCGAAATATTTTCCGGTGTTAATTCATCAGGATTGATGCTGTTTAGCAATAACCGTTGCCTTAATGCATTTAACGAAGTCAACATGTTATCGTATTCTTTTTCAGCCGACAAGAACATATCTTGCGATGAAATTTTTTCTTCAAAAAGAAGTTTTTGCCGCTCGAAAACAGTTTTTAAATAAGCCAGACTTTGTTTTGCTATCAGGTAATCCTGCTCCAAACTAATAATTTCAGGGTTGGTAAGGCTAAGAAGAAATTGGCCCTTTTTAACCTGATCGCCGGGAAGTAGCGGTGTAGAAGAAATATATCCTCCCATATAAGAGCTTATTACAGCTCTGTTTTCCTGCGGTACATTTAAAAACCCTGTGGTGGTGATAGTTTGATAAATACTTTCACGCTGGAGGTTACCCAACACGATACCAGAGTGACTAAATTGTTCGCGCGTGAGAAGAAGGGTTTCGTCATTCAATTCAACAGTTTCCTGGGGTACTTCCTGATTTTGTTCGCTTTGCGTGCCGCAGCCGACAATAAAAACGGAAATCAAAAGCAAGTTTAGCAAATTTCTGATGGTATTCATAGTAAAACACTTTTTACAAGTTCAAATATTTTATTTCGTAAATGATGGCATTGTATTGCACCAGATTATCCAGGTAATCCATAGTGATGGAGGTCGCGTTTTCAAGGCTTTGGGTATACTGAAAAAAGTCAATCTCCCCGTTAAAATAGGCCTTTTCTGCCATCCGGGTAATTTCAGAAGCCAGGTTTTTACCCGTCATTTGGTAATAGGAAACAGCCTCCCAGTGCTTTTTTAGCGAAGATAGCAGCTGCTTTTTATGGGATTGCAGGCGCATTGAATAATCCAATGCCTGGTTTTGGGCGATTTCGTGTTGAATCCGTGAAGCTGCCACCCTGTTTTGCTGGGGTTTAAACCAAAGCGGCAAGGATAACCCAACTTGATAGGCATTGTAGTTCTTTCTGTTAGGCCCATCGTTTGTGCTCAAAAAGTATTCCAACTGAAAACCGGGCAAAAATTTACTTTTCTCAAGTCTAACCTGCTCAGCCATAAGAGCCGATTGTTGAGCCATAAGTGTAGGGCCGGGTGATTGCGACCAGCTGCTTGTGTCGGGCACGAGCGGCGTTAAAGCGTGATAATGAATATTAATAACGGTATCCGCCTGAATAATAGCCTCCAGTTCATTCATTGCCGATGCGATATCCAACTTCACCTGTGCAAGATTTGTAATTAGCTGATTATGCTTAGCTTCAGCAGTAAGTTTTTCCAAATAATTGGTCTCGCCGAGTTCATACTTACGCTCGGCAGCCGAAGCAAATTTCTGATACAAACTATCGAGATAATAGTAAAGAGCCAGTTTGTTTTGATGATACACCACCAAATTGTATTGCTGTGCCACCCGGTTTGATATATCCCGTGCAACAATTTCGGCTTGGGTTAGTTTTATCAGGTAACCGGCCTTACCCATTCGCTTTTGGCGGTTATAAATGGTTGGAAATTCAAAATCCTGTTGCACACCAAAAATACTCAATGGTAAATCATTGGGGGCAATGTTGCTTTCATCATAGTTATAGTAGAATCCGGTCTTGTCCAGATCAAAGGTAGTTCCAATGAGTTTTTTACTGTATTCAGCCTCGAGCAGGGCCGACTGATATTCCTGGTTGTTTTGCAAAGCAAGCGCGATAGCCTGCTCCAATTTAAGATCGGTCGATTGCGCGGAAGCAAATCCTGACACAGACAGCAGGCCAATTACAAGACCAATTTTATTGCGATTAGACCTTAAAAAGTTAATATTCAGTTTGTCGACCACAGCATACAACACAGGAAGCACGATCATGGTAAGAAAAGTAGCGCTGATTAATCCGCCAATGACCACTGTTGCCAAGGGGCGCTGAACTTCAGCTCCTGCGGAGGTGGAGATAGCCATTGGTAAAAACCCAAGAGCCGCCGCCGCAGCTGTCAGCAACACCGGGCGCAGGCGTTGTTTCGCTCCCATAACCACCCGTTCGTCAACATCAGCTATTCCTTTCATTTTTAACTCCTTAAAATGCTCTATTAACACAATACCATTGAGCACTGCGATACCAAAGAGCGCGATGAAACCGACGCCAGCCGAAATGCTAAAGGGAAGTCCACGCATCCAAAGCAACAAAACGCCGCCGACAGCTGAAAGCGGAATGGCTGAAAAAACCATCATGGCCTGCCTCAGGCTTTTAAAAGCAAAGTGTAACAAGATGAATATAAGTAAAAGCGCCACGGGCACAGCAATTTTTAGTCGCTGGCTTGCACTCTGAAGGTTTTCAAACTGACCGCCGTAATCGATATAATATCCTGCCGGCAGGGTTATTTTTTTGTCAATTTGATCTTTTATATCTTCCACAACAGATTGCAAATCCCTGTTTCTCACGTTCACGCCCACTACGATACGTCGTTTTGTGTCGTCGCGTGAGATTTTTGCCGGACCTTGAGTATAAGAAACGTCAGCCACTTCGGTAATGGGTATCTGCCTCCCGGAGGGCAGTAATATCCGCAAATCTTCAATGTCTTTAATGCTTTTTCTATCCTTCTCACCAAAACGAACCACCAAATCGAAACGCTTCTCACCTTCAAAAACGCTTCCGGTGGCCTTGCCGGCAAAACCCATGCTAATCATGTCGTTTAATTCTTTAATGGTCAAGCCATATTTTGCAATTTTCTGGCGATTGTACTTCACCGACATTTGCGGCAAACCTGCGGTTTTTTCCAGGATTACGTCAGACGCTCCGGCCACTCCTTCAACGAGGGTTTTAATTTCATTTCCTTTTTGGTTAAGGATATCCAGATTTTCGCCAAACACTTTTATCGCAATATCAGCCCGTACGCCGGTAATCAGCTCATTAAAGCGCATTTCGATGGGTTGTGTAAATTCATATTCAACCCCCGGAATCACCGACAGCACTTCAACAAACTTTTCGGCCAACTCGTCTTTGCTCTTGGCCGACACCCACTGGCTTTTGGGTTTTAACTTGATGATGATGTCACTTTCTTCCATCGACATCGGATCAGTAGGCACTTCGGCAGCTCCAATTCTGCTCACTACCTGATCGACTTCAGGAAAATTATCGAGCAATAAATTTTCGATGCGGGTCGTAATTTCGATGGTAGATCCCAACGATGTCCCGGTTTTTAGCACAGGTTGAATTACAAAATCGCCTTCATCCAACGTTGGAACGAACTCTCCGCCCATGGTGCTGTAAATGTAAACCGAAAGTAAAAGTAAAGCCAGCGAACCGGCCAAAACTGTCCTTTTAAAACGCATGGCTAACGCGATAGATGGGGCATAAAGTGCGTGAATAGCCCCCATAAGCCGGTCTGAGATATTTTTCCGTGTTCTTTTCTCGGGTCTTAAAAACAATGAGGAAGCAACAGGAACATAGGTAAAACACAGTATCATAGCACCAATTAGCGCAAAGCTAAAAGTGAGTGCCATAGGTTGAAACATTTTACCTTCGACACCACTAAGCGAAAGAATGGGTATAAAAACAATGAGAATGATCAGCTGACCAAAAACAGCCGAGGTCATCATTTTAGACGCACTGGCCGCTGTTATTTTATCAATTAGAGCAACTCTTGACTCTTTGGTTTCTTTATCCAGAATAGCCTTTTGAGAAGAAATTTTAAAAGCAATATACTCTACAATGATGACTGCGCCATCAATAATTATTCCGAAATCGATCGCTCCCAGGCTCATTAAATTGGCATCTACTCCAAAAATATACATCATGCCCAAAGCAAAAAACAGACTCAACGGAATCACAGAGGCAATTACCAATCCAGACCGAATATTACCTAACAGCAAGACCACGACAAAAATCACAATCAAACAACCGAGGACAAGATTTTCGATAACCGTATTGGTTGTTTTGTCGATTAACTCACTCCGTTCCAAAAACGCATTGATAAAAACACCTTCGGGCAGTGTTTTTTGCACCTCTGCCACACGTTCCTTCACCAGATTAATGACTTTATTTGAGTTGGCATCCTTGAGCATCATAACCTGACCCAGCACCTTTTCTCCCTCACCATTTCCGGTAATAGCACCAAAACGGGTGGCAAACCCATCACGCACCTCGGCGATGTCTTTCACCAACAAAGGTTTACCATCGAGGTTCTTTATCACGATATTTTCGATATCGGCAATAGAGCCTGCCAAGCCTTCTCCCCTAATAAAATAGCTTTGGTTGGTTTTCTCGATATAACCACCACCGGCCACATCGTTGTTACTTTGTAAGGCTTCAAAAATTTCGCTTATCGACACACCCATTGAGTTGAGTTTTGACGGACTAACCGAAACTTCGTATTGCTTTAAATACCCACCCCAGGTATTGATCTCAACTACTCCGGGTATTCCAGAGAGTTGCCTTTTCACAATCCAATCCTGAATTGTACGCAAATCCATGGTAGTATAAAGCGAATCATAACCGGGTTTTGTATCCAGGATATATTGGTATATTTCGCCTAATCCGGTTGAAATTGGTCCCATCTGTGGTGTACCCATACCTTCCGGAATATTTTCCGCAGCGGTTTTCAATTTCTCAGCAATAAGCTGTCGGGGCAGATATGTTCCCATGTTTTCCTCAAATACGATGGTCACAACCGAAAGCCCAAACTTGGAAACCGATCTGATTTCAACAACACCAGGCAAATTGGCCATTTCCAACTCAACGGGATAGGTGATGAATTGCTCGACATCGAGAGTCGACAGATTTCGCGAGGTGGTGATGACCTGCACCTGGTTGTTGGTAACATCCGGAACAGCACCAATGGGTATCTGGGTTAGAGCAAAAAGCCCGAAACCTATTATCGCTGCGGTAAACAGCAACACAATCAATTTGTTGGCAATACTAAATTGGATAATCTTATCTAACATGAGTGCATTCTTTTGCTATTTTAATTTCTTGGTTAGTTGGTTAAAAAGCCCTGTTCCGGCCTGTTCCAACAAGTCAAGAACAAGTTCAAAGCCCCGTGAACCTCCATAATACGGATCGGGGACACCTTCGGAATGGGTTGTTTCCGAAAAATCAGTCATAAGATGAATTTTGGCCAGATCGCCCGGACCGCGAGCCAACAACCGGAGGTTATCAACATTTTCTGCATCCATGCCAATGATGTAATCGAATTGATCAAAATCGCGTGCAGGATTAAACTTACGAGAAATGGAGGTGAGTTCGTAACCACGCTTTCGGGCATGCTGCTGCATGCGGGCATCAGCCATTTCTCCTGCGTGATAACCGGATGTCCCGGCAGAGTCGACAATGAATTGATCTGCAACGCCATGTTTAGCAACAATGCCATTAAAAACTGCTTCAGCAGAGGGAGATCGGCAAATGTTTCCTAAACAAACAAAGAGTACTTTTTTCTTCAAAGATTTATTTTTTTCAAAAATAGACAATCCTAATGTATTTTGAAAGTGGTGGGTCTTTTTAAAATCGAAATCCACAACTATTGTTTTGAATAAAAACCAACAAAATCCTGTGCGTTGAGATTGAATTGTTAAAATTGTAATTAAGAATAGGTAAATATTAACTTTTGACATGGTTTGTTTCAAACAATGTTTGTAAATTTGTTAATTATTTAACAACTTGAATTAACTATGATTAGTAAACTCGACGACATGTTTGAAGTGCTTAAAGCACAGGAGAAAAAAGTACTGGTAGCAGCCTATGCTAACGATTCTCATTCAGTAAGTGCTGTTAGCATGGCCATAGATCTGGGGCTGGTTTCAGGAACTTTAGTTGGTGATCGGGAAACGATTAACCACATTTGCGAAGAAGAAGGAATTGATGCCGCCAAGTTCACAATAGTGCACGAACCTGATGAGATGAAAGCAGCTGAAAAAGCCGTGGCTTTGATTAACGAAGGCAAGGGTAATTTGCTCATGAAAGGGCTTGTGAGCACCGATAAATATATGCGGGCCATTTTAAACAAAGAAAAAGGGCTCATGGATCCGGGCGCGGTGCTTAGTCATGTAACCGTTATCGAAAACAGAAATTACCATAAGCTGCTCGTTGTAGGCGATGTAGCCATTATTCCCGCCCCTGAAATACGCGAAAAAATAGCCATTACAAATTACCTTATTCATGTTGCCAAATCACTTGGTGTTGCAAGACCAAAAGTAGCCTTGATAGGAGCAAGTGAACAGGTCAGTCCGAAAATTCAGTCGTCGGTTGATGCCGCCATCATTGCAAAAATGGCCGACAGAGGTCAGATTAAAGGAGCTATTGTAGATGGTCCTTTGGCTTTGGACGTTGCCATTGACAAAGAAAGTGCGGAAATTAAAAAAATAACTGGCGAGGTAGCCGGAGATGCTGATTGTTTGGTATTCCCCAATATTGAGGCCGGAAATGTTTTTTACAAAACCAATACCAAGCTGGCCGAAAGCGAGCTAGGCGCTATTGTGGTTGGGGCGCGTGTTCCGGCCGTACTATCATCGCGCGGCGACAGCACCAAAACAAAGCTTTATTCAATTGCCTTGGCAGCTTTGTCGGCAAGATAAAACTCACCTAGCCCTAATCCTATGGAAGAAATAAGAATACTGGCCATCAATCCCGGTTCTACAAGCACTAAAATCGCTGTTTATGAGGGAACTACGCCCTTGTTTATTCAAACTATCCGGCATACCACCGAAGAGCTGGAACCTTTTGATGTAGTGACCAAGCAGTTCTCGTTTCGGAAAAAGATTATCATCGAGCAAGTAGAAAACGCTGATATAGACATCAATACCCTTTCGGTCATTATGGGTAGAGGTGGACTGTTAAAGCCTGTAGAATCAGGTATTATTGCCGTTAACGAAAAAATGCGCCACGATCTGGAGTTCTGTGTTTATGGTGAACATGCCAGCAATTTAGGCGGACTAATAGCCTGGGATATTGCCCAATCGATACCTGATGCAAAAGCCTATATTACAAATCCGGTGGTTGTTGATGAGCTTGACGATTTGGCCAGGTTATCAGGACATCCATTGTTGCCCCGAAGATCTATATTCCATGCCCTTAACCAAAAGGCTGTGGCAAGACAACATGCAAAATCCATCATGCGTCCCTATGAAGATCTCAACCTGATTGTGGTTCACTTGGGGGGAGGCATAACGGTTGGTGCACACAAGAAAGGACGTGTTGTCGACGTAAATCAGGGACTTGATGGTGATGGCCCTTATTCGCCTGAAAGAACCGGAACTTTGCCTGTTGGCGATTTGGTACGGCTCTGCTACAGTGGTAACTATACAGAAAAACAGGTGCTTAAAATGATTAAGGGTGAAGGAGGGCTGGTAGCTTATCTCGGTACAAACAGCGCCTACGAGGTAGAACAACGCGCTGAAAAGGGAGATGAGTATGCAAAGTATATTTATGATGGAATGGCCTATCAGGTGGCCAAAGAAGTAGGATCGATGGCCGCTGTGCTTCATGGCGAAATTGATGGAATACTGATAACAGGTGGCATTGCACACGATAAGTACTTTGTAAATCAGGTGATTTCTTATATCCATCGTTTTGCTCCGGTGCATGTGTACCCCGGCGAAGACGAAATGAAAGCCCTCGCAATTAACGGGTTACGTGTTTCATCCGGAGAAGCCATTGCAAAAGAATATGTCTGACCTTCGGCTTAGAAGTTCAGTATTAATATTTTAGCGCAAAAGGGTTTTTGTAAACCCGATTCCTTTCTACTGTGGGACTACTTTTTCTTTCAAAGACAAGATAATAGTCACAGATCTTTTTTTTATGGCTATACTGTTGTGCGGCATCACCATTGGCAAATATTCATATGTTATTGATTATGTTTGGCTTAACATTCGGTTTACAACGGCCAAGCCAATTAAATTGATAATAGTTTGTTAATTATTACCCCGCAAATCGGTTTTAGCTATAAATTTGCCCCAAAGGGATGAATCAATTTACAGTAAAAAAAAGTCAATCATGAAAAAATTTATTCTTATTGCTCTGGGTATTTCTCTGATTATCGGAGCACTATCGCTCAATTGGGCAATTAGTAACAACGCCATGACGGAACGTGAAAAGCGTGCCCAGGTAAACACACGGGTGGATAACAACGGCTACTGGAAAAAAATGGCAGCCATGGGTCTGGCCGTTCTTAATCCAGAAGTTGAAGTACCAAAAGCTACTTTTACAGGAAGTAAAATTAAATCAAGAATGGTAAAAAGCGATGATTCACCAGATGTACCTGTTACATCGCAATCCTCTACACAGAGCGAAAACTCAATCTTTATCGATCCAAATGACAACATGGTGGCGCTTAACTCAAACAACTCCACTCCTGCCAGTGGTGGCTCAGTTTATGGCGCTGACTATTTGTATACAATGGATTTAGGTGAGACCTGGGGTGGAAGCATTCAAGGACCAAACAGCAGTAACAGTGGCGACCCGGCTGCCTGTATCGGAACGGATGGTCGATGGTATATTGGCTATATCAGCACCAGCAGCGGGCAAGACATTTCTTACTCCGACGATCAGGGAGCAAGCTGGACAAAAGTGGCTGTTGCTCCTAAACCGGGAAATGGTTTTAACGACCTGGCCGACAAAAACCATATGTGGATAGACACCAAGGTTGGAAGCCCGTACGAAAATTATTTATACAACGCCTGGACTGATTTCGGAGGCAATGCCGACAATCAGGTAGTGGTAAAACGGTCGGCTGATCGTGGTGAAACCTGGGACAATAAAATTGTACTTAGCTATGGCGTTAACGCCGGCAGCCACAACCAGGGCGTAAACCTAAGTACAGGACCAAATGGCGAAGTTTACGCTGTTTGGACAATTTACGATGGCTGGCCACAGGACGAAAAAGCCATCGGATTCGCCCGTTCACTCGATGGTGGAGCTACCTGGGAACCCTCCTATCGTATCATCAACAACATTAAAGGGATTCGAAATTCGGAAGTGCCCCAAAATATGCGCGTAAATTCGTTTCCGGTAATGGCCGTAGACATAAGCGATGGGCCAACCAGTGGTAATATTTACGTGGTCTGGACCAATGTGGGTGTCCCCGGAATAAATACAGGAAGCGACAGGGATGTGTACATGATTAAATCAACAGACGGAGGAGCTACCTTTGGTGAACCTGTCCGTGTAAACCAGGACCCTATCGGACAAGGTAAGGCGCATTATTTGCCTTGGATAGCCTGTGATCCTTCAAACGGTATTCTGAGTGTGATTTTCTATGATAACAGAAACACCGCACCAAGTCAGGCTGAAGCATGGGTGTCCGTGTCGAATAACGCCGGAGAAACCTGGGAAGATTTCAAAGTAAGTGATGTGTCCTTTACCCCATCGCCTATACCAGGACTGGCTTCCGGATATTTTGGTGACTACCTGGGAATTCACGCCACCGGCGGCAAGGTTTACCCCGTTTGGACTGACAACCGCACCGGTACGGCTATGACTTACGTTTCAGTATTTGAAACCATCGAAGTTCATACGCCAACAGCTTTGTCAGCCGAAGTAAACCAGGAAAACGGATTGGCCTCGCTAACATGGAATTTTGTAACATCAACCGGTTTCCAACATTTTAATCTCTATCGCAACGGCGAACTTATCGGGACTTCTGTTGAAACCTCTTATGAAGATCAACTTACCGATTATGGCTATTATACCTACGAGGTAACCGCCGATTATGGCAGCGCCGAATCACCTTCATCGAGTGATAATACGCAATACGGCTCTTCGACTATAGTCGTAACACCTACCGAAATTATGGTTAACCTTGAACCTGATCAAACTGCCGAAAGAACCCTTCAAATAAAAAATACCGGTGTGCTTGATCTTACTTTTAATCTCTCTCCTTTCAAAGCCGGAACCCGATCCAGTGAGTACGCTCCAGCTCAGGGTGGAGGCGATGAGTACATCAGCCGCGTTAAATTGGGCAGTATAGACAACACTTCTGGTTCTGACTTTTATAGCGATTACAACTATTTCTCCACTACCATGAAAGCTGGCGAATCTTATCAGTTGGTAGTTGAAAATAAAAACGGATATCAGGGTGATCAGGTGTTTGTATGGATCGACTGGGATCAGAATCGTATTTTTGACGAAGTTCCTGTAAACCTGCAGCCTAACCAAAATTTCACCTCTTTTGAAGGGTCAATCATTCCTCCCAAAGGTAGTGTTCAGGGTGTGACGGTAATGCGCGTTCGCCTGCTTGGTCCTTCAGAAAAAGCCAGCCCTGAAGGTCAATCCGAATACGGCGAGGTAGAAGATTATGCCATCGTTTACGAAGATTGGCTCACTGTAAATCCTGAAACAGGAATGGTTCCAGTGGGCGACTCGCTGGAGGTTTTGCTCACTTTTAACTCTGAGGGTCTGACTAACGGAATGTATTTTGAAACGATTACGTATTTGTCAAACTCTATCAACAGTGGCCCTGTTCCTGTAAACCTGACAATGGTGGTTAGTAACCTCGCCATTGAGGCCGGAGCTGACCCAACCCAGATTTGTATTGGAGAATCGGTGCAGTTAACGGCCAATGCTTCAGGAGGAACAGGGGTGTATACCTATAGCTGGACTTCTGTTCCTGAGGGGTTTGTATCGCAGGAACAAAACCCGATGGCTTCGCCCAACGTTAACACAACGTATTTCGTAACAGTTAATGATGGTGAGTTTTCCAATTCGAATGAAGTTGAGGTGGCTGTATTCCCAAATCCAGAAGTAGATCTGGGGCCGGATGAGTTGCTTTGCGGCGAACATATGTTCAGCTTAAATGCCGGAAATGAAGGAGCTGCTTATCTGTGGTCGACAGGCGAAACCAGCCAGACGATTGTTGCCGAAGGCAGCGGCATGACCACCGTTTGGGTAAAAGTAACAAACGAAAATGGCTGTGCCTCTTCCGATACCATCCACCTTAATTTTGCCCTTGTTCCTGAAGTTAATCTGGGTGCTGATACCGTACTCTGCGGAGGAGGTGACATTACCCTTGATGCGGGAAACCCCGGTGCAACTTATCTGTGGTCGACAGGAGCTGACAGCCAGACCATTTTGGTCGATACCACCGGTCATGGATACGGAATTCAAACTGTGGGAGTGGAAGTGACCAGTAGCTTTGGCTGTGTTAATGCCGCTGAAGTTTTCATCGAGTTTAAAGATTGTACCTCCATCAATGAGCGTGAAGCCATTAGCCTGAACATCTATCCAAATCCGGGCAATGGAATCTTTACTGCTGACCTGAAAAGTCTCATCAATCAAGAAGTTACGCTTACCATTACCAACATGAATGGCGCTGTGGTGTACCAACAAAATGACCTGAACATAACCGGATCAGGTAGCCACAAAATAGATCTGTCAGGACTTTCTGATGGCATTTATCAAGTATTGGTTAAAGGGAAAAACATCACCGTTTCCGAGAAACTAATTATCAAAAAATAATTGTTTAAACTGAGAAAAGGTCGTTGAAAATCAACGGCCTTTTTTTTTAATTGAAAACAATTTGTGGCGCAACCAGGCATTTTGTAAGGATTTCAATCGCTATCTTTGACCAAAATTCATAATATGAAAATAAATGTGATGTGGTTTCGGCGTGACCTGCGTCTGGATGATAATAAAGCCTTATCAGCAGCATGTAGCCACAAAAACCGGATTCTTCCCCTATTCATATTTGATACCAACATTCTTGATGAACTCCCCAAAAATGACGCTCGCGTAAGTTTTATTTACGGAATCTTAAACAAGCTAAACCACCAATTACGTGAATACCATAGTGGGCTGCTGGTAAAATCCGGATCACCAAAACAAGTGTGGGAAGAGCTGATAAAAACTTTCGACATCGAAACAGTTTTTATTAACCGCGATTATGAACCCTATGCCCGGAAACGTGATAGTGAAATAGCGCAACTTCTTGAAAAGTCAGGCATAAAACTCAAAAGTTTCAAGGATCAGGTCGTATTTGAACCTGATGAGATTCTAAAACCTGACGGGCAACCCTATTCGGTATATACACCTTATAAAAACAAGTGGCTTCAGGCCTATGTGCCACAGAATGCTCTCGCCCAGTCCCTTTCCGGTAATAATTTCATACCACACCCTGACTGGGTATTTCCTCCACTAAAGGAGATCGGATTCACTAAAAACAACCTTCAACCTCCGGTTCTGCAATATGAAAACATTAACAACTATGATACCTTGCGGGATTATCCGGCCGCGATGGCTACGACTTTTGCAGGGCCTTATCTTCGTTTTGGGGTCGTCAGCATCAGAAAACTGGTTGCTCAGGCTGGTAACCGGAACCAGGTTTATCTCTCCGAGCTAATCTGGAGAGAATTTTTTATGCAGATTTTGTATCACTATCCTGAGGTCGTTAATCAAAACTTTAACCATGCTTACGACAACGTGCCATGGAGAAATAGCGTGAAAGAGTTTGAGCGGTGGCGCAATGGCACAACAGGTTATCCTCTGGTAGATGCCGGCATGCGCGAACTCAACAATACCGGATTTATGCACAACCGCGTGAGGATGGTGACAGCAGGTTTTTTAACCAAACATTTGCTCATCGACTGGAGATGGGGTGAAGCCTATTTTGCAGCCAAACTTTTCGACTATGAATTATCATCGAATAATGGCAACTGGCAGTGGGCAGCCGGAACAGGTTGCGATGCTGCTCCCTATTTCAGGGTGTTTAATCCCATTGTTCAGGCCACCAAATTCGATCCCCTTTCAGTGTATATTAAAAAGTGGATTCCTGAATATGGATTACCCACCTATCCAAAACCTATGGTGGATCATGCCTTTGCCCGGCAAAGAGCCATTGAAACCTATAAAAAAGCCTTGAGAAAACCAGATCAATAATAAACCTGCGCCTTGCGCAACTTATATCAACAAAATACTGTCTATCATCATGTTAAAAATTTAGCCCCTTATGAAAAAAGTTACACTCTTCGTTACGCTGACCGTCTTAGCTTTGATAAGCCTTACTGTATTCCATGGCGTAAGTGATGAAAAACGCTCCAAGGAAGAAAAGAATCAACTCATCAACACCCGTGTTGACAATGTAAACTATTGGGTAGAAAAAGCTCAACAAGGCATCGTCCCTTTCAATCCAGACAACAAGCCCGCGCCGGCTCGTTACACAGGTTCAAAAATTAAAAGCAGGAGTGTTCTGATAGAAGACTCTCCCGACGTTCCCGTAACAGACATCAATTCGACTCAAAGCGAAAATTCAGTTTTTGTTGACCCGAATAATCCGGAAGTTGTGCTCAACAGCAATAACTCAACAGAAAATCCGGTAGGTAATTTATATGGAGCTAACGATTTGTACTCCTTCTCATCGGGAGAAACATGGGAAGGTGAGGTGCAAGGAGCAGGCGGTGAGAACCGCGGCGATCCTACCACAGCTATCGGACACAATGGTAAGTGGTATGTGAATTACATTAACAACCCGGGTGGAATGGGAATCTCTCATTCAAACGATCAGGGGGCTACCTGGACCACCAGCACAGTTGCTCCCAACCCTGGAGATCTGGCTGACAAAAACCATATGTGGATCGACAACAGTCCGTTAAGCCCGTACAACGGACAATTGTATGTGGCCTGGACTGAGTTTGGAGGAGCTAACAACAACGAAATTGCCGTGGCCACGTCTGCCGACAATGGGATAACCTGGACACCTAAAACCGCCATCAGCACAGCAGTGAACGCCGGAAGTCATAACCAGGGCGTTAACCTGAGTGTTGGGCCAAACGGAGAAGTATATGCTGTATGGGCTATTTACGACAGCTGGCCGTCCGACGAAAGTGCCATCGGGATGTCGCGATCGCTCGATGGTGGAGCAACATGGGAACCTGCCGTCCGAATCATTGAAAATATTCGCGGAATACGTACCAGTGGAATTGGAAAAGATATGCGCGTAAATTCTTTCCCGACAGCAACAGTTGACATCAGTAACGGCCAAAATAGCGGAAAAATTTACGTGACCTGGTCAAATATAGGAGCTCCATTCATCAATACCGGAAGCGATTGTGATGTTTATCTGATTAGTTCTACAAATAAAGGATTGTCCTGGAGCGATCCTCTAAAAGTAAACCAGGATGAAGGTGGATCAGGGAAAAAACACTATTTTCCATGGATAGCCAGCGATCCATCCAATGGTGCGCTTAGTATCGTGTTTTACGACGACAGAAATGTGTCTTCGTCTGAACTGGAAGTTTTTTGCGCCAGTTCAAGTGATGGAGGTATAACCTGGGAAGATTTTAAAGTGAGCGATGTGGCCTTTACCCCTATGCCGATCCCCGGTTTGGCAGGTAGTTATTTTGGAGATTATCTGGGCATTACCGCTCAGGATGGTTGGGTTTATCCGGTTTGGACAGACAACAGGTCGGGGACAACCATGACTTATTGCTCGCCATATCAACTGAATCCATTAAATAAACCCTTCAACCTTACCGCTATTGTGACTTTTGAAACAGGTATTACACTGTTAAACTGGAGCTATGAGCAGGCGGAAGGGTTTACCCACTTCAATATTTACCGGAATGAAAGCTTAATCGGAACAACTTCAGACACTACTTTTTCTGACTTGTTGCCCGATTATGGCGACTATACCTTTAAAGTGACGGCCGCTTATTCCGAAGACCGTGAATCGGCTGCGGCACGTGCTGTTGTCAGGTGGGGCGATGCCCATATTGCTGTTTCTCCCTTAAGTTTGTATGAGCATCTGGTGGTTGATTCTCAATCAGTTCAAACTATTCAGGTAGTAAATACGGGTCAATTGCCTTTGCATTATTCAATTAAACCGTTGATTATTAGTAAAAGTCAGAAAAACCTAACCTACTGCGCGGCCACAGGTGGTGGAACGGATGAATATATCAGCAGAGTGCAGGTAGGCGAAATCAATAATCCTTCCGGACAGTCAGACTATGCCGACTATACCAACCTGTCAACAAAAATGTTTGTGGGCGATAGTTATCAAATCATCGTCACAAATGGTGATCCAAACTGGGAAGTTGACCAATGCAGCGCCTGGATTGACTGGAATCAGGATGGTGAATTTGGAGAAGAAGAACGTATTGATTTTGAAGGCAGTCCGGGTGTTGGTCCTTATAATGGAACCATAATTCCTCCTGTAGGGGCTACCAGTGGAGTAACTACCATGCGTGTCAGGATTACTTATAATGGTGTGCCAGAGCCCTGTGGAACAACCTCCTGGGGTGAGGTGGAAGATTACTCCGTTATCGTTCAGGGCTGGCTCGATCTGAACCCTGTTGTTGGCGACATACTGCCTGGCGACACAACCGTTGTTGAGGTAGCCTTTGATGCCACCGACATGGAAACAGGATCATATTTCGCTGAAGCTGTCTTCTACACTAACGATCCGCTATTCAACGAACTTTCCGTCCCTATCCAATTGGATGTTTCTGAGGTCATGGTAGTGGCCGGCACAGCCGATAGCATCCAGGTCGTTTGCTCAGGGACAGAAATTCAATTAACAGCACAAACTTTCGGGCTAAGCGAAAACATGCAATATGCCTGGAGTTCAACACCGCAAGGTTTTGAGTCATCAGAACAAAACCCGACGACACAGCCGGAGGTGAGTAGCTGGTACAAAGTTGTGGCCTTCAACGATTCGCTGAGTGCACAGGATTCTATTTTTATTGAAGTGATAGCCTATCCCATGGTAAATCTGGGTGCTGATACCAGCATGTGTGGCGATGCCATGATTGTGCTGGATGCAGGCAACAGTGGCAGCGCATTCGTTTGGTCAACTGGAGAAACAACACAAAGTATTCAGGTGGATAGCACAGCCATGTTCCACGGATACGGAATCAGAAATATTCAGGTGCAGGTAACTAACCAAAACCAATGTACCACCACAGGTGAAATTATTATTGATATAGTTAATTGCACGGCAATTGATGAAAACGCCGTTGTTGACATGATCGTCCATCCAAATCCATCGACAGGTCGGTTTAAAATAACCATCCCCGATCATTCCGAAAAAAATTATTTAATCCATGTATACGATATGCAGGGTCAGGTTGTCTATGAAAAAAGTATGATATCCACAGGAAGTACTGATGGGCAAGAGGTTGACGTGGTATTGGAAAATGTACTTTCAGGGACATATATTTTAACGGTTTATTATGGCGATAAAAGGACATCAACACAAATTATTATTAAATAAATCATAATTAGAAGCTAAATAGTGTTATAAAGCGCTTAATAGCAGTAATTTTACAAGTGTATCACTCATTAATCATCGGAAAACTATGAAAAAAATTTATCTCTTAATGGTAGGGCTCTTACTTACCGGATTACTTCAATCGCAAACAATACTGAGCGAGGACTTTAGCTCAGGAACTATGCCACCTACCGGCTGGACTGCCTTACCCTTAACGTCAGGCTGGTACAGCAGTGAATCATCATTTGCCGGCGGTTCATCCCCGGAATGTAAATTTGAAGGATTTACCTACACCGGGACATCGCGTTTAATGTCGCCGTATACCAACATGTCGGCAATCGACACCGCCATTTTAATGTTTAAACACAATTACGTGAGGGCCGGATCGGGGCTTACCATTGGTGTAGCCATTGCTCAAGGAAGCACCTGGATTCCGGTTTGGGAAAAGACACCCAACCAAAATATTGATCCAGAAGAGGTTACACTCATTCTAACCGGTGATCAGATCGCCAGCTCAAATTTCAGATTCTGTTTCTACCTTACCGGGAACATGGCCTCGGTAACCGGATGGTACATCGACGACATCATTATGTTTACCCCCTCCGACTTCGATTGTAAACTGGCCAACATCCTGACACCGGGCGTTATTTCAGGCCCTGTTCCTGTAATGGGTTCGGTACTTAATCTAGGAAAAACCATCATCGAGGAGGTGAATGTAACCTGGGTTTCTTACTCCGGAATCGAAAGAGATTCAACTTTTTCCGGGTTAAATCTTGACTTGCTCGAATCAGCTGATTTTACTTTTGATGGTATGTGGGCTTCTCCTTTCGGACAACATACCCTCACCATGTGGATAAATAGCGTAAATGGTTCTAGCGATCTGGATCCTTCGAATGACACACTGAGTAAAAACATTGAATATCAATCAATCGTGCTACCCCGCAAGCCGCTATATGAAGAGTTTACCAGCTCAACATGTGCTCCATGTGCCAGTTTCAACTCAACTTTCGTTCCCTGGTGTAACACCCACGAAGATGAAATTATACTCATCAAATACCAAATGAACTGGCCCGGGGCAGGTGACCCCTATTATACCGCAGAGGGTGGCGTGCGCCGGAGTTATTATGGTGTAAATGCTGTTCCTGATCTGTTCTGTAATGGTGATAATATTGGTGCGAGCACCTCGGCAGCTAATACAGCGCTCAACAGTGCATTGCAACTTACCTCCACCTTAGACATTGCCTCAACCTTTACCATCACCGGTACTAACATCAACATTACCACTAACATCCTGCCTTTTGCCAGCAGCTCACCATTAAAGGTATATAACATTGTGATTGAAAAACTCACCACCCAAAATGTGGCTACCAATGGCGAAACTGAGTTTGAACATGTGATGATGAAAATGATGCCTGATGCCAATGGGGTATCAAAAACTTTTGTGAATGGCGTTCCCACACAATTCTCATACAACTACGATTTGTCAACAACCAATGTTGAGGAATACGATGACCTGATGATTGTGGTTATTGTTCAGGATCCCACCTCAAAAGAAGTGATTCAATCAGCTTACGGATTAGAGAACCAAAATTTCTCGGCAGATGCCCGTTTGAGTTCAATTACCCTTGATGGCGAACCCCTCGAAGGTTTCGATCCGGATATTTACGAGTACGACGTACTGTTGCCCGAAGGCACAATTGAAGAACCAGTGGTGATGGGAACACCGATGAATGAAGCGTCGATTATGCTTACAAGCATGGCTTTCAATATTCCGGGTACAGCGATTATTGATGTGTATGCTGAAAACCGCTTTGCTCACAAGCAATACAAAATTAACTACAGCATTGATTATGTTGGCGTTGACAAACCAGCACAACCAACTATATCGGTTTATCCAAATCCGGCCTACGACAAACTCCACATCAATGGTTTGGAAAATGCGGATGTTACCCTCTTCTCGACCTCCGGAAGCGTGGTACTACAAAAGAAGAATTTCTCAGGAAACGTACTGGACATCAGCCATCTGAGCCCCGGTGTTTATGTACTTGACATCCAGTCGGGTGACAATCAGGTAATCAGAAAAAAGATTTCTGTATTGTAACCAGACTTTAAAACAATATTGTTTTCGAGCTGCCTGTTCAGATCAAAAGAACAGGCAGCTTTTTTTATCTTTGCCAAAAATTTAAAACCATGTCATTTAGCGAACAGGAACAAATCAGACGCGATGCTTTAAATGCTTTAGAGCAATTGAACATAAACCCATACCCACCTGAACAATATCATGTAAATGCTTATGCTGCTGAGGTGTTGGAGAATTACCCCCACGACAATTCGCTTTTTCAGGAGGTGGTAATGGCCGGACGTATCATGAGCCGACGCATTATGGGGGCAGCCTCATTTGTTGAGTTAATGGATTCCACAGGTCGTATACAACTTTACTTTAAGAGAGATGACATATGTCCGGGGGAAGACAAAACCATGTACAACACAGTGTTCAAAAAGCTGCTTGACATAGGCGATATTATTGGTATTACAGGCTATGTGTTTACTACCCAAATGGGAGAAATCACGGTTCATGTCAAATCTTTTACCGTGCTTTCTAAATCGCTGCGTCCATTGCCCGTGGTTAAAGAAAAAGATGGTGTAACCTATGATGCCTTTACTGATCCCGATCAACGGTATCGCCAGCGTTATGTAGATTTGATAGTAAATGAAGGCGTTAAAGAAACTTTTGTTAAAAGGGCACAAGTCATTCGTTCGATGCGCGACTTTTTGAACCAAAAAGGCTATCTGGAAGTTGAAACACCTATTCTGCAAGCTATACCGGGTGGTGCAGCGGCACGTCCTTTTGTAACCCATCACAACGCGCTAAATATGCCACTCTATCTCCGCATAGCCAACGAATTATACCTTAAACGGTTGATTATAGGTGGTTTTGAAGGGGTTTACGAATTTGCAAAAGATTTCCGTAACGAAGGCATGGACCGTTTCCATAACCCTGAATTTACCCAAATGGAAATTTATGTAGCCTACAAGGATTATTTCTGGATGATGGAAATGACTGAAAAAATGGTTGAAAAAATTGCGCTCGACTTGCATGGCACAACGCAGATTCAGGTAGGTAACAACCTAATTGACTTCAAAGCACCATTTCGCCGTTTGTCCATATTAGAGGCCATAAAAGAGTTTACAGGCATTGATGTAAGCGAGATGAACGAAGCAGAACTGCGTGAAACCGCTCAGAAACTCGGCATTGAAACCAATGCCGGTATGGGAAAAGGCAAATTGATTGATGAAATTTTTGGTGAAAAATGCGAACCCTATTTCATTCAACCCACCTTTATTACGGATTATCCTGTAGAGATGTCGCCATTGTGCAAACGCCACCGCAACAATCCCGAACTTACCGAACGCTTCGAATTAATGGTAAATGGCAAAGAACTGGCCAATGCCTACACTGAGCTCAACGACCCCATCGACCAGCGTTCTCGATTTGAAGACCAAATGGCGTTGGCAGAAAAAGGCGATGATGAGGCCATGTTTATTGACCAGGATTTTCTGCGTGCCATGGAATACGGCATGCCACCAACTTCAGGAATGGGGATTGGAATCGACCGATTGGTGATGATCATGACCAATAAGGCCTCCATTCAGGAGGTGCTTTTCTTTCCACAGATGCGTCCGGAAATTCTCAAAAAAGCACCCTCTGGCAACATCCTCGAAAATGCTGGTATTGTGAGCGATTGGGGCATACACCTGTCGGCAGCAGGGTTTGGATCGATTGAAGCCATTAAAGAAACCAAACCAACAGCCATCCTGCAAACGTTAAACGGATACCGCAAAAAAAACAAGCTGGACATACCACCTGTACAGCTTGAAGATATTAACAATTGGTTGGCGATAATTAATCAATAGCGGGCTTTCTATCCTATTGTTTTTGGTTATTTTAGAGGCGTAAAATAGCAGGGTTGTAATCTGTTATTTTTAAACCTACTAATTGTATGCCTTCATGAATACGGATAAAAGCTCTATATTTTTCGCCATAATCATCAGTTCAATCTTTTTTGTAACGCTGTTTCCCGGCAGTGGTTATGGACAATCGTTTATCAGAAACTCAGAGTTTCGACCTCATATGAATATGGGTATTAGTGCCGGCACAAGTCTCTTTTTCGGAGACATCAAGCAATATCAGTATTGGCCTGTATCAAACTACGAAAACGAATGGAGATTTGCGGGAGGACTACATCTGGGGTATCAAATTTCACCTGTTTTTGGTGTTAATGGACAAGGACTTTATGGCAAACTGGCCGGAACACGCCGTCCTTCAAACAAATACTTCGAGTCAAGCTATATCGAACTCAACCTGCATACCACTATCAGCATACGAAATATCATTACTCGCTACCAATCCGGGCAATTTTGGGATGCCTACATCATCTTTGGTGTAGGGCTTACAAATTACAACACGGAGTTAATGGAATTATCCTCGAAAAAAGTCATTAGAAAAGTTGGCTTTGGAAATGGAAGCGGCATTGGCGGACGAACGATTGAAGGCATGCTTATCGGTGGCTTGGGCGCGAAGTTCCGGCTAAGCGATCAGTGGGATATTACCATCCAATCAGCGAACAGAGGCATGAGCTCTGATTGGCTTGATGGTCAGGTTAGCGGTTTTAAGTACGATATATACAACTATACCTCGCTTGGTTTTACTTTTAAGTTTGGTCAAAAAGTCAGAGTTGAGCAAAAGAGTAGAAGAGATGAGGAGGAATTTGACTATTTTAAATCGAAAAAAACGACAAAAACCGAACCATCAAAAAATAAGCAACCTATCGAGCCGGCTGAAATTGATATGCTGTTCGTTTCGCCTCCTGTAATCGGACAACCAGTTGAACCCCCTAAAAAGCCTGAATCTGTGATTGTTGTTGAAGAAGTAATTACCGAAGAACCTGTGATCGTACAGCAACCTGCCGAACCTGTTTTCGATGGCATTGAATACAGGGTACAAATCAGGGCAAAATATGGAAACCCAATTTCAAAGCAACAGCTTAGCAACAGCTACAATCTTTCAGTTTTGCAGATCAAAGAAAATGTACATAACGGGTTTTACATCTATACCGTAGGTGCTTTTGCCAACTACGAGGAAGCCCGTGATAAACGAAATGAATTACGAAGCCGAAACGGCATCTCCGATGCATTTGTTGTGGCCTTTAAAAATGGTGAACGGCTTAATAAGCTACCTTAATGCAAAAGCAATATGCCAAGAAGTGAATTTGATTACGATCCTGAAAAAGATGGCCTATCACCTCTGGTGACTTTTTGGATCATCGTGGCCGCCGTTGGCGCAGCAATATATTTGTCGTTGGTCCTGGTTTAAAC